>CAJTJA010000003.1:0-39932 GCA_910576845.1 uncultured Oscillibacter sp.
TCCTCCTTCAGCATCTGCCGCAGCCGCTCCCGGCCACGGGCCAGGCGGGTGCCCACCGTAGCGGCGGGCAGGCCCAGCAGTTTGGCAATTTCTTTGATGGAATATCCCTCGTAATAGTGGAGGTGGATGACGGCCCCGTACATCTCCGGCAGGGCCCGGACAGCGGAGCGGAGCTCCTCCCCGGGGCGCTCCGGGGCTATGGGTTCCGCAATATCCTCCAGGGGGACATTCCGCAGGTCCGCCCTCCGGCGGATGTCGCTGGCACGTTGAAGGGTGGTGCGGATCAGCCAGGCTTTTTCATGGTCTGCGTCCCGAAAGACGGGCCGGGCGGTGAGCAGGCGAAGAAAAGCCTCCTGCACGGCGTCCTCCGCGTCGGCGGTGGAGCTCAGGCGGGCGCAGGCCAGATGCAGCAGCATGCCGCTGTAGTCCGAGACAATCCGGCAGATGGTTTCATCGGTACCAAATGGAACCACGTTCCTCACTCCCTTCACTACAAACACGATTCATAAACCGGGATTTTTTCAAGCCTCTCCTGAAAAGTTGGAAGGCTGTCATAATCATTATAATTGCTCTTTCTCACAAAGCCTTTGTACAAATTTACAAAAAACCAGAAAAGGGCTATGACAAATCTGAGGGAGTGTTGTATAATAAATCTGCATTTTACAGTCGCCGGACCGGCGAAGGAAGGAGTTTCCGGTGGAAAATAAAGACAAAATTGCTGCCCAAACCGCCGCTTCCGAGGCGCCCGCCCCTGCGGTGGCACTGCCCCGCACCATCCATTTGGTTCCCATGGACTGTTTGAATGGGTTTGATGTGCGCCCGGGCTTTTATGAGATCAATGGCGCCACTGCCATCCCCGGCGGCGTAAATTTCACGGTCCACTCTCATGGGGCCACATCCATTGAGCTGCTGCTCTTCCACAGGGAGGAAACCGAACCTTACGCCATTCTGCCGTTCCCGGAGCGCTACCGCATCGGAAATGTATACTCCATGATTGTGTTCAAGCTGAATATTGAGGAATTTGAATACGCCTTCCGGGTGGACGGCCCCCGCCAGCCGGAGAAGGGCCTGATTTTCGATAAGACCCGCTATCTGCTGGACCCCTATGCCAGGGCCGTGACAGGGCAGAGCAAATGGGGGGTGAAATCCGCCATGGACCAGCACTATAAGGCCCGCGTGGTTAAGGACGATTTCGACTGGGGCAACATGCCCCGGCCCCTGATTCCCATGGAGGACCTGGTAATTTATGAGCTCCATGTCCGGGGCTTTACCATCCACGGCTCCTCCGCTGTGGCTTTCCCTGGGACGTTTGAGGGCCTGCGGGAGAAAATCCCTTACTTAAAGGAACTGGGCGTCAATGCCATAGAGCTGATGCCTATTTTTGAGTTTGACGAGATGCAGGACGCCCGGCAGGTAGACGGGGTCCAGCTCTATAATTACTGGGGATACAACACCGTCAGCTTCTTCGCTCCAAACACCAGCTATGCCTCTGGATTGGAGTACAACCGGGAGGGCAATGAGCTCAAGCGCCTCATTCAGGACTGCAACGAAAACGGCATCGAGGTTTATTTGGACGTGGTCTTCAACCATACGGCGGAAGGCAACGAGGACGGACCCTTCTTCTCTTTCAAAGGTTTCGACAACAATATTTATTACCTGCTCACCCCTGGCGGGCAGTACTATAATTTTAGCGGCTGCGGCAACACGCTGAACTGCAACCATCCTATCGTTCATCAGATGATTATCGACTGTCTCCGATACTGGGTTACTACCTATCATATCAGTGGTTTCCGCTTTGATCTGGCCTCTATTTTGGGCCGGAATGAGGATGGAACCCCCATGCACAAGCCTCCACTCCTTCAAGCCATGGCTTTTGATCCAATCCTGGGGGATGTAAAGCTCATCGCCGAGGCCTGGGACGCCGGCGGGCTCTATCAGGTAGGCAGCTTCCCCGCCTGGAACCGCTGGGCGGAATGGAACGGCCGCTACAGAGACGACATGCGCCGTTACTTGAAGGGGGATGCGGGCTGCGCCCAGGCCGCCGCCCTGCGGATGGTAGGCTCCCGGGATATCTATCAGTCCGGGGACCGGAAGAACGCTTCCGTAAACTTTATCACCTGCCACGACGGCTTCACTCTCTGGGACCTTTACTCCTACAATGTCAAGCACAACGAAAAAAACGGCTGGGGAGGCACCGACGGCGCCAACGACAACAATAGCTGGAACTGCGGCATTGAAGGTGAGACCGGCGACTCCGGAATTCTCACCCTTCGTCGAAGAATGGTCCGCAACGCATTTGCTCTGCTGATGTGCAGCCGGGGCATTCCCATGTTCCTGGCGGGAGATGAGTTCTGCAACACCCAATTCGGCAACAACAACGCATACTGTCAGGACAATCTGACCAGCTGGCTGGATTGGCGGATGCTGGAGAAAAACAGAGATATGTTCCGCTTTTTTCAGCTGATGATCGCCCTGCGGAAGCGTTACCGCATTCTCCGGGCCAACCTTTCCGACGGATATTACGGTTTTCCTGATGTCAGCTTCCACGGTGTCACCCCCTGGCGCAGCCAGTTTGAGGACCATGAGCGCTACGTGGGCGTTCTCTTTGCCGGACAGGAGGAGGGAGCGGAGCCCCAGATTGTCTACGCGGCCTCCAATGCCTATTGGAAATCCCTGAATGTGGAGCTTCCGGAGCTGCCCTCCCACCTGTACTGGGAACAAATGGTGGACACCTGGGAAACGGAGCAGTGGCCTGCCCCTGTGCCGGAGGGCCGGTTCTCCATAGGCCCCCGAAGCGTGAAAGTTTTCACAGCCCAGCCGCGGCAAAACGGAAGATAACCATTCCCAAAGTCAAGCAGCCGGCAGGGGGGCAACTGACGGTTGCTTGACGGTCCGTCTCCATCGTGGTACTTTGAAATAAAGGAGGCGGACTTATGGAATTTAAAGATGTGTTCACAGACCTGCGGAAAAAAGCGGGCCTTTCTCAAAATGAGGCGGCGGAGAAACTTTTCGTCACCCGGCAGGCGGTCTCCCGCTGGGAACGGGGCGAGACGGTGCCGGAGGTGGAAACGCTGCAAACCCTGTCCAAGCTTTTCGGCGTATCCATCAACACCTTGCTGGGCGAGCCCCGGACCTTAGTCTGTCAGAGCTGTGGCATGCCGCTGAACGATGAAATTCTGGCCCGTGATCAGGACGGCAGTTTTAATGAGGGCTACTGCAAGTGGTGCTGGGGAAACGGGGATTTTTACGCCCACTGCACCATGGAGGAGATGATTGAGATATGCCTCCCCCATATGCCGGGGGACAAAGAGACGGCTAAAGCCTATTTGAGCGATCTGCTGCCCACCCTGGACCGCTGGAAAAAGAAAGATGCGTAAGCAGAGCGCCCTAAAAGGGCGCTCTGCTTTTTGCGGGTAATTTCCAAACCTGTTCCAGCCTGGCGCTGTCCACAATTTGGAAGAAATTCCTCCACTATAATCAAAACCGTGGATGGATTCTAAAAAATAGCTATTACCGTTTTTTGTAAAAACCTGTTATAATTTTAAACAAGAGAGAAGGAGACTCTCAGCGGAAAACTATGCAATCAGACGAAAGAAGGCGCATTCACAAAGCGGTAAAGAAAAGGAGAAACAACATGGAACACAACCTGAACAAGAAGAGCAGCGCCCTTGCATTAGTTCCCTTTCTGATTTTTGTCGTAATTTACCTTGGCGCCGGCTTGGTTTTCCAGGCCCGGGGCGTCGAAATGGCTTTCTATCAGTTCCCCTCCGTCACCGCCATGTTCATCGCCCTTTTGGTGGCTTTTGCCATTACAAAAGGCACGCTTGACGAGCGGTTTGCCATCTTTGCCAGAGGTGCGGCCAACATTGACGTGCTGACCATGCTGATGATCTACCTGCTGGCCGGCGCTTTCTCCGGCGTTGCCGCCGCCATGGGCGGCCGGGACGCTACCGTCAACCTTGGTCTTTCCTTGATTCCTGTACAGTTCCTTGCCGCCGGTGTGTTCATTATCTCCGCTTTTATGGGCACAGCCACCGGCACCTCCATGGGCACCATTGGCGCCATCGTTCCCATCGCGGTGGGCGTGGCCGACAAGGGCGGCTTGTCTATTCCCCTGATGGTGGGCGCCTGTGTGGGCGGCGCTATGTTCGGCGACAACCTGTCCATGATCTCCGATACCACCATTGCCGCCACCCGTTCCCAGGGCTGCGAAATGCGGGATAAGTTCCGGGTGAACTTCTTCATCGCCCTGCCTGCCGCACTGGTTACCCTGGTGGTCCTGCTGATTGTGGGCCGTCCCGAAACCGTCACCAGTATGGGTGATCTTCAGTATAGCATCATCAAAGTCGTGCCTTATCTGCTGGTGCTGATTCTGGCTCTGGTCGGCATGAACGTATTCCTGGTACTGACGATCGGCATTTTCGTCGCCGGCATCATTGGCATTGCCACCAGCTCTATGGACATCTCCGGCTTTGCCCAGGCTATCTGGGGCGGTTTCACCGGCATGAACGAAGTGTTCTTCCTCACTCTGTTCTGCGGCGGCATGGGCGAGATGGTCACTCACAACGGCGGCATCAATTGGCTGATCAGCAGCCTCCGCGGCATGATGAAAGGCAACAAGTCCGCCCAGGTGGGCATTGCCGCCCTGGTATCCCTGGCCGACTGCGCCACCGCTAACAATACCGTGGCCATCGTTCTCAGCGGCAGCATGGCCAAGGAAATCAGCCACGAGTACAAGGTGGATCCCCGCCGGACCGCTTCTTTGCTGGACGTGTTCTCCTGTGTGTTCCAGGGCATCATCCCCTATGGCGCGCAGCTGCTGTCCGCCGCGGCCCTGACCACGGCCTACGGTGTGGTCATCAATCCCACGGACATTATTCCAAATTTGTGGTACTGCTGGGTATTGGCGATTGTGGGCATTGCGTCCGTCTTCATTCCCTTTGCCGACGGTATCTGCAAAAAGGACCCCTGGAACTGGGAGTATGATGTGGCCGAATCCGGTGTAACCGCTAAAAAAGCCCTTCTGGATGCCGAGAAGGCCATGGAAAAAGAGCACACTGTCTGAAAAAATTAGAGAAGCGCGTCGGTTTTCCGGCGCGCTTCTTCCAAAACGCCTTTTTCCCGCCCGGCAGTCCTGCCTTTTCTCAAAGGGCCTCCTCCTTCAAGGACTGCCGGGCTTCCTCTGTAAATTGGATAGATTCCAGAACATTCTTTTTCAGCAGCGCCAGGAAATGTTCTGCCTGCGCGGAAAGCTTCCCCCCTTTCAGGGCGATCCAGCCGATGCGGATACCGCTTTTTTCCGCCAGGGGCAGGGTAATAATCTTCCGATAGCCGCTGCTTTTTGTAATGAGGCCGCTGCCGGTAGTAAAACCGTCTGTGTAGGAGAGCACCCGCAGCATAGCGCTGCGGCTGTTTACCCGAATCTGCCGGGCAGGTTTTTTCAGAGACATCATCCGGTATTCCTCGGAAAAGTCTACCGCCACGCCCTGCTCCCGCTCGAAAGATACATAGGGATATCCCGCCAGGTCTCCCTCCATCACCTCCGGCTGCTCCGCCAGCGGGTGGCCCCTGCGGATATAAACGCAGGGAGCTACCACTGCAATCTCATGAAAAACCAGGGCCCTGGAGTCCAAAAAGCGAAAAATCATTTTCTCCGTCAGCCCTGTCAGGCAGATTACCCCGATATCCGCCCGGTGGTCATACACATCGTCGATTACAGCGTCCATATCCACCTCGCGGATGGAAAATTGGTAGCGGTTGGCCTCCGGTGCTTGAAGGAGTTCCAAAAACGCGTCTTCCGTAAAAGGATAACGCTGAGAGGAGATGGAAAGGCGGGTGGCCGGTGCGGCATTCCTCGCCTCGCCGTAACGGGTCTCGATCCACTGCTTCTGCTCTAAAAGAGATGCCGCATAGCTCAGGAATTCCTGTCCATCCGGCGTGAATTCCACGCCCCGGTTGCTGCGGACAAAAAATTGAATGCCAAGCTCCTCTTCAAGTTCCCGGATAGCGGTGGAGATGCCGGACTGAGAGAGGAACAGCTTGCCCGCCGCCTTGTTAATAGAGCCGCATTTGGATATTTCCACAACATAAGTGAGCTGCTGAAATGTCATGACGCCTCCAATCTTTCTGCTCCGTCCGTTTCCGGACAGAGGAATCCGCCGCTGTTTCCGGCGGGCGGAGCGCCGGTTTTATGAGCGCCGCATCATAAAAATCAAACTGTATTATAAAGCACGCTTTTGGAAATGTCAAATGGCTATCACTTAAATCGCTAGCAAATTCCCGGAAACTCATACTAACACCCGGGCCGGAAAAATGATATGATAATTATTGGAAGTTGACAAAAAACCAAGGTGCCGCTCTTTGGTTCCTGGTCAACATTACCGTAATTCCGCTGTATAATCCGATTCTCCACACACTCTCACATGATTGCTGAATACCGGCGAAAAAAGGCGCTCAATAACAAAAAAACTGAACCCCTGAAGTCTGGTATTCAGCGGCGCAAAAAGAAAGGAAGGTACATTCATTATGGACTGCAAGAACAAGGGCTTTGCCACCCGCCAGATTCATGTTGGAAAGGTTGCCAACGCCGCTGGCTCCCTGTGCGCCCCTATTTACCAGACTTCCACCTTTGAGTTTGAGTCTGTGGAGCAGGGCGGCGCCCGTTTTGCCGGCAAGGAAGAGGGCTATATTTACAGCCGTTTGGGCAATCCCACTACCAACCTGGTGGAAGCCAAAATGGCCGATCTGGAGGGCGGCGAGGATGCTTTGGTGGCTGCCTCCGGTATGGGCGCCATCTCCACTGCTCTTTGGAGCTCCGTGGTTGCCGGCGATGAGATTGTGGCGGACGAGACCCTCTACGGCTGCACGTACTCCCTGCTGGAGCATGGCATGAGCCAGTTCGGTGTCAAGGTTACCCTCACCGACCTGAGCAACATTGAGAACCTGAAAAAGGCCATGACCGACAAGACCAAGGTGGTCTACTTCGAGACTCCCTGCAATCCCACCCTGAAGATTCTGGATATTGCCCTCATCGCTAAGACTGCCCATGACTTTAAGTCCGGCATCCGGGTGATTGTGGACAACACCTTCTGCACGCCCTATCTTCAGCAGCCCCTGGCCTTGGGCGCCAATGTGGTCGTCCACAGCGCCACTAAGTACCTCAACGGTCATGGAGACGTTATTGCGGGCGTCATTGTCGGCGACAAGGAATTTGTGGGCAAGTGCCGCATGTTCGGCCTGAAGGATCTGACCGGCGCGGTTATGAGTCCGTTTGACGCGTTTCTGATGGCCCGCGGCATGAAGACATTGGATATCCGCATGGAGCGCCACTGCGCCAATGCTAAGAAGGTTGCGGAATTCTTTGTTTCTCATCCTGCCGTTTCCAAGGTTTATTATCCCGGTCTTGAGAGCTTTGAGGGCCACGAAATCGCTGCAAAGCAGATGAAGCTGCCCGGCGGCATGATCTCCCTGGAGCTGAAAGCTGATAAGGCCGCCACTGCCGCTGCTCTGAACAAATTGGAGCTGTGCACTGTGGCCGTCTCCTTGGGCGACGCCGAGACATTGGTCGAGCATCCCGCCACCATGACCCACTCTACCTATTCCGCGGAAGAGCTCAAAGCCGCCGGTATCTCCGAAGGCCTGGTCCGTGTCAGTGTGGGCTTGGAGGACCCTGAGGACATCATTGCCGATTTCAAGGCTGTGCTGGATCCCCTGGTATAATCTGCTGCAATTACATACTGTTTCGGGGCGGGCGGCATTTGCCGCCCGCTGTCCAACCCACCAAAACTAGAGGCGCATTTTCTATAAAATGGATTTAAATAAAGATTTGCTTCCGGCACTCATATCTGTTATACTGAAAACAATGGTTCCAAGGCCAGATGTACATGGCTTGGAGCCTTTCTGAGCGATGGTTCGTCTTTACACGCCACGCTGAAGCTAATTTAAGTTAGAGAAGAAAGGAATGTGATCCAGTAATGATCGAAGTAACAAGCACCTCCGCTGCCCCCGCCGCTATCGGTCCCTATTCTCAGGCCATGAAAGCCAATGGCTTCCTGTTTGCCTCCGGCCAGGTTCCCCTGTCCCCGGAGACCGGCGCGGTGGTAGGGACTACCATTGAGGAGCAGGCGGAACAGTCCTGCAAGAACATTCAGGCCATTCTGGCTGCCAACGGGCTGGGCTTTGAGGACGTGATCAAGACCACGTGCTTCCTGGCCGACATGGGAGACTTTGCCGCTTTTAACGGCGTGTATGGCAAATACTTCACCGGCAAGCCCGCCCGCTCCTGCGTGGCGGTGAAAGAACTGCCCAAGCAGGTCCTGTGCGAAATTGAGGTCATTGCCGTTAAAGCATAAACGCTTTGAGGAAGAGGAGAATACACATACGTGCTCCACTTTCGCACGGACAGAGGACTTTGCGTATTCTGCTCTCTTTGCGGCATACTGGCCGCTTTTGCTCAGTTTCTTCACTTGGGATGAACGACGGTTGATTTTGTATTTGATTTTGTGGCCAGGCTTATTTCGGCTGACTGCGTCATCCCGCTTACCTGCGCAAAGATAGCCGCTGTCACCATAAACGACATAAAGATGTTGACAAGCGTCTCCAAAAGGGCGGAAAGCCGCCATTTTGAACACTGTGAAGCAAAAAAATACGGAGGAATTAAGTTTATGTCAAAGAACAAAGTGTTCAAGACGATGGACGGTAATGAGGCTGCCGCATACGTGTCCTACGCCTTTACCGAGGTAGCTACCATTTACCCCATCACCCCGTCCAGCCCTATGGCTGACCACGTGGACGCGTGGGCTGCCAACGGCAAGAAGAACCTGTTTGGTCAGCCCGTGAAGCTGGTCGAAATGCAGGCGGAATCCGGTGCGGCCGGCGCGATGCACGGCTCTCTGGAGACCGGCTCCCTGACCAGCACCTACACCGCTTCCCAGGGCCTGCTGCTGATGATCCCTCCCATGTACCGGATTGCCGGTTCTCAGCTGCCCGGCGTTATGCATGTCTCCGCCCGTACGGTGGCCACCCACTCCCTGTCCATTTTCGGTGATCACTCCGACGCCATGGCCTGCCGTCAGACCGGCTGGGCGCAGATGGCTTCCTCCAGCGTGCAGGAGTGCATGGACATGGGTGCCGTTGCGCACCTGTCCGCCATCAAGGGTTCCATCCCCTTCCAGCATTTCTTCGATGGCTTCCGAACCTCTCATGAGATCCAGAAGATTGAGGTTTGGGACTATGAGGATCTGGGCAAGCTGCTGGATTGGGACGCCGTTCAGAGATTCAAGGATCACGCGCTGAGCACGGAGCATCCCACCCTGCGCCATACCCTGCAAAATCCCGACACCTTCTTCCAGTCCCGCGAGGCCTGCAACACCGCCTATGATGCGCTGCCCGCCATCGTCGAGGAGTACATGGGCAAGATTAACGAGCTCACCGGCCGCAACTATCAGCTGTTCAACTACTACGGCGCCCCCGATGCGGAGCGCGTTGTGGTAGCCATGGGCTCCGTCTGCGAGACGCTGACCGAGGTCGTTGATTATCTGGTGGAACGCGGTGAAAAGGTTGGCTTCATCCAGGTCCATCTGTTCCGTCCCTTCTCCATGGAGCGTCTGCTGGAGAAGATTCCCGCTTCCTGCAAGTGCCTGACCGTTCTGGACCGCACCAAGGAGCCCGGCGCTCCTGGCGAGCCTCTGTATCTGGACGTGTGCAACGCCCTGTGGGAAGGCAAGCGCACCAACATTGAGGTCCTGTGCGGCCGCTACGGCCTGGGTTCCAAGGATACCACTCCCGCCCAGATGAAAGCCGTGTTCGACAACATGACGGGTGAGAAGAAGAACCACTTCACTGTCGGCATTAATGATGACGTCACCCACCTGTCCCTGCCCGTTGGCGAGAACATCGTCACTGCCGGCAAGTCCATCATCTCCTGCAAGTTCTGGGGTCTGGGCTCTGACGGCACCGTGGGCGCCAACAAGAACTCCATCAAGATCATCGGCGACCACACCGACCAGTACGCCCAGGCTTACTTCGAGTATGACTCCAAGAAGTCCGGCGGTGTCACCAAGTCCCACCTGCGCTTCGGTCATGAGCCCATCCACAGCACCTACTATGTCACCATGGCTGATTTCGTGGCCTGCCACAAGCCGTCTTACATCAAGGACTTCGACATCGTCTCCGAGATCAAGCCCCACGGCACCTTCCTGCTGAACACCAGCTGGAGCGGCGCTGAGCTGGAGGCGAACCTGCCCAACCGTGTGAAACGCCAGATCGCCGAGCGTGAGATCAACTTCTACACCATCGACGCCACTGCTATCGCCATGGAGCTGGGCCTGGGCAACCGCACCAACACTGTGCTGCAGGCTGCCTTCTTCAAGCTCTCCGGCATCATCCCCATCGCTGATGCCGTGGGCTACATGAAAGCCGCTATCGTCAAGTCCTACTCCAAGAAGGGCCAGAAGATCGTCGACATGAACAGCGCCGCCGTTGACAGGGGTGTTGACGCCGCCGTGAAGATCGATGTTCCTGCGTCTTGGAAGACCCTGCCTGACGACACCCAGGCTCCCGACGCCAATCTGCCGCACTACATCCGTGCGATCCAGATCCCTGTCAACAAGCAGGCCGGCGATACGATCCCCGTGAGCGAGTTCATGCCTTACGCCGATGGCGTCACCCCCTCTGAGACATCCAAGTACGAAAAGCGCGGCATTGCCGTGAAGGTGCCCCAGTGGCTCCCCGAGAACTGCATCGGCTGCAACAAGTGCGCTCTGGTCTGCCCACATGCCGCCATTCGTCCCTTCCTGCTGAACGCGGAGGAAGAGGCCGCGAAGCCCGCCTCCTTCGTCACCAAGGAGGCCAAGGGCAAGGGCTTTGAGGGCCTGACCTTCCGCATGCAGGTCGATCCTTTGGACTGCCAGGGCTGCGGCGCCTGCGCCAACGCCTGCCCCGCCAAGGAGAAGGCTCTGGTCATGGAGCCGCTGGAGACCCAGATGCCCGAGCAGGAGAACTGGGACCATGCGCTGACCCTGTCCACCAAGGCCAACCCTATGGACAAGTTCACCGTCCGCGGCTCTCAGTTCGAGCGTCCTCTGTACGAGTTCAGCGGCGCCTGCGCCGGCTGCGGCGAGGCTCCCTACATGAAGCTCATGTCCCAGTTGTTCGGTGATCGGATGTTCGTTACCTCGGCCACTGGCTGCGCTTACGTCGTGGGTTCCTCCACGCCTTCCTTCCCCTACGCGGCCAACGAGAAGGGCCACGGCCCCGCCAACTCCAACTCCCTGTTCGAGGATAACGCCGAGTATGCGCTGGGCATGAAGCTGTCCATCGACCAGATGCGCCGTCAAATGGCCACCCACGCCGAGGCTGTGGTGGCTGCCACCTCCGACGCTGCGCTGAAGAACGCCATCGAGGCCTGGCTGGCTGAGGGCGATAACGGCGATAAGACCCGCGCTTTGTCCGAGGCGGTTGTGGCCGCTCTGGACGCCACCACTGAGACCTCCGCTGACATCGCTTTCATGAAGGATAACAAGGATGTTCTGCCTAAGAAGAGCGTCTGGATGTACGGCGGCGACGGCTGGGCTTACGATATCGGCTTCGGTGGTCTGGACCATGTTCTGGCTTCTGGTGCTGACGTGAACATTCTGGTGGTCGATACCGAGGTGTACTCCAACACCGGCGGTCAGGCTTCCAAGGCCACCCAGCTGGGTGCTGTGGCGCAGTTTGCCAACGCCGGCAAGAGGACCGGCAAGAAGGATCTGGGCGCCATCGCCATGACGTATGGCAACGTCTATGTTGCTCAGGTTGCCATGGGCGCCAACGAGCAGCACCTCATCACGGCTTTGAAGGAAGCCGAGGCGCATCACGGCCCCTCCCTCATCATTGCTTACGCCCCTTGCATCAACCATGGTATCTCCAAAGGCATGGGCCAGGTCCAGCTGGAGGAGAAGCAGGCCAGCGAGTGCGGCTATTGGCCCCTGTGGCGCTATGTGCCCGAATTGAAGGACGAGGGTAAGAATCCCTTCATCCTGACCAGCAAGGAGCCCAACGGGGAGCTGCTGGACTTCATGATGGGCGAGACCCGGTTTGCCTCTCTGACCAGAACCTTCCCCGAGACTGCCAAGGAGCTGTTCGAGGAGGCCCAGGAGTTTTGCGCTGATCGTTACGCCAGGTACAAGAAGCTGGCTGAGCAGTAATTGTAGGTCAGAATCAGTACGGAATTGGTGTGAAAGCAAAATTTCCTTAAAACACCCTGCAATAGAAATCCATTTTGAGCTACAAGCCCAAGAACGAGTTGCCCGTGGTGGAATACCTGAAGGCCTAGGGCCGCTTCGCTCACATGTTCAAACCCGGCAACGAGTGGATGATCGAGGAAGTCCAGAAGGAAGTCGACAAAAACTGGGAAGACATCCTCAAGCTCTGCGAGCTGTAAGCTTTCCGCTTACCTGCTATATACACTCTCCAAAGCCAAAGAGGGCCGCCGGAAGGCGGCCCCCTTTGGCTTTTTTCCTGCCGATATTTCATCTAGAGCTTTCAGCAACGGAGGTTTTAAACTTTTGACTTTGAACACTTCAGAGAAACGGCTTAAAGGGCCAGGGGCTTTCCATAAAAGACTCATTAGTTTAACATTTTTTGGATTTATAGCATTTGCAGTCAATAAAGGTGCGCCGCATTGCAGATTGTTTGGAATCTATCCCGGAACATAAGGGTGTTTCCGGATGCTTTGAAGGAGATAATTTCTGCATTGCTATACCACAGCAGATAGAACTGGCGGAACAGCTCCGGAGCCATATTTTAGGGCCTGTTCACATAAGGCCAAACACACATCTTTCCGGCAAATTTTGCCGTCTGCGGCGTTAAAAATTTTTGACGCACGCCAGTGCGCCTGCAAATTTTTGCCTTGCAGCCGGCGAAAATTTGCTCGAAAATCTGCGCATTTGTCTTATGTGAACAGGCCCTAGAAAGCACCTCTCATCTGGACTGTGCTGCCGGTGCCGTCCCTGTTTTTGGCGTAAGCCTCATGGATGAACCGGGGTCTTGCCGGAAGTATTTTACATGTGTGCGGCTCTCGCCTTCTCCCAGACTAACTCCAAAAACCATACAGTCTGCTATTCGCCCGGAACGGGAAGTTTTTTGGAGGAAGAGACGCGGCGGCCGGTGGATGTCACAGACGCGCTGAAGAGAGACGAATTTACCTTTTTGCCCAGCTTCAGTATGATATCACCACCGGAAAGGCAGAAGGGGCGAAATCTCTGGTTCGTTGGAATCACGGCGTCAAGGGACGGATCTCTCCTGATAAATGTATTTCTGATATCTAAAAAGCACTCTATAGTTTTGGAAATCTGCTGCGGCATTGGCTGAGAGAACTTATGGACATGAACCCCAGAGTTTCACAGGCAATGTTGAATGCGGCGGCACTTTTTTGGATTGGAGAAAATAAACAAAAATCATTGACAACCGTCCTCTCTAGCTCATATAATAAACATAGTTGCGTAAATTGAAGACCGCAGCTCAGTTAGAAAAATTGAGGTGGAAAGAGATGAAAAGCAT
This sequence comes from uncultured Oscillibacter sp., assembly GCA_910576845.1. Lineage (GTDB taxonomy): Bacteria > Bacillota > Clostridia > Oscillospirales > Oscillospiraceae > Oscillibacter. Next base: position 13,540 of record CAJTJA010000003.1, read on the forward strand.
CCGCAAGAAAATCACAGTATGCCTGATAGCAACCGTCCTGATCTCCATGGTTATAGTAGGCGCGTTCAGCATTACGCTGAGCTACAGGAGCACTCTCACCACGGTAGAACAGATGATGAGTGAGACTGCGGTGCTGGCAGCCGAGCGTATTGAACAGGAACTTACCGCATACAAAAATGTAGCCATGGACACAGGCCGCATCTCGCAGCTGTCCAGCTCGCTTATACCTTTGGATGAAAAGCGCGCTATCATTGACGAGCGGGTCAGCCTGCATGGCTTTCAGAGGGGCAATGTCATTGACTCCAACGGCATCAGCATCTTCGACGGAAATAATTATTCGGACCGGGAGTATGTAAAGCAGGCCATGCAGGGGAATGTCTATGTTTCTGAACCGCTGGTCAGCAAAGTTACAGGGGAGTTGTCTATTATGGTGGCGGCACCCCTTTATTCCAGCAGAGGGCAGATTCAAGGCGTTGTGTACTTCGTCCCGCCGGAGACTTTTCTGAATGACATCGTCTCTTCCATTAAGATCGGCGAGAACTGCCGGGCCTATATGATCAACAAGTCCGGCGATACCATTGCCGATATTACCTTGGATACCATTACTACTCAGAATATTGAACGGGAGGCTCAAAGTGATCCCTCTTTGAAGAGCCGGGCTGCCATTCATGAGGCTATGCGCCGGGGAGAGAACGGCTTTGGGAGCATTCGTGCCTCTGATGGCCCCCGTTTCCTGGCATATGCCCCTGTAGGCGGAACAGACGGCTGGAGTGTCGCCGTTGCTGCACCGAAGTCGAATTACCTGGCGGATACATATTTCGGCATGGTTATCAATGTGCTTGTGAGCCTGGTTTCTGTTCTGGTTTCCATCGTAGTGGCTCTGAAGCTGTCCAACAATATCAGTATTCCTATGCAGGCCTGTGCCAAGCGGATGAAACTGCTGGTAGAGGGAGATTTGGATTCTCCTGTCCCCCAGACCAAAGGACAGGATGAAACGGCAGAATTGACCCGGTCCACAGCGCAGATGGTGTCCGGGCTAAATACCATTATCAGCGATATTGGCTATCTGCTCACCGAAATGGCCAATCAGAATTTTAATATTCAGTCTTCTCACCGGGATGCCTATGTGGGCGACTTTCAGAGTATCCTGCGGTCTATGCAAAATCTAAAGGTGGAGCTCAGCAGCACGATGCGCCAGATCAATGCGTCTGCCGGTCAGGTTTCCTCCGCCAGCGGCCAGGTTTCCATGGGCGCCCAGACGCTGAGTCAAGGCTCTATGGAGCAGGCCAGCTCTGTGGAACAGCTTGCGGCTACCATCACCGATATTTCTAACAGCGCCAAGAAAACCTCTGCCGCTGCTGAGGAGGCAGGCCGGTTTGTGGGGCAGGCCGGCGGCCAGCTCGGCGTAAGCGTGGAACATGTCAAAGAGCTGAACGCTGCTATGGAGAAGATTTCCAGCTCGTCCGAAGAAATTTCCAAAATCATTGCTACGATTGAGAATATCGCGTTCCAGACCAACATCCTGGCCTTGAACGCCGCCGTGGAGGCGGCCCGGGCAGGTTCCGCCGGAAAGGGTTTCGCGGTTGTGGCTGACGAGGTGCGGAATTTGGCCACCAGGTCCGACCAGGCTGCCAAAGCCACGAAGGAGCTGATTGAGAGCTCCATCACTGCGGTCGTTGAGGGCAGCCGCGCCGTGGAACTGGTCACAGAATCCTTGGAGCAGACCAGCGTCTATGCCGGTCATGTGACGACTCAAATGGATGTTGTAGTGGAGGCTGTTGAAAATCAGACATCCGCCATTACTCAGGTTACTGAGGGCATCGACCAGATTTCCTCTGTAGTACAGACCAACAGCGCCACCGCTCAGGAGAGCGCCGCGGCCAGCGAAGAGCTTTCTGCGGAGGCAGCCAGCTTGAAACAGCTTGTGGACCGTTTTACTCTTGCCGAAGTTTAAACTGCAGTTAAAGCCGCTGCTCAGATTCTGCTTTATATAGTCAACATAGTTGAAAAAAAGTATTTCCTTCTTTTCAACCGGCGGACCAAAGGTCCGCCGGGGCGCGGAGCGCCCATGCGTTTCCTATGAAGGTGAGCACAGAAAGCCGCTGATGCGGTTTATGGCGTTGCAGAGCAGCGCCGTATTGAAAAGAATCCTTTGGATTTTTTTCAACTGTGCTGACTATAACCCGCGCTGTATCGAAAGCAAATCATGGAAATGAGAGAGAACGAGAATCGTTCTCTCTCATTTTTTGTCAATATTGATGTTTTTTGCACAGTTAACAGACATAAAAAGCATCCATGCTTTGCGGCGGTGCCCGTCCGCACTGCGGAAGATGCTTTGCTTCTTTGGCTCAACGCTCTATAACTGGCAGATCGTATGTCTGGCGGCGTGGAGCGGCAATTTGTCTGTATTTGCCTCTTCCCGCCGGCTTATATGAAAAGTCCATTGATTATTTTTGAAAGACTGTGGCGGAGATTTGCCGCAGGAGACCACAGAACTTCTTTTTTGAACTTCTCTATACCCGCTAAAAAACAGGAATTTCACATTATTTCAAGCGTGTCGACGATATCCTCCTCCCCGAGGCATTTTCCCGCTTGCCCCGGCAGACAGAACATGCTATACTTTTTTCAAACAAATGCGCGAAGGAGAGCCGCTATGAAATCAGACATGATCCATATCGCCAGAATCACCGGCGTCCATGGCATCCGGGGTGAACTCCGGGTCCTGCCCCTGGACAGAGAACCGGAATTTCTTACCGGCTTTCACGTTTTCTATCTGGACGGACAGCCCACCGTTGTGGAGGCTGCCCGGGTCCACAAGAACTTCGTCCTGCTCAAGCTCTCTGGTGTGGAGGACCGTACCGCCGCAGAGGCTCTGCGGGGCAGGGAACTCCTTATTCGCCGCAGCGACGCTCAGCTTCCCGCCGGCGAATACTTTGACAGCGAACTGCTGGGATTGGATGTATACAACGGTGAAACTGGCGAGTGTGTTGGGGAACTGGTGAAGGTAGAGCGTTATCCCGCCAGCAAGGTTTACACGGTCCGGGGAGTAAGAGAATTTCTGGTTCCGGCGGTAAAGGACGCATTTATCCTGAATGTGGACCTGGAAAATAACCGGATGGACATTCGAGTTTGGGAGGGGCTGGATGAATGAATATTGATATTCTGACGCTTTTTCCAGACTCCGTAAACGCCATGCTGAATGTCAGTATTCTTGGCCGTGCGCAGCAGCGGGGTTATATCTCCATCCGCAGCCATCAAATCAGAAAGTACACCACTAATAAGCAAATGCAGGTGGACGATTACCCCTATGGCGGAGGCAGGGGGGCCGTCATGCAGGCGGACCCGCTGTACCGCTGCTGGAGCCATGTTGTTGAAACCCACGGACCGGGGCGGACCATCTTTCTCTCTCCCTGCGGCAGAACGTTCACTCAAGATGTTGCCAGAGAGCTGAAAGCGGGGTATGATCATCTCGTTTTGGTCTGTGGACATTATGAGGGTGTGGATCAGCGCTTTCTGGATGAATGCGTGGACGAGGAAATCAGTATGGGAGATTTCGTTCTTACCGGAGGGGAGATTCCCGCCATGGCTCTGGCCGACGCGGTGTGCCGGATGGTCCCTGGCGTACTGCCGGACGAAGCGTGTTTTCAGGAGGAGTCTCACTGGAACGGGCTTTTGGAATATCCGCAATATTCCCGTCCCGCTGTCTGGCATGACCGCGCTGTACCCGAAATCCTGCTCTCTGGAGATCATGGGAAGGTGGAGGCCTGGCGGAAAAAGGAGAGCTATAAACGTACTATGCGCCGCCGGCCGGATCTCTTTGAAAAGTTTGATGAAAGCCAGCTTATTACAAAGGCTGAAAAAAAAATTCTCCAGACCGCCAAAGATGAGCTGGCGATGGAGGATGGAAACGAAGGATGAAAAGCACCCTTATACGGGTTTTGGAAAAGAGCGGGCGGCCTTTTGGCCGCCCGCAAAAAATATGTGCTACGTTGGCTATATAGCAATGTGGGCCGCATAAGCGGTTTTCTGAGCTTGACGGTATCCGTCAGATTTTCTTCCAAAGGGCGCCGCCTTTGACATCTGTAACCTCAATCCCCTGGGCTTTCAGTTCATCCCGGATGCGGTCCGCCTCGGCGAAGTTTTTCGCCTTTTTTGCTTCATAGCGTGCTAGGACCTTGGCGTCAATCTCCGGATCACCCTCGCCGGTGATGATATAGTCCCCGCCGCCGGACTGGACGGCCTGGGCCGCCTTCTCCCGGAGAACCGCCGCCTTTTCCAGCAGGCTCAGGGACAGCACCTGGTCGAACTCACCTAAAATAGCCAATTTGGTGGCGTCATTGGCCTTCGCCTTCAGCGCGTCGAAGACCGCCGTCACCGCCATGGAGGTGTTCAGGTCGTTGCCCACCTGTTGAAGAAACTTTTCCCGATACTCGTCCAGCACCGCTGCTTCCACATCTCCTTCGGGCTTCAGGGCCGCAATACGGTTTAAGAGCTTTGTATAGGCCGCGGCGGCGTTGTTCAGGTTCTCCCAGCTGAAGACCAGGGTTTTGCGGTAGTGGCTCTGAAGGCAGAACCAGCGGTAGGCCAGAGGATCATAACCCTTTTCTTCCAGCAAAGAGACCGTTAGAAACTCGCCCTTGGACTTGGACATTTTCCCCGCCGGATCGTTCAAGTGGTGAACATGGAACCAGTGGGGACACCAGGGGTGGCCCAGGTAGCTCTCGGACTGAGCAATTTCATTGGTGTGATGGGGGAAAGCGTTGTCCACACCGCCGCAGTGCAGATCCAGATACTCCCCGTTGTACTTCATAGAGATGCCGGAGCACTCGATGTGCCAGCCGGGGTAGCCCACCCCCCAGGGTGAGTCCCACTTGAGGGCCTGGTCCTCAAACTTGGACTTGGTGAACCAGAGGACGAAGTCATTCTTGTTCCGCTTGTTGGAGTCCTCTTCCACACCCTCCCGGACGCCCACGGCCAGGTCATCCTCGTCGTGGTCATTAAAGATATAGTACCGGGCCAGCTTGGAACTGTCAAAGTATACGTTTCCTCCGGCAAGATAAGCGTAGCCCGTGTCCACCAGTTTGGAGATGATCTTGATATATTCGTCAATGCACCCTGTGGCAGGCTGAACTACATCGGGGGTCTTGATGTTCAGTTTCCGGCAGTCGTCGAAGAAAGCGTCCGTGTAGAATTTTGCGATGTCCATCACGGTTTTGTTTTCCCGCTTTGCCCCCTTGAGCATTTTGTCCTCCCCGGTGTCGGCGTCGCTGGAGAGGTGCCCCACGTCCGTGATGTTCATGACCCGGTTCACATCGTACCCGGCGAAGCGGAGATACTTCTCCAGCACGTCCTCCATGATATAGCTCCGGAGGTTGCCGATGTGGGCAAAATGGTAGACTGTGGGCCCGCAAGTGTACATTTCCACCCGGCCGGGGGTGTGGGTCTTAAATTCTTCCTTTTTGTGGGTTGCGGAATTATAAAGATACATCGTTTTCCTCTCCTTATTAATTTAATAGTTTGCACAATCGGCATTTTCACAACTATTTGTCTCTAAAACCGGCGTCTCCGGCGCATTTTTACCGCCGGAGGCCCAGAGCGTTTGATGCTCCGGCGTCAAACGGCGCATGGCGCCGCTTTCATAAATCTCCCGATATGCCTTGAGCGGGATTTCGTCTGCAGTTTTCGGTTTCATAAGAGCGGTGATCCTGAAGACATTCCGGGATTACTCGTGCAGCTCCAGCGGCAGGCCGTCCGGGTCATGGAAAAATGTCATCCGCTTCTGGCTGAAAGGGTCCCAGCGAATGGGCTCGCAGGGAATCCCCCTGGCTTCCAGTTCCCGGACCGCCTCTTCAACGTCGTCTACCCGGAAGGCCAAGTGGCGCAGGCCCCGGGCCTCCGGATAGCTGGGGCGCTCCGGCGCTCCGGGAATGGAGAAAATCTCCAGCTCCCCGTCCCCGAATTGGAGGTCCAGTTTCCAGTCTCCCCGGTCTTCCCGAAAGTTTTCCCGGAGGATGGGGAAGCCCAGCTTCTCCACGTAAAATTCCCGGGCCCGCCGGTAATCTGATACAATGATTGCTACATGGTGCAGGGTTTCAAACCGCATACGCGCTCCTTCCGCTTCCACCTGTCAGGCAGGCTGCTTTTGCTTCTTCCGGTCCAGGGCCCGCTCCAGGTCCGCCACCTGCTGCGCAAGCCGTTCCAGCTCCTCCCGCACGGGGTCCCGGACACTGATCTGGTCCACGTCGTCGGTGTAATAGACGGGGCAGCCGTTTACCCGGACAATCCGGGCGGGAACGCCTACGGCGGTGGCGCCCGGGGGCACCTCCCGCAGCACCACGGCGCCGGCAGCGATGCGGGCGTTGTCCCCCACCTTGAAGGGGCCAAGCACCCGGGCCCCGGAGCCCACCATTACGTTGTTTCCCAAGGTGGGATGGCGCTTGCCCTGGTCCTTCCCGGTACCTCCCAGGGTCACGCCCTGGTAGAGCAGGCAGTCGTCCCCAATCTCGGTGGTTTCGCCGATGACGATACCCATCCCGTGGTCGATGACCAGCCGCAGGCCAATCTTTGCCCCGGGATGAATCTCAATTCCGGTTTTGTCCCGGACATGCTGAGAAATCCACCGGGCCAGAAAATACCGGCGGCGCAGATACAGCCAATGAGCCGCCCGGTGCCACAGAAGGGCCCGGACGCCGGGATATAGGAAAAAAATCTCCAGCTTGCTTCGGGCCGCAGGGTCCCGGCGCTGGTAGGCGGCCAGCAGGCCGTTAAGACGAGTCAAATACATGAACAGGTTCACTCCTTGTCAGGACGGGAGGGAATGAAAAGCGCCTCCCGTACCGAAGTACGAGAGGCGACGAATCGCGGTTCCACTCTCATTTATCACTCAAGGGGCCCTTGACGGGGGCCGGGCGGAGGGGATTTTCCCCCTCCCGCTCACGGACGCACTTCACAGTTCCCTCCGCAGGCACGCTTACAGCCGGCGGCGCGCCCTCTCTGCTCTTTGGGTGGACTGGTACTCTTTCCGATCATCGCGGTATTCATTTGACTCTTTTAGTATATTAGCAACCTTTGTCCGAGGTGTCAAGGATTTTCAGTCTTCGCACTTAAGCTGATAGCCCAGCTCCTGAACCTTTTGCCGTATCTGTTCCTGCCGGACGCCGGAGGAATCATAATCCACAGCCACGCAGCCCCGGTCGGTGACGCTGACAGAAGTAACGCCGGGCAAAGCGTCCAGTCCCCTTTTTAACAGCTTTTCATCATGAATATCTCCGGCATTCTCCAGAGAAAAATACGTGCTTAGATGGGCCATTGAAAACTCTCCTTTTTCTGTGACAAAACGTCAAAATTTCAGGAGTAGCTTTCCCTGGCGGCAGATTTTCATCCCTGTCAAAGAGTTTGTTTTAGTTTTTCTCCTCCGGCTGTTTCTCCAAGCGGGCGGCCAGCTCATTCAGCTCCGCGCCTGTCTGGTCCAGGGCACGAGGCAGTTGAGACAGTGTCACCTCGATTTTCCGCAGCTCCCCGTTCACATGGCTGGAGGTGGCGTCAAAGGCGCTCATCAGCTTTTGATAACGATTCTGAAAATCTTCTACCATCCGGCGCGTTTGAGCGGCGGCCTCTTTTTCCAAATCGTCAGCCCGCTTCCGGGCCTCACACTCTATGGTTCCCAAACGCTCTTTAAAGCGGGCATAGGCCTCGGCGTCAGGCCGCAGGCTGTCAGCCTCGGCGGTTAAGCGGGCCACCTCCTGCTCTAAATCCCGCAGCGGCTCAAGGCGGTTCCGGGCAGCAGTCTCCGCCTCCAGGTCTGCCTGGAGCCGGTCCCGTTCCTCTCTCAGCTCCTCTGCTTGGGTGCGGAGCTGCTCGAGTTGCTCTGCCTGCTCTGCCGCCTGGCGGCGAAGCGTTTCATTTTCCGCCTCCAGTTCCCGTTGGGCAGCCGCGGATTTTTCCGAGGCCTGCTCGAGATACCGAACCACGTCCTGCTTGTCAAACCCGCCAAAAGCGACGCTTTTAAAGGAATAATTCTCCATAGGGCACCGTTTCCTCTCATAAATTCCTTTTATTCTACCATAAACGGCGGTTATTTACAAGAGCAAACCTTTTCCTGGAAATATTTCAATGCGCCTTCGTAATTCTGACAATAGAAAGGAATATGAAACCCGGATGAAAAGCGCCGTCTGCTTCAATCCGGGGATGCTGCGGCCCTTTAAAGAGTTCAAGCGGCGGGCAAGGGAAGAATCCGCCTGTGGGAAAAGCGCATTATCTGATTGAGACGTAGGGCGCCCGGCTCCCCAGCCGGGAGAGCAGCTCATTGGTAATAGTTCCACAGCGCTCTGCGATCTCCTCCGCCGTAATCTCCGCGCGGCCGTCCCGTCCGATGATTGTCGCGATATCCCCCTGACAGACTTCAGGAAGCTCTGTTACATCTGCGAAAAGCTGATCCATGCACATCCGCCCCACCATAGGGCAGGATTGTCCGTGAAGCAGCACCCGTCCGCCCCTCCTGGCCAGTTCCCTGGGGAGGCCGTCGGCGTAGCCGATGGTCAGCACCGCCAGCCGTGTTTCCCGCTCCGCCTGGAACTCCAGGCCGTAGCCCGCCCGTTCCCCGGGCCGGAGAGTCCGTACGCAGGCCACCCGGGCCCGGAGAGACAGCGCGGGGTGGAGCTCCGGCCATTGCCGCGATGGCGAGCTGTCGCTGCGGACCCCGTAGAGGATAATTCCTGCCCGGACATAGGCGCAGGGCTGGGGCGGCAGGTTTAAAAGGCCGTAGCTGGCCTGAACGTGCGCCTTTCCCGGATCAAACCCGTTCTGGCGCAAAATGTTCAGACTGCTGTAGAATCGGCTGAGCTGGGCGCTGGTATAGTCGTCCATGGCAAGGTCATCCGAGGCGCAGAGATGAGAGAAGACGCCGCCAATCCGCAGTTCCCTCCGTCCGTAGAGCTGTTCCAGGGCGGCGGTGTCCTCCGCCGGAACTCCCAGACGGTGCATCCCCGTATCCAGGGCGATGTGAACCCGAACGGGCTTTCCCATGTCCGCCAGGGCGTGGCCGTGGGCCTCGTCTGCCACGGCCTGGGTAAGCCGCCAGCGGCGGAGTATAGGAACCGCCTCCGGCGGCGTATAGCCTAAAATGAGGATGGTCCCCCGGATGCCGCTCTTCCGCAGGGCAATTCCTTCCTGTAAGCAGGCCACGGCGAAGGCGCGGGTTCCTGCTCTTTGCAGGCACCGGGCGGAACGGATTGCTCCATGGCCGTAGGCGTCTGCCTTCAGCACCGCCATCAGCTCACAGCCCTTGGGCAGCATGGTCCGGAGGGCCTGGGCATTGTGCCGGAGAGCGTTCAGGTCGATTTCCCGCCAGGCCCGGGTCTGGGGGGAGACGGAAAGGGGCCGGAGTTTATCCAAAACCAGGGCGGCGGCGAATGACGCAGCCAGCACGGCGGCAAAGCGTACTAGGCTGTTTTCCGCCAGAGGCACGGCGAACCGGCCCCCGGCCCACACCAGGGCGATGAACCAGGGGTGGAGCAGGTAGACCAGCACAGAAAGCCTCCGGGCCTGCCGGTCCGTTCCCTGGTTCCGCTCCAGCAGGAGGGAGAAGAGAAATACCATGCACAGCGGCAGGGTCAGATACATGCTGTCGTGTCTCGGCCATCCCAGGGAACGGAGGGCGAAGCCCTCGGCGGTCATGGCGGTCAGGGAGAGGACGAAGCCTGTCCGGGCGGTCCGCCGGCTCCACTGCTTTCCATTGGCCCCCAGGAGGAGGAACAGCGGGACGTAAAAGAGCCCGTTTCGGGTATAATCAAAGAGGGTGAACACTCCGCTGTAGAATGCCCCGAGGCCGGAAAACCGGGACGTCAGACCGAAATAGCTGTCTCCTCCCAGACCCAGAAGATACAGCCCGGACGCGGCGGCCAGAGCGGCGGGCCGCCCCAGTTTTAAAAGCCCCCGGACCACCCACAACCCCAGCAGTACGGCGGGGAAGTACCAGAGGTGGTACAGCGTTCCGTCCAGCAGCAGCCGCTTTCCCCACTCCAGGGGCCCATAACCGCCATTGCGGAGGTTCAGGGGCAGGTAAAGGAGGACCGCCGCCATATAAATCAACAGGGACTTTTTCCAAAAACGTCCGGTGGACTTCCAACCTTCCCGGTCCAGGAAGTGCCCGCTGACCATCAGAAAGAAGGGGACGGCAATCCGGGCGAAGATCCGGCAAAGCCAGAAGTCCCCCGCCTCACTGAACGACTCCAGGGGCCCGGTGTGGATGCACACTACCAACGCTGCCGCCAGCAGCCGGAAACGGTCCAGGGCGGGGCCCTTCACCGGGGCGGTCATGAGAGGGCCTCCCAGACGGTAAGGATGAAGCCTCCGGCGTTGTCCCCGGAAATCTGGCAGCAGCCCTCCGGAAGCTCCGCTTCTATCAGCTCTCCGGGACAGGCCAGCCGGAAAACCTCCACCCGCCGTCCGTTGGCGAGGGCACAGTGCTTCGGTCCGGTCTCCAGGAAGGTTCCGTACTCCTCCAGGCACAGCCCATGCTTTTCCATCAGCGCTGCGTGGGGCGTCCCCACATAGCGGAAGTGCCAGGGCTCCGCCCCGATGCCGGTGACAGCCTCCTTCTCCCTGCGGTAGCGGAGGATAAAGCCGTACTTCGCCGCCAGGCGGCGGAAAACTCCGCAGCTTCCCTCATCCGGGAAGTCGGGGCGGATGAAGTCGATGGCCTCCGCCCGCTTTCCCAGGTCGATGGCCAGGCCTGTCTGGTGTTCACTGCACCCAGGGAGGGCCACGTAGCGGCGGGTGAAGTCCTCCCCCTCCTTCGCCAGGGTGTCGTTCCAAATCGACTGTTGCTCTGCCTGGCTCCGCCAGCCGGAGACGGGGACGATGTCCCGCTCCCCGCCTGCCGCCCGAACACAGGCCGCCAGCAGCCCGGCGGCCCGCCGCTCCAGGAGGACATCCGGGAAGCGCTCGTCCGGGACCGCCAGCTCCGGGCCGGAGCCGGACCGGAGGGGATGGGCGGAGTTTACCAGAATCAAGGGCCCCTGGGCGGTCTGCTCCCGCCGGAGCGTCAGGGCCCTCATGCGCCCGCCCCCAATTCTATCAACCGGTCCAGCAGAGCGGGAAAGTCCAGCCCCGCAGCCTTCATCATGCTGGGATAGCGGCTGTGGGCGGTGAAGCCCGGAATGGTGTTGACCTCGTTGAAGAGGATGCCGCCCTCCGGTGTCAGGAAAAAATCCACCCGGGCGAAACAGCGGCAGTCTAAAGCCTCATAGACTTTCCGGGCCGCCGTCTGAATCTCCTCCGCCCTCTTGAGAGAAATGCGGGCGGGGCAGTGGATGGAGGAGGTTTTGAGGGTGTACTTTTCCTCGAAATCGAAGAAGCCGCCGGAAAGCTCAATTTCGTCCACAGCTCCCACGGTCAGCGCGGTTTCTCCAGGATTTCCCATCACAGCGCAGCCCACCTCAAAGCCAGGAACGGCTTCCTCCAGTAAAATCCGGCTGTCCTGCCGGAAGGCGTTTTCCACGGCAGCGGGAAGGGCTTCCGGCGTTTCCACCCGGCTGACGCCAAAGGAGGACCCCGCCCGGACGGGTTTTACAAACAGGGGATACCCCAGGGTTTCCGCCGCCGCTTGGACATCCTCCCAGGAAGCTCCGGCGGAGACGGCGGCGCTCCGGGGGACCGGGACTCCTGCCGCTTCCGCCAGCCTGTGGGCCCGGTCCTTGTCCATGCACAGGGCGCTGGAGAGGGTTCCGCAGCCAATAATGGGGATTCCCACCAGTTCCAGCAGTCCCTGGACGGTGCCGTCCTCGCCGTTTTTTCCATGGAGAACGGGGAAGGCGGCGTCAAAGTTCAGCGTATTCCCGGAACCGTCCAGCAGGAGCAGGGCCGTCTGCCCCCGGTCCAGGCGGAGAGCGCAGGGAATACCTTCCGCCTGCCAGCTTCCGCGGAGAAGACCGTCAAATCCGCCGGCGCAGCAGAGCCAGCGGCCATCTTCCGTGATGCCCACCGGAAGAGGATGGTATTTGTTTAAATCCAAATGGGCCAGCACCGCGTAGGCGGATTGGAGAGAGACGCTGTGCTCGCTGGAACAGCCCCCGAACAGCACCAAAATCGTTTTCATAAAAATCATCACACCTTTCCCGGGACAAGAAACCGCCCCGATCTGTTGCCTCAATGGTAACAAATCGGAGCGGAGAAGGTCTGAAGGCTTTCGTGAAGAGTTCTTAGAAAGTTCTCTCAAAATTCTTGTGAATTTCTTACAGGGCTGGAAGACGGACCGTAAATTCTGTTAAGCCGCCGCTGCTTTGAGCAGAGATGGTTCCCCCATGAAGCTCGACGATTTCCTTAGCGATGGCCAAGCCAAGCCCCGCGCCGCCCGTGCGGGTGGCGCGGGAGGAATCCAGGCGGAAAAACTGCTCAAAAATACGGGACAGCTTGTCTTCGGGGATGGTAATACCGGTATTGATAAAAGTGAGGATAATTCCTTCGGTTTCCTCCCGGGCGCTAATTTCCACTGCGGTACCCGCAGTGCTGTAGTGGCAGGCGTTCCGCAGGAGGTTGTCGAAGACCCGGGCCAGCTTATCCGGATCACAGGAATAGGAAAGAGTCTCCGGCAGGCTTAGGACGGCGGTCAGATCATGCTCCTCCAGCATGGGTGAAAATTCACTGACTACCTGCTGGAGCATTCGGCTGAGATCGCAGGGACGTTTCTCCAGCTCCATCCGGGTGAGGTTGAAGCGGGTAATGTCAAAAAACTCGTTGATGAGATCTTCCAGCCGTTCCGCCTTATTCAGGGCTACGCCGGTGTATCGGGTCCGAAGAGCCGGGGATAGGTCCGGCTCGTCCCGGAGCAGAGTCAGATAGCCGATAACGCTGGTCAAAGGTGTTTTCAGGTCGTGAGCCAAATAGACCACCAGATCGTTCTTCCGCTGCTCCGCCTCCTTCGCAGCCCGCTGGTTCCGAAGCGCTTGGCTATGAGCCCAGTTCAGGTGTTCCTCCAAAATGGACAGCTCGGGAGAGAGAATAATGGGCTCGTCGTCCGGCTGGGTCAGCTGCTCGGCGGCCTCCACCATCTCATCCAGATAGTCCAGAGGCAGGCGGATGAAGTGAATGGTGCAAACGAGCCAGGAGAAACCCAGGCTGAGAAGGAAGAGCAGCAGCATGTAATCCCGGCAGAAGTAGAGGATCAAGGTCAAAATGATGCTGTTCCGCCAAAAGGTAAACGTCCCGAAGAAAAAAATGCTTGCCACCGCCAGGAAGCAGATAAGCCCCAGGCAGGAAAAAAGACTCAGGGCATACTGCCCCAGGAGTTTCCGGGATATACGCCCAGTGTAGTTAAAATCATTCAATGGTGTATCCTACCCCCCAGACGGTTTTAATGAATTTTGGTTTCCGGCTGGGTTCGTGGAGTTTCTCCCGGAGCCGGGCAATGTGACTCATAACGGTGTTATTGCTGTCCATGTATTTTTCCCCCCAGACGGCTTCGAAAAGTTCTTCGCTGGAGACTACACGGCCCTGACGGGAACACAGGTGCCAGAGGATGGAGAATTCCAGCGGCGTCAGGGCCAGCTCCTCCTCGTAGAGAAAACATTTATGCGTTTCCCTGGAGATTTGCAGCCCACGGATATCATATTCCTCGAATTCAGGCTGAAGCGGCTGGTTGTACCGGGTGCAGCGCCGGAGCTGTGTTTTGACCCTGGCCGTCAGTTCCAGAGGGTTAAAGGGCTTGGTGATATAATCGTCCGCTCCTAAGGTAAGTCCTGTGATTTTGTCCATGTCTTCCATTCTGGCAGTAAGCATAATAATAGGGAACAGGTGCCGCTCCCGAATGCGCTGGCAGAGGGTGAACCCGTCCATATCCGGAAGCATGACGTCCAGAATGGCCAGGTCCGGCGGCGTGTGCTCCACATAGGAAAGGGCTGGAGAGGCGCTGCTGAACTTATGGACGGTAAAGCCTTCGTTTCTGAGATACAGCTCCACCAGATCGGCAATGGCGGCCTCGTCGTCTACAACTAAAATCTCTGCGGGCATGATAGGAAACCTGCTTTCTGAAAGATTGCTCGTATTGTAGCACAGAAGAGGTTTCCGGGCAACTGCTTTGAAGCAAAAAGAACGCTCCGCATTCCCCTGGAAGCGGAGCGTCCGGCATCAGTCCCGTTCTCTCGCGGAACCGATCATATAGTCTAAAAAGGCAGGGACGTCTCGTGCATCGGAGAGGCTGATGCACAGGCCCTCCTGCCCGGGGCGCATGGCCCGGAGCAGCTGGCGGGCGGTATTGTCCCGTTTTAGGTCGCAGCGGGTGTTGTCCGGCAGGTGGAGCAGAACCTGCCCCCGGCTGTGTTCCACCACGTTCAGGAAGTTATCCGCATCGGGGAGCATTATAATCTTGAACATAAACGGCCTCCTTGCAACAAAAAATCCATGTATTATCTTGCGGCTTTCTCTGTTTTCTGATATGATGATACCACCAAAAAGTGAGAGACGGTAGGAGAAAAACTCCAGTTTAATAGAATAAAACCGTCAAAACGGAGGAAGCTATGGCTTTGAGTTTCTGCAATTCGGCTACAGACCGGAAAAGCCGGGAGCTGGTCCGGCACGGAACCGCACAGTTTCCCATCGCCTGTTACAGGCATGGTGAAGAGACGGTGAATGCGGTTCCCTGGCACTGGCATGACGAATTGGAGGCCGTGCTGGTGCGGGAAGGGCGGCTTTCCGTCTCTGTAGAGGGTGAGAACCGGGAGATGGGTCCGGGGGAGGGATGCTTTATTACCGCCGGAGCCCTCCATCATGTATGGCAGGACGGAGCGGGCCCTGTGCTGCTCCACTCCCTGGTTTTCCATCCCCGGCTGGTGGGCGGGAGCGTAGAGAGTGTCTTTTGGCAGGGCTATCTGCAGCCTCTGCTGTCTGCCGCAGCCAACCGATGCGTTTGGCTTTCGGAGGATATTCCCTGGCAGAAAGAGGCGCTGGAAGCAGCGGAGGCGGCATGGCAGGCCTGTGAAGGGGAACCGCCGGGGTTTGAGTTCGCGGCGAGAGAGGGACTTTCCAAGCTGGTGTTCCTTCTCTCTACCCATTGTCCGGCGGAGAAAAAGATTCCTTCGGAAAAAGCCATGAGAGACGGAATGCGGATAAAAACCATGCTTCGTTATGTGCAGGAGCACTATGGAGAGGAGCTGACGGCAAGAGATATTGCCGGGAGCGCCGCCGTCAGCGAGAGCGAGTGCCTCCGGTGTTTCCGAAGCATGACCGGGACGACGCCCATTCAGTACGTCAGGCAGCTTCGTATTCAAAAGGCGGCGGAGCTGCTGGCGTGTACGGATGAGAGAATTGCGGATATTGGGGCGCGGTGCGGCTTTCAGGAAATGAGCTACTTCGCCAAAACGTTTCGGGCCCTAAAGGGAAAAACGCCTGCGGCATACCGGGCTGAAAAACGGACGCTCCACGAATAAGAGAACCGCCGGCCGAATGGTTTCCAAGCGTTTTGCTTTGAGCGGTATTTCCGCGCCGGAGAGAGGCGGATAAATGTTGAGGAGGAGAATCATGGGAATCTTATCTAAACTGGAACCGAAATGCGTATTTGAGTATTTTGAAGAGCTCTGCGCCGTGCCTCACGGCAGCGGGAACGTAAAGCAAATCAGCGATCTCTGCGCCGGATTTGCGGAAAGGCTTGGCCTTCCTTACCGGCAGGATGAAGCCGGCAACCTAATCATTTGGAAAGCCGGAACCCCCGGCTATGAAGGAGCTCCCACCGTTATCCTTCAGGGCCATATGGACATGGTCTGCGCCAAATCCGGGGACTGCTCCAAGGATATGACCAGAGACGGTTTGGATCTGGCGTCCGACGGGGAATGGGTCTGGGCGGAGAAGACGAGCCTGGGCGGAGACAACGGTATTGCCGTTGCCATGATTCTGGGGCTGCTGGCGGATGAAAGCCTGCCGCATCCGCCGCTGGAGGCAGTGTTCACCGTGGATGAGGAGACGGGCATGGGCGGAGCATTTGCCTTGGACTGCTCCGATCTGAAAGGCCGCCGGATGCTGAATCTGGACTCAGAGGAAGAGGGTGTTTTCACGGTTTCCTGTGCCGGCGGCGCACGGCTGGACTGCTTTATTCCTGCCCTCCAGGCGCCGCTGGAAAGGGAAAAAGGCTGCGTGGTCACCGTCTCGGGTCTCCGGGGAGGACACTCCGGCATGGATATTGACAAGGGCGGGGCCTCCGCCAACCAATTGCTGGGCAGGAGCCTCTATGCCGCATCGGAGCGGATCAAAGGGTTTCGGACAGCGGAGCTCCGGGGCGGACAGTTTGATAACGTGATTTGTGTGCGGAGTCAGGGGTTTGTGGCGGTCCCGGCAGACCAGGTGTCAAATTTTGAGGCCTTCATTCGGGAGGCTGACCATGTGCTGAAGGCCGAATACGCGGGCTGTGACCGGGATGTTGCATTGACATGTGAGCCGGCAGCGCTGGAAACAGCCTTATCTTTGGAGGATACCCACCGCCTTCTCCGCACGCTGGCGATCCTACCGCAGGGAGTGCAGGCCATGAGCGCGGACTTCCCCGGATTGGTGCAGACGTCGCTGAATCTGGGAATTCTGCGCACAGAGACGGACGGCCTCCATGCCACCGTTTCCGTCCGTTCCTCCTTCGCCTCCCAAAAAGATATGCTCTGCCGGCAGGTACAGGCCATTTTGGAGACCGGCGGCGGCAGGGCGGAGATTCGGAGTTCTTATCCCGGGTGGCAGTACCGCCGTCAGTCTGCCGTACGAGAGCAGCTATTGACCATATACCAAGAGATCAGCGGCAGGGCAGGCAGGCTGGCGGCAACTCACGGCGGGCTGGAGTGCGGCATTTTTGCTGAGAAAATTCCGGGCCTGGATGTAGTATCTCTGGGACCGGATATCCGGGATGTCCATTCTCCCCGGGAACGGCTGAGCGTGAAATCTACGCAGAGGGTTTACCGGCTGGTTCGGGAATTCCTGAAAAGAAGCCGCTGACCGGACTTTTTCAGAAAAGGCAGGCCCGATGGTGCTGTTTTTTGGAATGGGAAGAATCGGCCCTGCTTTTGACAGCAAACAGGCAGCGCGGCAGGAACGGCTCTCCGCTCTCCTCCGTCTCTGCGCCCGGATACTTCCCGGTTCTCCCGTGCCGTTGACAAGCGGATGCCCAGATGTTAATATGAAACAGTATTTACCGTCCGGCGGGCGGCCCGCCGGACAAACGGAGAATGAGGAAGAACAAAAGAATAGGAGAGCGGTATGGCAACGAAATATGTATTTGTCACCGGCGGTGTGGTCTCCGGCTTGGGCAAGGGCATTTGCGCGGCCTCCCTGGGGCGGCTTCTGAAGCAGCGGGGTATCCGGGTGCGGAACCAGAAATTTGACCCTTATATCAATGTGGACCCCGGCACGATGAGCCCTTATCAGCATGGCGAGGTTTTCGTTACCGAGGACGGCGCGGAAACCGATCTGGACCTGGGACATTATGAGCGCTTTGTGGATGAGGACCTAAGCGGAAACAGTTCTATTTCCTCCGGCAAAATTTACTGGTCCGTTCTGAACCGGGAGCGCCGGGGAGACTACCTGGGAGCCACCGTCCAGATTATTCCCCATATCACCAATGAGATCAAGAGCCGGGTTTATGCCATGGCCAGCGGGGATGTGGACGTGGTTATCTGCGAGATCGGCGGCACCGTGGGCGACATTGAGTCCCAGCCGTTTTTGGAGGCTATTCGCCAGGTCCGGGCCGAGCGGCCTCAGGGAGATGTGCTGTTCATCCACGTACCCCTGATTGTGGAGATTCCCGGCTCCGGGGAGCTGAAGTCCAAACCGACTCAGCACTCTGTAAAGGAGCTGTTGTCTCTGGGGATTCAGCCGGATATCTTGGTCTGCCGCTGCGACACTCCCATTACCGCCGATGTGCGCCGGAAAATTGCCCTTTTCTGCAACGTGGAACCGGACTGCGTCATTCAGAACGCCACTGCCGAGACGCTCTATGAGGTTCCTCTGCTGATGGCCAAAGAGGGACTGGACGAGGTAGTCTGCCGGAAGCTGGGGCTTATTACCCATCAGCCGGACCTTCGGGAGTGGACCGCTATGGTTCAGCGGGAAAAGAACGCCAGCAAGAAGGTGGAAATCGCCCTGGTCGGCAAATACGTGCAGCTTCACGACGCTTATCTCTCCGTGGTGGAGTCCCTGAATCACGCGGGTACTGCCAACGATGTGGTGGTGGACATCCGATGGGTGAACTCCGAAACCCTGACGGAGAAGAACCTGGAGGAGGAGCTGGAGGGCTGCGCCGGAATCATCGTTCCCGGCGGCTTCGGCGACCGGGGCATCGAGGGCATGATTCAGGCCGTCCGCTATGCCCGGGAGAATCAGATCCCCTACTTCGGCGTGTGCCTGGGAATGCAGATGGCGGTGATTGAGTTCGCCCGGAACGTACTGGGATACGCCGATGCCCATTCCTCCGAGTTCTCCGAGACTACCCAGCACCCGGTCATCGCCCTGATGCCTGACCAGGTGAATGTCACCGATAAGGGCGGCACCATGCGGCTGGGCCGCTATCCCTGCGAGCTGAAAGAGGGCACCGAGAGCCGCCGCCTCTATGGCGCCGCGGAAATATCTGAACGCCACCGCCACCGCTTTGAGTTCAACAACGATTACCGGACGGAGATGGAAGCCAAGGGCCTGGTACTGGCAGGACTGTCCCCCAGCGGACATCTGGTGGAAATTGTGGAGCTGCCGGATCATCCCTGGTTTGTGGGCGTTCAATTCCACCCGGAGTTCAAGAGCCGCCCCGACCGGCCTCATCCACTGTTCTACGGATTTGTGAGGGCGGCGGCGGAGAAGACAGAGAACTGAACCTGTCCTCAGGGGCGGGGCGGCTCTGTGCCATCTTTGGCGATTGCCGCTTCAGCGGCGAGCCAAAGGGCATTACGTAAGGCGGGAACGGCTGTTCCCGCCCCGACCGGCCTCATCCGCTGTTTATGAGGGCGGCGGAGAAAGCCTGAGCGCCATAGGGCAATTCTTTTACCGGAAAAGTAAAAAGTTAGGTCCTCCCCACAGCTACCAACCGTAAGAGGACCTAACCCATAAGGCGGGATGGGACATGCCCCCATCTCGCCGCCTATGGTAACAGGCGGGCAGGAGAAAGTCAAGGCCGAGAGCCTGGGAGGTAAGGAGGTCTTTCTGATGTCTGGTATTTTTGACGAGGGAAGGATGCTGCAGGTTCTGGGCGCCTGTTGCCCGGAGGGAGAAACGCTTTCCGCGGGAGTGCATGGCATCACCCTTCAGGTAAACAAGAAAAAAACATCTTTTTTTGATGTTTATGTGGGCATTACCGAGCGCTGCCTGCTAGTGGCTGAGTGCGAGGAGCGCAAGTATCTGACGACCGCCTATCAGATGCTCCCGGACATGCGGAAGACAGTGGCAGAGGATGTGGGCGTGTGTTTTCCGTTTGGAGATATCCAGAGCTGTCTCATCAAAAACGCCATGATGGGGGCTGTCAACTGTTCCATCACGTTCAGGGATGGCAGCTTTCTCCGGCTCCAGCTTCCCAAGCGGGGCGGTCTGGGAGGCGGGATGCCCCGCCACGCAGAGTACCGGGAGAAGATAATCGCCCGGCTGGAATCCCTCCAGCGCTGCTGAGTTCCCCTCCGGAGAAGGTAAAAAACAACAGGAGCTCCGGCTTCCCGGAGCTCCTATGTTTCCAGCAGTTCTGCCACTGTCACGCCCAGCGCCTGGGCCAAGGCTTTCAGCTCAATGTCCGTTACAAACCGCTGGCCGCTCTCAATGCGCTGAATTGCGTTCTTGTCCACGTCCAGACCGCTTAGCTGAAGCATATCCGCCAGACCCCGCTGAGACAGTTTGGGCGTTTTGGCTTTACGCAGGGCGGCTATCCAGCTGCCGCAAAGATTATATCGCCCATTCGGGGCACGGTTTTTATACATAAAACCCGTCCTGACATTTTGTGATTGTCATTCGACCATTTAATTTATTTTATGATAAGATGAGGGAATATTTGACATTCACTAAAGGTCAATAGGAGGTTTTTATGGAATTTACCACACGGGAAGAACTGGCGGCGGAGGCAATCGGCCTCGAGGTAATGCGGTATTTGAAGCAGGAGGAAACCGTAAAGCGAATTGCCGCGGAGACGGAATCGAGGGCCCTGCGGGCCCTGGAGGGAATCCGCCGCATCCTGAACGACGATGCCTTGGAGGACCCGGAATGCTTTCAGCGGATTGAGTCTATCCTGGCCGCGTTGGAGGAAGCCGGAATTTCTACCGCCCGCCATGATTTTTAACTGCTGAGACGCAGTGACCACATAAGGAGTATGTTTATGAGACGCAGCTTGTTGGCTTCGGAGAGTGTTTGCTGACCGGGAGGCTGGCAAATACACACTCTGCCATTCCTCCCGGAAGAGCTGGAACCATCTTCAGGAGGAACCATGAATCGAGAGAATAAACGGAAATTATACGAAAAAGGCTGGTACAAAACCCATCCCTGCACCGATGCTTTCACCTGCCGGGTCTGCGGCCGCCTTGTCACCCCTGCCGGCGCGGGCGGAGACCACCGCAATCACTGCCCCAACTGTCTTGCCAGCGTCCACCTGGATGTGGAGCCCGGCGACCGGGCGGCGGACTGCGGTGGCGTCATGGACCCCATCGCCGTGTGGGTTCGCAGGGGAGGCGAGTGGGCTATTGTTCACCGCTGCCGCTGCTGCGGAGTCCTGAGCTCTAACCGGGTGGCGGCGGACGACAACCCTATGAAGCTGATGAGCATCGCCATGAAACCTCTGTGCTCCCCGCCCTTCCCGCTGGAGCGGATTGAGGAGATGACCGCCCTTATGGGGGGCAGCGGGTCCTTGGGGTAACTCAAACCGGAGAGGGCCGCCCGGCGGCCCTCCCCATCTCAAAATTGGAAGGACTGTCTGTTTGTGAATCATTATGCCAATATTGCCGCCATCCTGGAGGCGGAGCATCTGGACGCTGTTCTTCTCACCGGGGAAGCCAACCGTTTTTATGCCTCCGGCTTTTTCACTCCCGGCGCCGACGCCGCGGCTCTAGTGACACGCAGAGATGCCCTCTTCTTTACAGATGCCCGGTACACCGAGGCGGCCCGCCTTCATCTGAACGGGGCGGAGCTGCGGGAGGTCAAGCCCGGCAGGGGACTGATGGTTCAGCTTCAGGAGCTGGTGTTTTTGAAGGGAATCCGCCGTCTGGGGATCGAGGATGCCGCTATGACCCTCCGGGAATACCGGAGACTGGAAACCGCTCTGGCGGAGGGCAAGTTCCCCTGTGAGCTGGTCTCCGCTTCGGAACCCCTTCTGAAGCTGCGGCAGACCAAGGATCAGGAGGAGCTCCAGGCCATGGAGACCGCTCAGAGTATTGCCGAGCAGGCGCTGGCAGATATTTTGAAGGAGATACGCCCCGGCGTAACGGAAAGGGAGATCGCCGCCCGGCTCCAATACCTGATGCTGCATTATGGCGCGTCGGATATGTCCTTTGACCCTATTGTAGTCTCCGGGCCCAAAGGAAGTCTTCCTCATGGCGTGCCCTCCGGCAAGGAAATTCAATCCGGCGAATTTGTCACCATGGACTTTGGCTGCATTTATGGAGGCTACTGCTCAGATATGACCCGCACCGTGGCGGTCGGGTCCGCGACGGAGGAGATGGACCGGGTCTATAGAACCGTTCTGGCCGCTCAGGAAGCCGGCATTGCCGCCGCAAGGGCCGGGACTTCCGGCCGGGCGGTGGACGCCGCCGCCCGGGCTGTTATTGAAAAAGCGGGGTATGGAGAATACTTTACGCACAGCTTTGGCCACGGCGTGGGCGTGGAAATCCACGAAGCCCCCAATGCTTCCTCCGGTAATGAGGAGCCCCTGCCTGCCGGAGCCGTCATCTCGGCAGAGCCGGGCATTTATATCCCCGGGAAGCTGGGCGTCCGCATTGAGGATGTGATTTTGATTACTCCGGCGGGCTGCCGGAACCTGACGAGAGCTCCCAAAGAGCTGATAGTCCTGTGATGGGAAAATACGATGCATGACATTCAGGCGAAAGCCATTCTCTCCTCTCAAAACGGGATGAACATTTACCGCGGCTGTACCCACGGCTGCATTTACTGCGACTCCCGCAGCGCCTGCTATCAGATGGACCATGCTTTTGAGGATGTGGCAGTGAAGCGGAATGCCCCGGAGCTGCTGGAGGATGCCCTGCGCCGGAAGCGGCGCCGCTGCATGATCGGCACCGGCTCCATGTGCGACCCTTATTTGCCTCTGGAGGCGGAGACCCGGCTGACCCGGCGCTGTCTGGAGATCATTGCCCGGCAGGGGTTCGGTGTGTCGGTACTGACAAAATCGGACATGATCCTTCGGGATATTGATCTGCTGAAGCGGATCAACGACCAGAGCAAAGCGGTGGTCTGTACTACCTTCACCACCTTTGATGAAAACCTTTGCCGCGTTTTGGAGCCTAATGTCTGCACCACCCGCCGCCGCCTCGAAATGCTCCAAACCATGCGAAAGGCGGGCATCCACACCGGCGTTTGGATCGGGCCCATTCTGCCCTTTCTCAACGACACGGAGGAGAACCTCCAGGGGCTTTTGGATGATTGTCTTGCCGCCGGAGCGGAGGTTATTGTTAATTTCGGCATGGGCGTTACACTCCGGGACGGGAACCGGCAGTATTTTTACGCGCAGCTGGACCGGCATTTTCCCGGTATGAAATCCCGTTATATCCGCTCCTTCGGGAGCAGCTACGAGTGCTTAAGCCCCAATGCCGCCTGTCTGACAAGTATGCTTCGGTCCTTCTGCCGTGCCCATGGCATTCTCTGCGGCACTAAGGCCGCAATGGCCTGGCTGATGGAATTTGAGGATAAGCAGGCGGGCTTTCAGATAGATTTATTTTCATAAAAGACACCAAGGAGGAACGCGTAATGCTGATGCTCTGGTATCCCAAATGTTCCACCTGCCAAAAGGCGAAAGCCTGGCTGGACGAACAGGGCCTGAACTGCGATGTTCGGGACATTAAGTCAGAAAATCCCACCGCGGAGGAACTCCGGCAGTGGCATCGGGTCAGCGGCCTGCCCCTGAAGCGCTTCTTCAACACCAGCGGCCTTCAGTATAAGGCTCTGGGGCTGAAGGACAAGCTTTCCGCCATGGATGAAGAAGAGCAGCTGGCCCTTCTCGCCACCGACGGGATGCTGGTAAAACGGCCCATTCTGGTGGGGAATGACTTTGTGCTGACCGGATTCCGCCCCAAAGAGTGGGAGGAGCGGCTGGGATGATCTCCCGTTTTGATTTCGCCCCTCTGGACGGCATTACCAAGCGGGTTTTCCGCCGGGTATGGCATAACCGGTTCGGCGGCGCGGACCGCTATTTTATTCCCTTCATCTCTCCCACAGACCAACATATCCTCACCCCCAGAGACCGTCGTGAGCTGGAAAACGACGGCCTCCCCCAGGTCCCCCAGGTGATGGCAAAACGGGCGGCAGACTTTGTCTGGGCGGCGAATGTCCTGGCAGATATGGGCTATGAGGAGGTCAATTTGAATTTGGGCTGTCCTTCAGGCACCGTTACCGCTAAGGGGAAGGGTTCCGGCCTGCTGGCAGACCCAGATGAACTGGATCGTTTTTTTGAAGAGGTATTTTCCGGAGCCCCTGTTCCCGTCTCCGTAAAGACCCGGCTTGGGTACCAGACAGCCGGGGAATTTCCCCGGCTTCTGGAAATTTTCAATCGCTATCCTATCGCCTGCCTTACGGTTCATCCCCGGGTCAGGCCTGAGAAATACCGGGGAAGCGTGCATATGGACGCTTTTTGCCTGGCTGCGGCGGAGAGCCGAAACCCAGTCTGCTACAACGGCGATATCACCTCCGTGAGCGGTATCCGGGCCTTGGAGGCGCATTTTCCTTCTCTGGATGCCGCTATGATCGGCAGAGGGGCCATTGCGGACCCGGCTCTGTTCCGCCGGCTTCGGGGAGGGGCTGCCGCCGCAAGAGAGGAGCTGCAGGCCTTCACGGCCGCTCTCTACCAGGAATACCAGGATTTCTATGGCCAGGCGGCTCCTGCCTCCCAGCGGATGAAGGAAGTCTGGTTTTATCTCATTCACCTTTTCAGAGGCGGAGAACGCCTGGGCGGGCAAATGCGCCGCTCTCGCGGCCCGAAGGCTTATGAAGAGCTGGAGACCCGGATTTTTCAGGAACTGGACTTATTGGATGAACCTCACGGTGAGCTGGTATAGAAACAGCGGGCCTGCTTAAGACAGGTCCGCTGTTTTTGTGCCGTTTCTTTCTTGACCAATAAATTTGAAAAGTATTTTAATGCTTTTCGCCGGTGATGTGTCCGGAGCAGCTGAAAAGAAGTCTATGGAATAACACATTTTCCTAATCTGCGCTCTTGGCCAAAAGTGCCTCCAATATTTCAACAGCGGTGACAATCATAATGTCACAATGAGCCGTCAGCTCCATTCGCTGGGCTGCGGATGTCTGCTCACTGACGCCGGGGCGGGTGCGCAGCAAATCTCCGCAGCGAGTATTTCCAAAGGTTTCAAAGAAACGTTGGCGAAATTGTTTGGCAAGGCTGTAAATTTTTCGCTTAGCCTCCCGATCCTCTCCCCGCGTATGGGGGAACAGCGTGCCCAGCACCAGAAAGCCGCCGCTGACAGCGCCGCAGAACTCCTCGTGGCTGCCGCCTCCGCCGCCGCCAAATCCTCCGGAGCGGCAAACAGCCGCTCCGGTTCCATGCCTGTCATGTCTGCAAAGGCTCCTGCCACAGACTGCGCACAGTTATATCCCTGCTTATGATATTGGTAAGCCAGCGCACAGCGGTCCACTTTCATCCCTCCTTCTCCATCATGATCTCCAGAATAGTCCGGTCTGTTTCCGCCATGCCCGGCGTGCTGACGCGGCCCATGCTGCGGATGGCCTCTTCCGGCGTGGCGCCGCAGATGCCGTTCGTAGACGGGAGGACCACGCCGTCTATGGCGAGGCAGGCGCACATCAAAGCCGCATTGGCAGCGGTCGCCAGCTTCAGAGCACAGCCGGTTTTGCCGCCGTCGCAGACCATGCCGGTGAGATCTCCGCTCATGTTGATGACAGCCCCGCCAATCTGCTCATCGCTCCCTCCCATCAGCCACACTATGGCGGCGGAAGCGGCAGTGGCGGCGGAAACGCCGCAGCCGCAGGTGGCAGACAGCTTTCCGGTGAAAAGCTTGATGTAAACATTCAGAGCGTGAGAAAATGCCAGGGCCTTCACCAGCCGCTCATTGGACGCGCCCAGATGCCGCGCCGTCTCCGCTACGGGGATAATGGCGGTAATGCCGTGGTTGCCGCTGCCCGCGCTGCTCATGACAGCATAGGGGCAGCCGCTCATACGCCCCTCGGCGCTGCTGGCCACCCGGGTCATGACCCGGGCGAAGAGGTTATCCCCCATGCCTCCGGCCGTCATCTGCCGTTTCAGCGCGCCGGCAATGCCAATGCCAGGGTCGTGCTCCAGACCGTAGTCCGCCAGGCCCTCGTTCAGCTCCACGCCCTCCAGCATAAAGGCCAGCTCCTCCTCGGAGCACTGGTCCGCCAGGGCCCGGATTTCCGCCACCGTCATGGTTTTCAGGCCCTCGTGGAGGGTGTCGCTGCCCCCGGCGGGCCAGGGCTTTTCCAAAAGAATTTCATTGTTCCGCTTGGTAAAGATGATATTGGAATGAGTTCCACGGATTACGCTGACGCCCATGCCTGCGGTGGTAATGACCTCTGCTCTGGCATAAAGCTGCGCCTCGTCATGCTGGATGGTTACCGTTACATGGCGCTCCTCCACCAGCGCGATAGCCTGGGCGGAAACCGTCTCATTCATGTCTTCCAGAAGCCGCAATCCCTTTTCCGGGTTGCGGAGGCTGGCCCCAAGAGCGGCGGCATACTTCAGCCCCACCCTGGGAAAACCAGGAATACCCACGCTCATGCCGTTTTTGTAGATGCCAGAATTGACATCCAGCGCTACAGAAACCACCTCGCCTCCAATCGCCCGGCAGGCGTCCGCAGCGGCCAGAGCCACGCAAACCGGCTCGGTGCAGCCCAGGGCGGGAACGACTTCCTGGTGCAGCAATGTCAGCAGTTCTTCCTTTGTAATCATATAAAAACTCCTCTCTGCAAAATAGCGTTGAAATAAGCTTGCTCTCTGCTGAGTTATAAAGCAAATTTTGTGCCGGGAATTTTCCGGGAAAAACCCGTTGCAATTTGCGTTGGTTTGTGATTAACTGGTTAAAAAATGGTCAAAGGAGCTGAACTGTGCTGCCTAAAAAGAAAATTTCTGTGATTGCCCTGGACCCCAGGGCAGGGGAGTCTTATCGTTCCAACATTGCCTGGCTATTCGGGGATGTGGCAGACATTTCCGTTTTCTCCGTGTTGGACGGAAGCGCTGCCGGGGTGCTGGAGCGGGC
>CAJTJA010000003.1:39942-57812 GCA_910576845.1 uncultured Oscillibacter sp.
AGCGGGCAGATTTGTTTGTAGCCTCCACCGACGCCTATGGGTCCCCGGAAGAATTGATGCGCCATATTCCCATCGACAGTCAGACCATGGCGGTGGAGGTATCCTTCCGCTGGCAGGACCTGCGCAAGCTCAAGGAGCTTCCCGGCGGAAGCAACGTCCTGTTTGTCAACATGACTCAGACCATGGCCCGGGAAGCCATCGCCCAGCTGGAGCAGTTCGGAATTACCCAGGTTCACTGGATCCCTTTCTATCCCGGTGCGCCGGAGGCCCCGGATGTCCATATTGCCGTTACCCCCGATGAGCGCCGCTATGTTCCGCCGGGGATAAAGACGGTTATTGATCTGGGACAGCGTGTCTGCACCTCTGGCATGATGATTGAGATCGCTCTCCGGCTGGGGCTGGAACCGGTGCTGGAAGGCCCTGCCTTCCAACGGTACGCCCAGGAGGTAGCCACCAACAATTACAGTTTCGACCGCATGTTCGCCCGGTCTATCCGTCTGGAGAGCCAGTTCCACATTTTAATGGAGAGTCTGGAAGACGGTGTGGTTGGTGTCAATGAGAAGGGGGAAGTTTTTGCGTGCAGCCGGCATGCCGAGGAGATGACCTGTGTCAGCGCTTCCCTGGTCCGGGGGCGGCGGTGTGAGGATGTTTTTCCCTTCATCCCCTTTGTTCAATGCCTGCAAAGCCGCCGGACTCTGCCGGCCAAGGCGGTGAATGTCAATGGCGTGAACCTCAGCGTGGAGGTAGTTCCGGTCATCCGGCAGAACGCCTGTATTGGAGCCTTTGCCCTGCTTCAAAGGTTCAACGATGTGGAGGCCCGGCAGAACGACCTGAGGAGCCAGTTCTTCCACAAGGGCCATTATGCGAAATACAGCTTTGCCGATGTGATTGGGCAGTCGGAAGCGATCTGCAAAACCAAAGAGACTTTGAGCCGCATGGCCCGCAGTGAGAGCCCTGTTTTGCTGATCGGTGAGACAGGCACCGGCAAGGAGCTGTTTGCCCACGCTGTTCATCAGGCGTCTTTTCGGGCGTCCGGACCCTTTGTCCCAATGAATGTGGCCGCGTTTCCGGAAAACCTTCTGGAGAGCGAACTTTTCGGCTATGAGGAGGGGGCCTTCACCGGGGCAAAGAAAGGCGGCCGGCCTGGCCTTTTTGAGCTGGCCCACAAGGGCACTTTGTTTTTGGATGAGGTAGAGGGCATGAGCCCCGCTCTGCAAATCAAGCTTCTCCGGGCTCTTCAGGAACGGGAGGTTATGCGGGTGGGCGGCAACCGGATCATTCATGTGGATGTTCGTATTGTAGCCGCCACAAACGAGGCCCTGGAGCAAAAGGTCCGGGAAGGCAGCTTCCGCCGGGACCTCTACTACCGGCTCAGCACCCTTCCTGTTCTTATTCCGCCTCTGACAAAGAGGGGGGACGACATATTTCTGCTGGCAGATCACTTCCGGCGGGAGCTGGGCGGCTCCTTTCACCTAACAGAACCGGTCAAGGCGTTTTTCCGCCGCCATACCTGGCCGGGAAATATACGGGAGCTGCGAAATACGGTGGAGTATTTCATCTATACCGGCCACGAGGAGATTACTCTGGAAGATATACCCCCCACGCTTTTCCTCGCTGAGGGAAGCGACTTCCATTTCTCTGCTCCGCCAGCCTCAGAGGAAGCGGATTCTTCCGATCCATTCCGCTTTATTCTCTCCCAGCTTTACACAGCCTCAGAGGCCGGAACCTCCATAGGGCGGGAAACACTGCTGAAAAAGGCCCGGGAGGCATATATCCCCCTCTCTCAGAAAGAGGTCCGGGATATTTTGGCGGACATGGCCTCCCGAGGGTTGGTTCGAGTCAGCCGGGGCCGGGGCGGCAGCCGGCTGACCCCGAAGGGGAGGGCACTCTTAGAAAATGGTTAAACAAAAGAATTATTTGACTGTTTAAAATTGTTTAACCAATAAATTGATTGCGGTAGTGCTGCAGTCGTTGTCTCTGCCGCAAGAATCCCCGGAACCAGCATTGGTATTTGGCCAAAACTGGACCGGGGGTTTTTGTATACCTCTCCAATTTTAAGGAAAATTTGAAGGAAACCAAACAGTACCTCTAAAATGGCATATTTTTTGCTTTAATAATCTGCCAAACGCCGCCGGCATACGGTTGTTTCAGAAAGGAAGCGAGACCATGCGCTATGATTTCGACCAGGTGATAGACCGCAGCAAAAACCTCTCTGCTAAATACGACGAACGGACCAAGAAGTTTGGGACGGACAATGTGATCCCCCTGTGGATCGCGGACATGGACTTTAAGACCGCACAGCCCATTATTGACGCTTTGAAAGCTCGGGCTGAAGAGGGCCTCTGGGGCTATACTGCCCGGCCCGACAGCTACTTCGAGGCCATTCGGGACTGGCAGAGCCGCCGGAACGGCTGGGCCCCGGACACCTCCCTTATGAGTTTCTGCCTGGGCGTGGTCCAGACGCTCAGTGCTATGGTGCAGCTTTATACTCCCCAGGGCGGCAGCGTCCTGATTCAGACCCCGGTATACGGTGAGTTTTACGATATGGCCGAGTTTGCCGGACGGACTGTCATAGAAAACCGGATGACAGAGCAAAACGGAAAATGGACAGTAGACTGGGTGGATTTTGAAGAGAAGCTCCATTCTGCGGATCTGTTCCTGCTGTGCAGCCCGCACAATCCTCTTGGCATCGTCTGGAGCGAGGAAGAACTCCGCCGGATGATGGAGCTGTGCCTGAAGCACCGCGTCCTGGTGGTCAGCGACGAAATTCACTCCGACTTAGTTTTTCATGGGAAGAAGCATATTCCCGCCGCTTCTTTGTCCCCGGAAATCGCCGCCAATGTGGTTACCGGCATCTCAGGCACCAAGACATTTAACCTGGCGGGACTACAGGCCAGCACCGTGGTGTTCCCAAACCGGTACATGAAGGAGAACTTTGACCGCTTCTGGACGAATATGGATATTCACCGCAACAACGCCTTTTCCGTCACCGCTATGGAGACAGCGTTCCGAGAGGGGGAGGAATGGCTGGAGCAGCTGCTGTCCTATCTCGGCGAAAACTTTGATTTTGTAGTGGATTACTGTGAAAAGCATATTCCGAAAATTAAGACATACGCCCCGGATGCCACTTATCTCATGTGGCTGGACTGTCGGGCGCTGGGCTTGAGCAACCAAGAACTTCATGACTTCATGATTGAAAAAGCCGGATTGGGCCTGAATGACGGCTGTGCTTTCGGCCGAAGCTTGAGCGGGTTCATGCGGCTGAACGCCGCCTGCCCCCGGAGTGTGCTGGAGAAGGCGCTCCGTCAGCTGGAAGACGCTGTCAACAGTCTTTAACCCCTCTGAATGATCCCCGCCGCCGGAGATAAAAAACACAAAAGAAACGAGAAATGGAGATGTTATCATGGCTATGCAAACTGGAAAGCAAACTCTATGGCAGCAGTATAAGACCCCCATCCTCCTTCTTGGCGGTATCGCCATCGGTTCTCTCATTGGCGTAATTTCCCCCGAACTGGGTCAAACCCTGAAGCCTATCGGCGATATCTTTCTGAACCTGCTGTTTACCATCGTTGTCCCTCTGGTATTTGTATCGATTACCTGCGCCGTGGGCAGCATGGCCAATATGAACCGCCTGGGGAAAATTTTAGGCGGAACCGTTGCGGTCTTCCTGGGCACAGGCGCTGTTGCCGCCGCCTGCGTTCTCATCTGGGTCAATATGTTCAGCCCCTCCGCCGGGACGAACATCCAGCTCTCCGCCGCCGAGGTGGGAGAGGCGCAGACCGCCGCTCAGATGATTGTGGGTTCTCTGACGGTGAGCGATTTCCCAGAGCTGTGGAGCAAATCCCACATGCTGCCGCTGATTATCTTTGCCATCATCACCGGCTTCTGCGTGGCCTCCTGCGGCGGGGACAGCAGCCCCGTTGGAAAGCTGCTGTCCAACCTCAATGACATTATCATGAAATTTGTGGGTGTCATCATGACCATCGCTCCTCTGGGCCTGGGCGCATATTTTGCCAATCTCATCGGAGAGTTTGGCCCTCAGCTTCTCAGCGACTATGGCCGCTCCATGGTGGTTTACTATCCTCTTTGCCTGCTGTACGTGGTTATCTTCTTCCCTCTGTATGCCGTATTTGCCGGGGGAAAAGCCGGTCTTAACCGGATGCTGAAATACATCTTCACACCTGCTGTCACAGCCTTCGCCACCCAGAGCTCTGCGGCCACTCTTCCCGTAAACAAGGAAGCCTGTGATAACATCGGCGTTCCCAAAGACGTCAGCGACCTGGTGCTGCCTATGGGCTGTACTATGCATATGGACGGTTCCGTCCTCAGTTCCATTGTGAAGATTGCCTTCCTGTTCGGCGTGTTCAACATGCCCTTCGCCAGCGTGGGCACCTACGCCATGGCAATTGCTGTGGCCATCCTCAGCGCCTTCGTCCTCTCCGGCGCCCCTGGCGGCGGACTGGTGGGAGAGATGCTCATTGTCAGCATGTTCGGCTTCCCCGCTGAGGCATTCCCTTTGATCGCCACCCTGGGCTTCCTCTTTGACCCTGCCGCCACCTGCCTCAACGCCGCTGGGGACACTATCGCCTCTATGATGGTCACCCGGCTGGTGGAGGGTAAGGATTGGCTGGAAAAGAAGCTGGCCTCCGGAGTGCTGAGATAAACATTTATAGATAAGGAGCTTATCACGATGAACGTACTGGAAACCAAGAACGCCCCCGGCGCCATCGGCCCCTATTCCCAAGGTTATGAGGTGAACGGCCTTGTCTTCACCTCCGGCCAGATTCCCGTGGACCCCGCCAGCGGTGAGGTTCCCTTCGGTATCACCGCCCAGACAAAGCAGAGCTGCGAAAACGTGGGGGCCATCCTTGCGGCTGCCGGAACCGGCTTTGACCGGGTCTTCAAGACAACGTGCTTCTTGTCAGACATGAGTGATTTTGCCGCGTTTAACGAGGTTTACGCCCAATATTTTACCTCGAAGCCCGCCCGGTCCTGCGTAGCGGTGAGGGCACTGCCGAAAGGGGTCTTATGCGAGATCGAGGCCGCCGCGGTCAAGTAAATTGGAACGAATCAAATGATGATCTATTTTGAAAAGGAGAATTGTTATGAAAGTTACTGTAATTGGAAGCCACCTGTGCCCGGATACTCTGTACGCCCTGAATCGCCTCAGTGAGGCAAAGGCGGAGATTGAGTTCAAAAATCTTTCTGCCAGCCTTCCGGACTTAAAGACATACCTGACTCTGCGGCAG
Organism: uncultured Oscillibacter sp.; assembly: GCA_910576845.1. Classification (GTDB taxonomy): domain Bacteria; phylum Bacillota; class Clostridia; order Oscillospirales; family Oscillospiraceae; genus Oscillibacter. Next base: position 45,192 of record CAJTJA010000003.1, read on the forward strand.
GAAAGCCCCGCTTATGCCGATATCCGGGAAAATGGCGGTATTGGGATTCCCTGCTTTGTTCTGGAGGACGGAACCGCTATGCGGGATTTGGATGCGGTTTTGAAATAATTAGTCAGGTTTCGATTTATAAATCATCTGTTAAAGCCGCGGAAATTCCATGAATTTCCGCGGCTTCCTTGTAAAAAGCGGCAGCATATATGCTGCCGCATCCTCCCAAATGCAGAGCAGCCAGTTCCGTTTTCCCGCTCTTCTCCGAATTCCGGCTGTTCCGCTTCTAAGTAAAATGATTCACTGCCCGAGGACGTTTAGATTGCCGGCTGTATGAGCGCGGCCGTCTTATAGGCAGCCCTTGAAGGCGGCGGCAAGCGTCTTGCACGCTGCCTCCAGCATTTCCTGCCGGAAGCGTCCTGCCAATTCCCTGTACTGGATCAAGAGCGGAGGCCGGTCTGCTCCGCCGTAGGTCAAACGCCGTCTCTCATGGGAGAAGCGGCGCTGCGGTTATGCTTCGCCGCTCTGCTCTCCCTCCCTTAGCAGCAGCGCGACGCCGTTCGTAATCCGGTAGTAAACAGTCAACAGCTCCGCTAAATATTTCACCCCTGCCTCGGTGATCTGATAGTACTGCCGCCGCCGTCCGTCCGGGGCGGTTTTCTTGTATGCCTCCAGAATATAGCCGCTTTCAATCAGCCGGTAGAACAGCATATAGGGAGACACCAGGCTCAGCGTGTTTCCGGATTTCTGCTGGATGCTCTGGGTAATCTGGGAGGCGTGCATATCTTCCCGGCTCAGCAGAGTCAGGACCAGCATCTCCGTGACCGCTCGTTTCAGATTGTCCTCCATACCCCGCCCGGGATCGTTTTTCAACGCAGACATTGCGTTCCCCCTTTACAAACATGACCGGCCGCAGGCCGCCATAGAAATGATACAATATTCGCCGGCTGTCCGTCAATACGCTGTACTGGAAGTTTTTCAATGCAAATTTATCTTTCTTTGAGAGAAAATATTGACAAAAACGGCCGCCGGTGATATCTTTCCATTTAGGGCGGGCCTGCGATTTTTCTGTGACCAGCCTGAATCAGTGTCAGGAGGATATGCCTATGAGCATTCCAAACAGTTTTTTGTTCCATATTTCTCTATATTCCGGGTATTCTGGAAGACAAAAGCAGCAGGCGGCGCAAAAGACCGGACAGGAGTCGGTTTTTGACAAATATCTGGATGTGGACCGCCAGCGGCAGAAGATGCGGGAATTGCCGCCGGGCCGGATGCTGGACTCCGTGTATATGCAGTTCAAGGACGATTACCGGGCCTGGAAAGCGCAGCGCCCGGAGGCGGTTCTTCCAGACTCCCAGGGCTGGACCGAGGAAAACCTGGCGTTTCTGCGGGAGCGTTACGCCGGGGACCTGTCCTCTTTTGAGATTTACGACGCGCTGGATACCATGAAAGAGCTGGGCATCCTCAGCGAAAAGGGGCTGCGCTGCGCCGAGGGCACTACGATGATCCGGCTGGATAAGAAAGGCGGAGTCTTTCAGACCTCTGTGGACCCGGATTCCAAAGCCGCATGGCTCCACGGCTTCGACGAGGCCCCCATGGTGGGGTTCCGCAGTTTGGACGACATCCTCTCCTGGGCAAAGGATTTCCGGGAGGACGATTGGCCGGACTTTATCACCGGAGCCGAGGCTGTGGCACGGGGCTGGATTTAAATACATACTTGTAAAGGAGAACGCAGCATGGACAGCGGAGTCAATTACATAGTCAACAACACAGGCATTCCCACCTCGGAGTGGGGAAAATACAGGCCTGCGGGCGTTAACCCGGACGGTCCCTCAGTGGACTTTTCGGAGCTTCTCTCCAGCAAGAACCAGGAGATCACCGGCAAGCTCACTGACGGGGCGAAAAAAACCTTGCAGCGGCTGAAAGCCAACCCGAACACCATTTCCAAGGTGGATTGGATGGACCTGATGCATGAGCTGAACGCCATGGGAGTTATCAGCGACACGGATTACCAGGGAACCAATATGATGTTCCATCTGGTTCCCCTGGGGGATATGAACAACCCATTTCCGACCTCGGCGGACATGCGGGACACGCTGGACCGTATCAACCGCTGGCCGGGAAATCCCTTGGACTACCTGGATCAGTGGGCCTTTTCTCTAAAGAAATGGGGGGCCGAGCTGTCCCGGGAGCTGAACCCCGACGGGACTCCCAAATACAAGGATGTCTCCCCGGTCTACGATCAGGCGGCCGCCTGTGGCCGGGTGTCCAATCTGATCAAGGGCCTTTTGTCCGCGGACCTGTTTGTCTCCCGGTGAAGTGAGCAGAACGAATTTTTAAAAGCCGGAGTACTTTTTAATCTGGCAGGGCAGGGTTATACGCTGCTTTTTCGGCGGCCGGATTTAGGGGATTGTTTATAAAGTGCTGAGACTGCCAACCAATGTCATTAAATTAAGGGATTTGTCCCCAAAAATCCCACTCCAAAAGTTCGGAATAACCGCAAAACCAAGCAAAAACGCAATGTTTTTGATGAGGGTTTTTGGTGTATTGGCTTAATTTAATGACATTGGACTGCCAACCGGCGGATTTTTCCGCTGATGCTTCGTTGCGTTCCTTCGAAATCCGTCAGGATTTCTGCGGACCAGCGCTTCGCCAAGTGATCGGATAGCCGTTGGCGGCTCTGCCGTCTTACGGATATCATATGCTCTTGGGGCAAAAAGTCTCCCGCTGCGGGGCGTATTTCCATTTTTCAAGCAGTGCCCAGCCTCCGGAGCGTCTGCTTTCTATTTCTGCTGTGACTGGTGCGAAAGCTCCCGAGAAAAAACAAGCCTGCCCTCGCTCCAGACAGCCCGGACAGCTTCCTTCTGCCGCCGGTAGACACAGCGCTCCAGCCGTTCCTCCGGCGTCATGGGATGCGGCTGAGGGAGTGCGCCGTCATCCAATATGACAGCATGGAGGGTACTGCCGGGGGCAAAGCCCGGCTTTTCCCCAAAGAATGCAGCCCCGGCGGAAGTTCCCAGATACCACGCCTCGGCAACTGTGAGGAAGTCCGTCTCCCAGCCGTCCATAATCCGCCGGGCTTTGGAGGCTCGGATGGAAGCCGCCACTACGTCGAACATGCTGAGATGATCCCCGCCGGCAATGTCGCTGCCCAACGCCACTTTCAGCCCTTCCTTCAGCATGGTCCGGACCGGAGCCACGCCGGAGCATATGTTCTGGTTGGAATCCGCGCAGTGAACCACGGTCACACCGGCATTCCGCATAGCTGCCCGTTCCCGGGGATCGGACCAGACACAGTGAGCCATTAATGTTCGGTGATTCCAGAGACCGTATTTCGCGTATGTCTCCCAATACTGTCCGCAATCTGGGTGCAGCTCCTTTACCCACTGTATTTCGCCTGTGTTCTCCGACAGGTGAGACTGGACAGGAAGGCCTTGCTCCAATGCCAGCTTTCCAAGAAAATTCATCAGTTCATCCGTGCAGGAGGGGGTGAAGCGGGGAGTCAGGATGGGCTTGACATACTGAAAGTCCCGGCATTCCTCCAGCCAGCGGAGGGTTTCCCGCTTGGAATCCTCCGTCTCTTCCTGGAGGGCCGGAATGCCGTTTCGGTCCATGTTCACCTTGCCTACATATCCGGTGACCCCGGCTCTCTCCAATTCCTCCATTAGAATCAGCGTTGCCTCCCGGTGGAGGGAGGAGAACATGCAGACCCGTGTCGTGCCGTTTTCAACCAGTTCCCGGGCCAGCTTGCGGTACACCGTCCGGGCGTAGTCCGGGTTGGAAAACCGGGCCTCAGTGGGAAATGTGTAAGTGTTCAGCCAATCCAGAAGCGGCAGGTCCATGCCCATGCCCAGCATGGGATATTGGGGGGCATGGAGATGGAGGTCCGCCAGGGACTGGAGAATCAGCGCGTCTCCATAGTCCTCCACGGCGCTCCGGCGTAATATTCCGGCAGAACAGGGAAGACCCCGGCGATGCGGCTGTCCTCCGCCACAAGGTATCCGTGCTCCGTGACTTCCAGTTTCCCCAGGGCCGGGGCGGACACGATGGTCCCCTTTAAAATTGTAATCGACATGCAGACAACCCCTTCACAAGTTTGCCGATACAAAACAAAAAGGACGCCTGCGCGGACAGGGAAATCCCCTCTGCACAGACACCCATAGAGAAGCCTCAGGCGGCTTCGTAGAAACGCCCGCGCCATACAGCGGGCTTATATGAGGTCCTTTAACCTTGCATCGAATGAATCACAGTATACCATGATTGCCTCCGGAAATCAAGCACCACTTCTGTCTTGCCGGCTTATACTGGCATACGGACGGACCGAAACTCCGGACCGCCCGAATCAAGACAAAGGCGTTGATGTGTATGCTGCGGTCTCTTGGCTGGGCCGCCCTGGGCACGGGTTTCACGTTTCTGATGACCACTCTGGGCGCCGCCATGGTGTTTTTTCTCTCTGGGGAGCCGAAGCCCCGGTTTCAAAAGGCAATGCTGGGTTTTGCTGCTGGGGTGATGACGGCGGCTTCTGTGTGGAGTTTGCTGCTCCCCGCCATTGACCAAGCCGCAGAGGAGGGAAAACTCCCCGGCTGGCTGCCTGCTGCGGCCGGGATGCTGCTGGGAGTAGTCTTCCTGGCTGCCTTGGATGCGCTGCTGCCCCGCCTCCGGCGGGAAAGGGAAGTCAATGATGCCTGGCGGCAGAATACCCTACTTATGACGGCAATCACCCTACATAACGTGCCGGAGGGCATGGCGGTAGGCTTGGCTTTCGCATTAGCCGCCAGCGGGGAAGGAGCTGCTGGGGCTATGGCCTTGGCTCTGGGCATTGGCATCCAAAATTTTCCCGAGGGAGCGGCAGTAGCCCTGCCACTGCGGCAGGAAGGCCGGGGACGGCTGAAAGCTTTTACCGGGGGAATGCTCTCCGGGGCGGTGGAGCCGGTGTTCGGCATTCTGGTGGTGCTGATCGCCGCCTGGGCCCATCCCATGATGCCCTGGCTGCTCAGCTTTGCTGCCGGGGCGATGCTGTATGTGGTGGTGGAAGAGCTGGTTCCGCAAGCCCACAGCCGGGCGGGAACCTGCGGATTTGTCGGCGGGTTTCTCATTATGATGGTCCTGGATGTGGCCTTGGGATAAACGAACGCGGCAGTCTCCTGACTGCCGCGTTTTATTTTTCTCGCGCCGCAGAGCACAGAGAACTTTTTGTGGCCGCACTCTTCCACGCTGTTCCTTACAAGGGAGAAGCATCCGGTACGCGCCCGGAGTTTGCCTGCCGCCATTTTCTGCCCCGGATTTTTGCATATATCCTGGGGCCTGTTCACATAAGGCCAAACACACATCTTTCCGGCAAATTTTGCCGCCTGCGGCGTTAAAAATTTTTGACGTACGCCAGTACACCTGCAAATTTTTGCCTTGCAGCCGGCGAAAATTTGCTCGAAAATCTGCACATTTGTCTTATGTGAACAGGCCTTAAGCATTTTTTGTCTTATACTCCTCACCCCAATGCTGCATGGCGTCCAAAACCGGTTTGAGACTGTGGCCCAGCTCTGTCAATGTATATTCCACGCGTGGCGGCACCTCTGGAAAGACCGTCCGAATAAGCAACCCGCTTTCTTCCATCTGCCGAAGCTGGGATGTCAGCACTTTCTGGCTCACACTTCCAATGGATTTCTTCAATTCCCCAAACCGTTTTGTCCCCGGCAGCAAATCCCGGATAATGAGTACCTTCCACTTGTCGCTGATGAGCGCCAGCGTTGTTTCCACCGGGCAGGCGGGCAAAGTCTTTGCCTCCATCACCGTATCCTCCTGTCTGTTAGTTTCCAAAATGCCGTACAGCCTTACTTTACCGTATCTTCCTTGTTGGGGTCAAGGTGAAAAAATTTTTCTCCTCCGCTAAAATACCGGAACCCCTTGAAACCACACAAGCGTTTTCTCTCGGTAACGGTCCAATCGTTACGTTCAGGTGCCTATACCACAATATTGTGCGTACTGTTCAAATGACGTTTGCCGCTGTATGATGCAGACATAAGGACGGGGGAACAACCCGCTGTAAGCAAACGCATCAATGGAGGTACGCATGATGAACAAGAAAGACTTTACCACTGTCCGGCTGGCCCGGGGCGAAATGCACATCTATGACTGTGGAGACGTGAAGCTCCACGCCTATCAGACCGGCGACCCGCTGGCGGACGAGGTATTTTTGGTGGAAAAGGAGGGGAGGTTTGTGGCCGTCGAATCCCCCTGCTTCACCGGCAGCGTCACTGCGCTGAATGAGTATCTGGCGGGCCGGGATGTGGCCGGCGTGCTGGTGGCCTATCACGGCGCGGGCGCCGCCTTTCTGCCGGACGTCCCCAAGTACGCCACCGTTAACGCCGCAGAGTATGTCCGTCAGGGCGGCGGCAAGGCCTTGATCGACCAGTTTGCCGCCACATTCGGCAGCGCCTTTGACAATTCCATCCATCCCATCAGCCATATCCTCACCGAGGGGGAGGTGATCATCGGGGGTATCCGGTTTGTCATTCACCAGACGGCGGAGGCCTTTGATGTAGAAATCCCTGAGATCAATGCGGTCTACACCCACATGCTGGGCCACGACTGCCATTCCATTGTGGCTGGATCCGGCCACGCCGATGCTATAATTGCCCAGCTTCGGGGGTATATCCAGCGCGGCTATGATCTGATTCTCACCTCCCATTACACTCCGGAGGATTTGAAAGACGCGGAGACCAAGATTTGCTACCTGAAGGAGCTGAAGACCATTGCTGCTTCCTGCGCCGGCGGAGAGGAATTTAAAACCGCAGTCCGGGAGCGGTATCCGGCCTACAGTGGGGAAACCTATCTGAACATGACCGCCGGATTTTTCTTCGGCTGATTTCACAAAAATTCTCCCTCCGGAAAAATCCGGAGGGAGAATCGTGTATGACGAGGGCTGGTATCAGGCCCAAGACCGCTATCATGACTTTCTGCGGCGGCACGAAGGACGGCGGGTGGTCTTGCTGGAACTGGGCGTAGGATACAACACCCCTGTGATTATCAAGTATCCATTCTGGGGTGCACTCTTGGCAATCCGAATGCCTTTTATATCTGTGTCAACTGCCAGGAGGCGGCTGCTCCAAAGGAAATTGCCGGCTGCTCTCTCTGTATTAAAAGCGATATCGGTGGATTACTGAACGATATCTTTCATAGCCGGCGCGGTTGAAAAAGAGCAGTGGCTCTTCTTCAACAAGCGGACAATGGCCCGCCTGCGCACGGAGGGTGCAGACGCTTATAGAGTCAGGGGCAGCTGAGTTGAGAGAATCTATAGGCTTCTTATTTTCCGCTGCGACGGCTATAAAAACCGGAACCTGCCCCGCTCCGGGCGGTTATATCCAAGAAATGCAAAGAAAATACAAGTTTCTAAATCAGGCCTGAATTTTCTTTGCGTTTCTTAGAGCGGCTGCTGCGGCGTGCGTTCCTCTGCTACATGGGCTTCCGGTTTCTGTTGAGCCGGTCCACCATCCAGGCGATTCGTTTTTCTCGTCCGGCGTCTGTCTTTGCGTCAAAATACGCTTTTGCATAGGTTTTTTTCACGGATAAGGGCATGGCCTGAAAATTTGTGCAGGCAGGCTCATAACCTTCCAGCAATGTGGAGAGCTGGGTAATTTGTTTCTCCGTAACCGCTGTGGGGTTTGGAGCGTACCACTGTCCGCTTTTTTTGGCTTCCTCTATTTTCTTTCTGCCGAAATCCGTCATAAGTCCCCGCTTTTCAAGACATTCGGCCAATGCCTTGTTTTTTTCAGACCACTTGCTCTTCTGCCTGCGCATAGAAAAATATTTTTTGTAAGCTTTATCATCGATCCTCTGCATCTGTCCGTCGATCCATCCAAAGCAGAGGGCTTCTTCAAGCGCTTCCCCTGCCGTTATTGTTTTTGGCCCGCCGGCCTTACCAAACAATAGCCAAACGCCTGTATTTGACAGGCAATGGTCGTATAGCCATTCTCTGAATTCCTCTCTCCCGGCAAATTCCATAATTTCGCTCATACTGTATGCTTCTCCCACCCGTTGAATTTGAGAACGCCTGCCAGCGCCTGTTTAGGCCGCTGGCAGGCGTGTTGATCATTGTTGATGGTGTGCTTTCCCAATGAGGTATCAGAGTTTTCGGAGCGCATCCACCAAGGCGGTTTTGCCCTCTGTCTTTTCGTCCTTCATTTTGATAATTTTAGCCGGGCTGCCCGCTACCACGGCATTTTCCGGTACGTCCTCAATGACGATGGCCCCTGCGGCTACCACGGCGTTTCTGCCGATATGGACGCCCTCGATGATCACGGCGTTGGCTCCTACCAAAACTCCGTCCTCCACAACAACAGGCGTGGCTGAGGCGGGTTCCACCACACCGGCCAGCACAGCCCCCGCGCCAATGTGACAGCGGTTGCCCACCGTGGCCCGGCCGCCCAGCACCACTCCCATGTCGATCATGGTGCCCTTGCCAACCACAGCGCCGATGTTGATGACGGCTCCCATCATAATCACGGCTCCTTCGCCAATTTCCACTTTTTCCCGAATAACTGCGCCGGGTTCAATCCGGGCCTTGATGTTTTTCATGTCCAGCAGGGGAACGCCGGAGTTTCTGCGGTCATTTTCCACGATGCAGTCGGTAATAATGTTGGCGTTGGCCTTTAAAATGGGTTCTAATTCGGACCAATCGCCGAAGACGATCCGGCTGTTTTCCTGGCCGAAAACCTTGGCGGAACCAAAGTCCACAGGGGCGGTGGTATTGACATAGAGTTTCACCGGGGTTCGTTTCTCGGAATTTGCGATATAATCAATAATATCCTGTGCGTTCATAAAACCCTCCCTGAAAAGCTGTCTGCGCTGCTGCGGAGACTTGGGCTGACGACATGCCCGGCGGCATGCCGGAGCTTTTGCGGCGGTGTTTAGCTGCGCGGCACGCAGGGACTCTGAACGGAAGAACCGCTAAGAGTCTTTTTGTTCTTTATAAAAAGTAATTTATTCCCCAAATAAAATCTTTTGCAGATCATAGATTCCATTGGGTTTTCCCGGCAGGAGGCGGGCCATATGCAGGGCTCCGTTGACAAAAATCTGTCTGCTGGCCGCCCGGTGGGTAAATTCCAGCTCCTCGTCGGGACCGAGAAAATGGACGGTGTGAGTGCCTGCCACCGTGCCGCCCCGGAGGGCATGAATGCCGATTTCGTTCTTTTCCCGTTTGCCTGTATTGCCTTCCCGTCCATAAACGAGACGCATGTCATGCCCGGGATTGAGGGCATCCAGCAGCAGCCTGGCAGAGCCGCTGGGAGCGTCTTCCTTTTGATTGTGGTGGGTTTCGGTAAGCTCAATGTCGAAGTCTGGCTTTAGAACGCCGGCGACCTGTGCCAGAGCCCGGTACAGCACCGCCATGCCCAGGGAGAAATTGGCCGCCCAGAGTACCGGGGCGGAGGTTCCCAGGCTCTCCAGCTGGCGGAGCTGCCCGGCGGTATAGCCGGTGGTTCCTGAGAGAAGGGGGGTGCCGGTGCGGCGGACGTAAGAACAGATCTCGGGCAAGGTCTCAGGCCGGGAAAAATCAATGACCACATCAGCCGCTTTCCCCAGCTTTCCCAGCTGATCCAGATCCCTGCGCCCGAAAGAGGCTTCAATCTCGTCTCCGGCGGCGCAGGCAGTTTCCTGAATGAGGCGTCCCATTTTTCCCCGTCCGATTAAAATGTATTTCACAGCAGTCCCGCCTCCTTCAGCGTGGCCCGAAGTGCGGCGGTGTGTTCCTCACTCAGTTCACACAGGGGCAGCCGCATGGGACCTGCATTCAGTCCCATCATGTTCATAGCGGACTTGACAGGAATGGGATTTACTTCCATGAAAAGGCCGTTCATCAGTTTCAGATACTTCAGATGGCTGGACAGCGCCTGAGCGTGATTGCCGGCGGCGTAGTCCGTTACGATCTGATGACATACAGCGGGCATAACATTGGCAAATACGGAGATCACACCACTGCCGCCGATACTCATCAAGGGGAGTGTAATATCATCATTTCCAGAGTACAGGGCAAAATCCGGACCCACGCAGTGGGCAATTTTCATGGCGTAGCTCATGTCCCCGCTGGCTTCCTTGATGCCGGTGATATTGGGATGCCTGCTGAGCCTTTCCACCACGGAGACAGGGATGGAACAGCCGGTGCGGCCGGGAACGTTGTATAAGAGGCAGGGAATCTTTACCCTGTCCGCCGTTTCGGCAAAGTGGCGGTACATACCTTCTGGATTGGCCTTATTATAGTATGGGGAGATCAGCAGCAGGGCATCGGCCCCCATGTTCTGGTATTCGATGCTTTTTTCCACTTGGGTGGAAGTGCAGTTGGAGCCGCTTCCCACGATGACGGGAACGCGGCCATTCACCACCTTGATGGTATGGGCGACGATAGTGGCGTCCTCCTCATGGCTCATGGTGGGATACTCGCCGGTGGTGCCCAATGTGAGGATGCCGTCGGTCTTGGCGGCGATCTGCCGCTCCAGTAGATTGGTGAGAGCGTCAAAGTTTACGCTGCCGTCCTCGCGGAAAGGGGTAATCATGGCGACAATGGAACCTATGGGATTGTTGAATTTCATTTGAATATCCTCCAAGCTTGCAGAATCAGGGGCGGGTAATTCGTATAAAAAAGCCGGTAGAGGCACGCTGCTCCTACCGACAGGCTGCACGCCGCAGACAGCGCGGCGTTTCTGTAAGCGGATAGCGCCCCCGCGGCTGTGCCGCGGACAGTCCCGGCGGTATTTCCACCGGACCCATCTCCCGTTCATGCCCAAACGGAAGATTCGGCGGAGCTGCCTCTGCCGCGATCCCTGCCTGCCGGCTCCCGCGACTTCTTCGTCCCCGCGCCTCTATCTCAATTTTATAATATCATATCATCTTCCATGTGCGGTTGCAAGAGGAGCCTTTAAAAAATTTTGTTGAAAGCAACAAAAACACATCTGCCCCTTGTCTCGTGCCGCCAAAACATGCTATTATTGAATCCGGTTGAAAGTAAAAAGGAGGCAATGCCCATGCTGCCCGTTGTTGAATATCGCCGCGCCCTTCACCGCATTCCCGAGTTGGACGACCGCCTGCCGGAGACCTGCGCCTATGTTTGTTCCGCTTTGGCCAGCTTTGATCTGGAGACATTTTCACCCATCCCATCCAGCGTCTGCGCCTATCTGGATGCGGGAAAGCCTGAAACGGTGGCTTTCCGGGCGGACATGGATGCCCTGCCGATTGAGGAGGATACCGGCCTTGCCTATGCCTCCTCCCATCTTGGGGCTATGCATGCCTGCGGCCATGACGCCAACACCGCTATGGCGCTGGCCTTGGCGTCCTATGCCTCCGCCCACAGGACAGAGCTGCCCCGGAATGTCCTCTTCCTCTTTCAGCCCTCTGAGGAGACCACGGGAGGGGCGGAAAAGCTCTGCAACACCGGAATATTGGAGCGGTACCGCGCGGCCCGGGTTTTTGCGATGCATTTATGGCCAAAACTGGAGGCGGGAAAAATTTATTCCCGCCCCGGCCCGATTATGGCCCGATCCAACGAAGTGACGGTGACCATCACCGGGAAAAGCGTCCACATCGGCAGGGCGTCGGAGGGGATTGACGCGCTGGCGGCGGGAGCGGATTATCTTCTCCGGGCCTACGCCATGGTAAAAGATCTGCCTGGAACAGAACCGGCTGTGCTCCGCTTTGGAAAGATGACGTCCGGGAGGGTGCGGAATGCTGTCAGCGGAAAAACTTTGCTGGAGGGAAGCCTGCGGACATTCCGGGACGAGACCCAGGCGCTCTGCCGTGAAGGGCTGGAAAAGATTGGCCGGGAGATTGCGGCGGAGACCGGCTGCGTCGCTGAGGTCTATTTGAATGAGGGCTATCCGGCAGTTTGGAATCACGAGGAATTGTTCGGGAAGGTTTGCTCACATTTGGATGAACTCCGGGAACTGGAAGCGCCCACTCTGACTGCGGAGGATTTTTCGTTTTATCAGCAGAGGGTTCCGGGCCTGTTTTTCCTGCTTGGCGCGGGAGATACGGCGGAGCTCCATTCGCCGGAGTTCTGTTTTGACGATGAGAAAATATTGCCGGAGGGGCTGGAGTTTTTGAAGCGCCTGCTTTTGCTGGAGTGAGCCGAAAAGCGGGGCCACTTGAAAATTGGAAAAAGCGGGGTATAATAAAAGAAAAATGTTGTCTTATTCCGCCCTGTTTCCTGATTCGTCCGCCGCAGGAGGTGGGGAACGCTCAGGGAAGAGCCTGTTCCGCCTTGAAGGGGGAGAAGGAAGTGGGACGGAATGGATGTCCGGCAGAGCCGGGCGGAAGGGAGTGCGGTTTTCGATGCCGAAAAAGCGCCGGCCAAACGCCGTGCAGACGCTGGCCTTGGGTTTTGCCCTGCTGATTCTGGCAGGAGCCTGCCTGCTGTCCCTTCCCATTGCTTCCTGGAATGGGGAGAGGATTCCATGGACCTCCGCCGTATTCACGGCGGCCTCCGCTTCCTGCGTTACCGGCCTGACCGTATATGACACGGCGACCCAATTCAGTTTCTTTGGGCAGGCGGTTCTTCTGCTGTTGATTCAGATTGGGGGCTTGGGCTTTGTAACGGCGTCGCTCCCGGCCGTTCTGCTGGTGCGGCGGAGAGTGGGACTGCGGCAGCGG
>CAJTJA010000003.1:57822-61891 GCA_910576845.1 uncultured Oscillibacter sp.
CCGGACAGCGTGGGGGCTTTGCAGCTGGGGGGCGTGGTGCGGCTGGCCCGCCGGGCACTGCTGGTTACGGTTGCCAGCGAAGGGATTGGCGCCGCATTGCTGACATTGTGGTTCTGCCCCAGATACGGTGTGGGAAAGGGCTTGTGGATGTCCGTCTTTCACGCCGTCTCCGCCTTTTGCAACGCGGGCTTTGATCTTTTGGGCACCGGGTCCTCTATTACTTCCGCCGCCGGAGAACCGCTGCTGAACATTGTGCTGATGGCGCTGATTGTATGCGGAGGACTTGGATTTCTGGTTTGGGACGATGTGCTGACCCACGGGCGGCATTTCCGCCGCTGGCGGCTCCACTCCAAGATGGCTGCTGTGGTCACACTGTTTTTGTATACCGGAGGAGCCGCAGCGTTTTACTTCCTGGAGGCGGATCACGCTTTTGCCGGGACGGATGGTCCCATGCGGGCAATGATGGCTGCCTTTCAGTCGGTGACGGCCCGGACGGCGGGCTTCGCCTCGGTGGATCAGTCGTCCCTGAGCCAAGGCGGCGTCCTGCTGATGCTGCTCTTAATGTTTGTGGGAGCGGCCTCCGGCTCCACAGGAGGCGGTGTGAAGGTGAACACCTTTGCCGTGCTGGCGCTGGGCGTCCGGGCTCGCATCCGGCGGCAGGATGATGTGAATATCTTTCGCCGCCGTTTGGACGAAGGGGATATTCACAAAGCCAATTCTACGGCCAGTCTGTACCTGTTTGGCGCTCTGCTGGGCTGCATGGTGCTGTGCATACAAGGTGTAAACCTGACGGACGCGCTTTATGAGACGTTTTCCGCCATGAGTACGGTGGGGCTCTCCCGCAATGTCACCGGGACGCTGCCTGCGCTTTCCAAATGGGCAGTGATTTTAATGATGTTTGCCGGGCGGGTAGGAAGCATGTCCGTAGCTATGGCTGTGACCCGGGGAAAGGATTCCCAGAACAGCCTGCGTTATGTGCCTGAAAAGATTTTAATCGGTTGATATGGGGAGGATAGGGAATGAAGTCCTTTTTAGTGATTGGCCTGGGCCGTTTTGGACGGCATCTGACCCGCTATCTCCTGGAGCTTGGAAACGAGGTTATGGTTCTGGACAAGGACGAGGATAAGGTGGCCCGGGTGGCCCCCACCGCTACCGCCGCCTGTGTGGGGGACTGTCAGGATGAACAGGTGCTGGAGTCTCTCGGCGTGCGAAATTTTGACGTCTGCTTCGTCTGTGTCCGGGACGATTTCCAATGCTCTTTGGAAGCTACGGCCGCGCTGAAGGACCTGGGAGCGAAATTTGTGGTGGCCCGGGCGGATCAGGAACGGCAGATCAAATTCCTGCGGAAAATAGGCGCGGACTTTGTTGTCCATACGGAGATGGACATGGCCCGCCGGGCGGCTATCCGTTTTTCCGCCGAAAACGTCTTTGACTATTTTGAGCTGACTCCAAAGTTTGCCATTTTTGAGCTGGAAGTCCCCCAGGAGTGGGAAGGGAGGACCGTCATGGAGCTGGAGGTCCGCCGCCGTTACAATGTCAATATTTTGGGAGTAAAAAGCGGCGATGTGGTGGTGCCGCTGGTAGATCCCAATTATCGTTTCCGGGAAGATGCCCACCTGATCGTCGCGGGGGACAAGGAAGCGGGCATCCGGCTGATGAATTTACATTAAATGGCGGCATAGTTTCCGGGCTTTGGCGCACACTGCCTCTGAGGTGATGTTTTTCATGTCAAAGGACAGACGTGCGGTGAATAACCTGGACGACGAGAAGCCCTTCCTCCGGCTGGAGCCGGAGAAGCGTATATGCCCCATCGTGGACCCCGACTCCATTTACAAATACACCCTGGCGACTTCTGAGGAGATGGGGTTCCGGGTGCTGGACAATTTTCCCGAGGAGCACATCCAGTAACCACCTGAAAACGCCCCCTCCGGCGCTGCCGGAGGGGGCGGAAAATGTAAGAGCTTACTTTTATTTCGCGCAGGCGGAGAGGTTCTGAAGAAACTTTTCTACGGCGTCTTCCGGCGTTGCCCAGCTGGTGACAAGGCGAATCTGAGTGTGCCCGGGGTCCACGGCGCGGTCAATCTCGAATTCATAACCCATCGTCTGGAGCTGCTTTACAGTTTCGTTGGGCAGTATAGGGAATTGCTGGTTGGAGGGAGACGTTACCGGCATTGGATAGCCTAAGGCGGAGATGCCTTCCCGGAGACGGATTGCCAAGCGGTTTGCGTGACGGGCGGAGTTCAAGAAAGTATCATCCTCCAGCAAAGCCTGGAACTGGACGCCCAGGAGGCGGCCCTTTGCCAGCATGCCGCCCCGGCGCTTCATGTACCAGCGAAAGTCTTCCCGGGGTTTGGAGAAGATCAGGGCTTCGCCGAAGAGAGCGCCGTTTTTGGTGCCGCCGATGTAAAACGCGTCGGTGAGGGCTGCCAGGTCCGGGAGGGTAATATCCCCGCAGGCCATGGCGGAACCCAGCCGGGCTCCGTCCAGGAAGAGGAGGAGGCCGTGCTTGTCGCAGCATGTCCGGAGGGCTTCCAGCTCCGCTTTTGAATATACGGTGCCGATCTCCGTGGTGTTGGAGACATAGACCATGGCGGGAACCACCTGATGCTCGTCGCTATGGAGCTCCGGGACCGATTCCACCATGGCGGGGGTGACTTTCCCATCGGGGCTGGGGATGGCGATAACCTTGCGGCCCGTGCCCTCAATGGCCCCGGTCTCGTGAACGTTGATGTGGCCCGTATGGGCGGCAATCACTGCCTGATAGGGCTTCAGCAGCGCCTCGATCACCAATAGGTTCGTCTGGGTGCCGCCCATCAGGAAGTGGACGTCAGCTTCAGGAGCGGCGCAGAGGGTGCGGATCAGGTCCGCCGCCTTTTGACAGCGGGGGTCCAGGCCGTAGCCCCGGGTCTGTTCAAGGTTGGTCTCGGTAAGAGCCTGAAGCACTTTGGGATGTGCGCCCTCGCTGTAGTCATTACGAAAACTGTACATGTAGACCTCCAGAAAGTAACAAACAGATATTTGACTTGTTACGGAATGTTACAGATTTGATGTTGAAATTATAGCATGAATCCTGTATAAAAACAAGGAATGAACAAAGAGAATTTTTTGGCGGCAGGACCGCCTCCAGGAGCGGGAGGAGAACGGAATGAAAAAGGGAGCGGTATGGATTTTGTGGGCATTGCTGCTGCTGACCGCCGGCTGCGGCGATAAGGAAGATGCCGGCGCAGAGACAGCGGAGGTGTCCCTTAGTGACATTTACGCCGGGATGGAGGAAGCCTGCGGCTGGGAAGAGGGCTATATGACGGGTGTGGAGGGGGAGCTTTTGGAGGAGTATTACCCCGAGCTGTGTGAGATTCCCGTGTCCCATCTTATTGCCCAGGTGCCTGCCATGAGCTCCGACGTGAACGAGATCGTCCTGGTTCAGTGCGGGACGGAGGAGGACGCGGAGAGGGCTGCGGAGGCTCTCCAGGCCCGGATTGACCGCCAGCTGGACGGCGGAGCCTGGTATCCCGAGACCCAGGCCGCCTGGGAGGGGGCCGAGGTGCTGCGGGAGGGAACCTGCGCGGCGCTGATTGCCTCCGGAGCCTACCAGGAGGACTTGGAGAAGCAGTTCCGTCTCCGGTTTTCGTAACCTGCCGATATGTCCAATAAATATAAAGAGGATGGAGCCGGAAGGCTCTGCCTTTTTGCTGGGATAGTCCTCCGGTAATCTCGGAGGGCCTGAAAAATGGGCCGCCATGGCAGCGGTCCTTTGGGGGAGGATTCCGTGGTTTTCAGCAGCCTTACCTTTTTGTTTGGATATCTGCCATTGACGCTGGCGCTGTATTTCCTGCTGCCCCTCCGGTGGCGGAACGGAGCGCTGCTGCTGGTCAGCCTTTTATTTTATGGATGGGGAGAGCCGGTGTACGTGGGGGTTATGTTCCTCTCCATCTTCATCGACTACATCCACGGCCTGCTGGTGGAGCGGTTCCGGGAGCGGGACCGCCTGGCCCGGTGGTTCGTGGGGCAGTCGGTGGTGTTCAATCTGCTGCTTCTGGGCTTTTTTAAGTATTGGGACTTCCTGGCGGCA
>CAJTJA010000003.1:61901-119342 GCA_910576845.1 uncultured Oscillibacter sp.
CGGAATAGACATTCCGGAGCTGGGGCTTCCTCTGCCCCTGGGCATCTCCTTTTTTACTTTCCAGACGATGAGCTATACCGTTGACGTCTACCGCCGGGACGCGCCGGTTCAGCGGAACATCATCGACTTCGGGGCCTATGTCACTTTGTTTCCCCAACTCATTGCCGGACCTATTGTGAAATATAAAACTGTGGCGTCGGAGCTGGTCAGCCGGACCGTCACGTCCCGGGATTTTGCGGAGGGGGCCTGCCGCTTCACCGTAGGTCTGGCGAAGAAGGTGCTCCTTGCCAACGCCGCCGGGGCGCTGTGGGAGAGCTGTTTGGCCTCTCAGTCTGCGGGGACTTTGACCGTGGCGGGGGGCTGGACGGGGCTGTTTGCCTTCGGGTTCCAGATTTACTTCGACTTTTCCGGTTATTCCGACATGGCAATCGGCTTGGGGCGTGTCTTGGGCTTCCGGTTCGGCGAGAACTTTGACCACCCGTATCTCTCCTCCTCCGTAGGGGAGTTCTGGCGGCGGTGGCACATGTCTTTGACATCCTGGTTTCGGGAGTACCTGTATTTCCCCCTGGGAGGAAGCCGGGCAGGAAAGGCCCGGACCCTGCGGAATCTTCTGATTGTGTGGTTCTGCACCGGCTTCTGGCACGGGGCCAGCTGGAATTTCATCCTCTGGGGCCTGTACTTTGGCCTGTGGATTATTCTGGAACGGTTTATTTTCCGGGACATCCTTGTCCGGACGCCGGTTTTGGTGAAGCGGGTCTATACGCTGGCGGTAGTCTTCGTGGGCTGGGGCCTCTTTGCCATAGAGGATATGGGAGCCTGCGGGCAGTACCTCCGGCTGTGCTTCGGCGGCGGTTCGGCCTGGTCCGCGGCGGATGGCTACCGCCTGCGGAGCTGGGGTGTGATTCTGCTTCTGCTGGCCCTGGGATCCACTACGTTCGCAGCGGATGTATGGAGGAAGCTCCCGGAGCGGGGGCGAAAGGCCCTGACTCCTGTGCTGATGGTCCTGGGCCTGGTTCTCTCCACCGCCTATCTGGTGGACGGGAGTTATAATCCGTTCCTGTATTTCCGGTTTTAGGAGGAGTTCCGGCATGACAACAAGATACAGCCGATTCCTGGCGGCGGTGTTCTGCGTGTTCCTGGGGGGATTGCTGGCGTGGCATGTTCTTCTGCCGGACCGGGACCGCTCCGATGTGGAGAACCGGACGCTGGCCCAGCTTCCGGCGTTTTCCTGGGAGAGCTTGAAGGATGGGAGCTTTACCAAGGGTATGGAGGACTATTTTGCGGATCAGTTTCCCCTCCGAGACCAGTGGACGGGCCTCAAGGCCCGGGCGGAGCAGCTTCTGGGCAAGCGGGAGTTCAACGGGGTCTACCTCTGCGGCGATGCGCTGGTCGCCAAGGTGGAGCCCCCCAGAGACGGTCTGGAGGAGAAGAACCTGGGCTATGTTTCCCGCCTGGCGGAGCGGACGGAGCTTCCGGTGTACCTGGGGCTTATTCCTTCGGCGGCGGAGATATGGCGGGAGGCCCTGCCAAAGGGTGCGGAGAGCTGGGACCAGGCAGCGTTTATCGCCCATGCGGCAGAGCTGGAGGGAGTGGAGGCCGTGGACTTCCTGACGCCGCTGGCCGCCCGCGCCGGGGAGAGCATCTTTTACCGCACGGACCACCACTGGACCAGCCTGGGAGCTTATTACGGTTACGTTGCCCTGATGGAATCCCTGGGCCGGGGGGGAGAAGCCCTGGAACAGGAGGCATATGAACGGCAGTCCCTTCTCCCGGTTTCCAACGGGTTTCAGGGAACCCTCTACTCTCAGTCCGGCATCCACTGGCTGGAGCCGGACAGCATAGAGTTCTGGGTGGAGGATCACTTCGAGGTGTCCAGCTGGCGCTCCGGCAAGGAGGAAAAGTCGTTCCTCTATGACTTTGATAAGCTGGGGGAAAAAGACAAATACTCCGCCTTCCTGGGTGGAAACCAGCCCCTGTGCGTCATCCGAAATCCGGAGGGAAAGGGAAAGCTGCTGGTGATCCGGGACTCTTATGCGGATTCCCTGGCCCCCTTCCTGGCCCTGCATTTTGAGGAGGTCCACTTGCTGGATCCCCGGTATTACCGCTATTCCTCTGCGAAGTATGCGGAGGAGAACCACTTGGATGTCATCGCCGTGGTATACAGCGTGCCGAACTTTATTACGGACCGGAACCTGGTCCTGCTGACGCAGTAAGACCTGCCCGGCCGGCGAAGGCCGCTGTTCCGCTCACAAAAACCGCCTGAACTGGTCCATGCCGGACCGGCCCAGGCGGTTTTCTTGAGAGAAGATTTGTCAAGGGGATTTTACCCAAGGCCCCGCAGCTGTCAATGTGAATACCAGCCCCGCTTCGGAACGAAGAACGGGGCGCTTCCGCCGGAAAGACAGCCTTGCTTTTATGGCCCGCCGCCGTTATAATAAACCACATAAAAAACGAAAAGGGGAAACCGCCATGAACACCACCCGCATTGAACATGATACTATGGGCGAAATCGCCGTTCCGGCGGACCGCCATTGGGGCGCCCAGACCCAGCGGAGCCTGGAAAATTTTAAAATTGGCGGACAGCGCCAGCCGGAGGAGATTATCACCGCTTTTGCCTACTTAAAGGAGGCCTGCGCCAAGGCCAACGCCGCTGCGGGCAGGCTGACGGCGGAACAGGCCGGGACCGTCGCCGCCGTCTGTGAGGAAATCCGGGCGGGAAAGTGGGACGAGGAATTTCCCCTGGTGGTCTGGCAGACCGGAAGCGGCACCCAAACCAATATGAACGTCAACGAAGTCATTGCCCATCTGGCGGCAGACCGGGGTGTCCGGCTCCACCCCAATGATCACGTGAATGCCTCCCAATCTTCCAACGACACCTATCCATCCGCCCTCCACATCGCGGCGGCGCTGTCCGTGGCGAATCAAGTCCTCCCGGCGGCGGAGCGGCTGGCGGGAGCTTTTGCCAAACTGGAAGCTGCCTACCCGGATCTGATCCGCATCGGCCGGACCCATCTCCAGGACGCCACGCCCCTGCGCTTTGCCCAGGAGGTCTCCGGCTGGCGGGAGCTGGTGGAAGTCCCCTGCCGGATGCTTCAGGCCGCGCAGGAGGAGCTGTGCCGCCTTGCCATCGGCGGCACGGCTGTAGGAACGGGTCTCAACGCGCCCAAGGGTTATGACGAGATGGTCTGCGGTGAGCTGAAGGCGCTGACGGGTCTGGATTTCCGTCCTGATGAGAATAAGTTCCACGCCCTCACAAGCAAGGATGCACTGGTTTTTGCCCATGGGGCTCTGAAAGCCTTGGCGGCGAACCTGATGAAAGTGGCAAACGATATTCGCTGGCAGGCCAGCGGCCCCCGCTGCGGCATGGGTGAGCTTCGTATCCCGGAAAATGAACCCGGCAGTTCCATTATGCCAGGAAAGGTGAACCCTACCCAGTGCGAGGCTGTTACCATGGCGGCGGTGCAGGTGATGGGGAACGACGCTGCTATCGGATTTGCCGCCAGCCAGGGGAATTTTCAGCTCAATGTGTTCCTTCCGGTGTCGGCATATAATTTCCAGCTCTCTGCCCGGCTTCTGGCGGACGCCATGGAGTCCTTCCGGGTCCACTGCGTGGAGGGAATTGTTCCCAATGTGGAGAGAATGGAGGAAAATCTGAATAACTCCCTGATGCTGGTAACTTGCCTGACGCCGGAAATTGGTTATGAAAAGGCGGCGGAATGTGCCAAGAAGGCCCTTCGCGACGGCACGACGCTGAAAGAAGCCGTCCTTTCTCTGGGCCTGCTGACGGCGGAGACCTTTGACGAAGCGGTGCGGCCAGAAAAAATGGTATAATATATTTGCCAAAAGAGCGTCCCGGGGAACTGGGCCGCTCTTTTATGGCCGGGCCGCGCAAAAGTATTGTTTTTGCGCCATACTGAAACAGGGAAAAGGCTATGCTGTGGAAAAAGGGAGAAAACAGGCAATTCCCGCGGCAGCTCGTTGGATTGTGTTGGCGGCAGGTTGGGATATATGGCTTTTGAACGGAAGAATTGCAGAATTTTGCAGGGATATTGAGTGAGCTGCGCCGCTAAGCAGCTGCTTTGTGGCGTTTCATAAAACCGCGTCCATCCTGGCCCGCTTTTTGTAAAAACTATAAAATTTATCAAAGCGCCGAATTAGCGCTTTACTTCGGTGAAAAAATGGAGTACACTAGAAGGCACAAGTGGGGCTGCCGCCCCGTAAGGAGGAACTTTCCGTGGAACTGGATTTGAATATTTTGCGGCCCCAGGAGCGGCTGTCTCTTCAGCTTCGCCTGCTATACGAGCAGGCGGGTTTCCGGCAGTACCACATGGGCCGCTTTGAGGAGTATGGTCTTTACCAGCAGAATCGCCGGTTCCTGACCAGTGATCAGGTGATTACCTTTACAGACCTGGATGGGCGTCTGCTGGCGCTGAAACCGGATGTTACGCTTTCCATTGCAAAGAATGCCCAAGTGGAAGAGGGGGGCTGCGGCCGGTTTTATTATTCCGAAAATGTCTACCGCCCCAGTCAGGAGAGCCACACCTTTCAGGAGATCAGTCAAACGGGGCTGGAGTGCATCGGTGCGGTGGACGGCGCCGTCACTGCTCAGGTGGTATCTCTTGCTTTTGAGAGTCTGGCGCTCATCGGACAGGATTTTGTGCTGGAGGCCAGCCACATGGGCTTTGTGGCGGGGCTGCTGGATGCTGTGGGCGCGCCGGAGCCGGCACGTCCAAGGCTGCTGGCCTGTGTCCGGAACCGAAATCTCCATGAGCTGCGGGCTGCGGCGGGAGAAGTAGGCCTTTCCAAACAAGGGGCTGACGCCCTTTGCCGTTTGGACACGCTGGCTGGGAACTGGGAGGCTGTGCTGGCGGAAGCGGAGCCTATTGCGCTGAATGCCGCTATGGGAGCGGCGCTGGCAGAACTGCGGGCCTTATGCGGAACGCTGAAGGACCGGGGGCAGAATATTCGCCTGAATTTGTCCTTGGTAAATGATATGGACTATTATAACGGATTGGTTGTGCAGGGCTACATAGCGGGCCTTCCGAGAGCGGTGCTGAAGGGGGGGCGGTATGATCCCTTGACAGAGCAGTTCCGTCCCGGGGCAAAGGCGGTGGGCTTCGCCCTGTACCTAAATGAGCTGGACCGGCTGGGCGCCGTCCCTGGTGAAGAAGAAAAGACCATGCTGAATGTGGCTCTGCCCAAGGGCCGCCTGGGAGACAAGGTATACGGCCTTTTAGCCGGCGTGGGGTACGGATGCCCGGAGGATTACAATGAGAGCCGGAAACTGGTGGTGGAAAACCCCGCCGCCGGAATTCGGTATTTTCTGGTAAAGCCCAGCGACGTGGCCATTTATGTGGAGCACGGCGCAGCGGATATCGGTATTGTGGGCAAGGACATTCTGGAGGAGTCCGCCGCCGATGTGTGTGAGCTGCTGGACACGGGGCTTGGCAGATGCCGCATGTGCGTGGCTGGGCCTGAGGGCTTCCAGGACGATCCTGGCCGGTCCCTCCGGGTGGCGACGAAGTTCGTCAACATTGCGAAGGCCTATTATGCCGCTCAGGGCCGGGATATTGATATTATTAAGCTTAACGGGTCTATTGAGCTGGCTCCAATTTTGGGCCTCTCCGATGTAATTGTGGACATTGTGGAGACTGGGACTACCTTGAAGGAGAATCATTTGGAGGTGTTGACGGAGTTTATGCCCATTTCCGCCCGCTTTATTGCGAATCGCGCCAGTCTTCAATTTAAACGCCGGGAAATTGAGGCGCTGCTTCAAAAGCTGACGGAGGTGACGAAAGCATGATAAGGATTTTGGATTTTGACGCGCTTAGTCCTGAGGCTTTTTTGAATCGGGACATTCAGGCGGAGGAAGATGTTTCTGCCGCTGTGGACACTGTGATAGCAGAAGTCCGCAGAAATGGGGACGCCGCCCTTCGGAATTTTACCCGCCGCTTTGACGGCGCGGAGCTGGATATGCTGCGGGTGACAGAGGCGGAATTTGATGACGCCAAAAGAAGCGTAAGCCGCTGTTTTCAGGAAACGCTGGAGGAGGCGGCGGAGAATATCCGCCGTTTCCATGAGCGGCAGCGGCACAACGATTTTATCATTGCCGACTGTCCCGGAATTGTAATGGGCCAGCGTTGGATGCCGGTTGAAAAGGTTGGCGTCTGTGTGCCCCGCAGTCCGGAGGCCTTTCCCTCCACTGTTTTGATGAACGTTATCCCGGCGAAGATTGCGGGTGTGGGGGAAATCGTTGTAGTGACGCCGCCCGTCCGGGATGGAAGCGTCAGTCCGGAGGCCCTGACGGCGGCGCAGCTGGCTGGTGCGGATGCCGTATTTAAAATTGGAGGAGCCCAGGCCGTGGCGGCACTGGCCTACGGGACCGAAAGCGTGCCAAAGGTTGACAAGATTGTGGGCCCTGGCGGCATCTTTGTGGCGACCGCGAAACGAAAGGTTTTTGGTCAGGTAGCCATCGATATGATTGCCGGTCCCAGTGAGATTCTGGTGCTGTCGGATGGGAAATCGAATCCCAGGTGGGTGGCGGCAGATATTCTCAGCCAGGCGGAGCATGATGTGCTGTCCTCCTCTGTTCTGGTGACAGACAGCCGGGAACTGGCGGAGGCCGTTCAGGCGGAGATTGAAGCCCAGCTGGAGACCTTGCCGCGAAAAAGTATCGCCCTTCGCTCTATTGAGGAAAACGGAAAAATTATCGTCACCAGCAGCTTGGACAAGGCTGTCGAGGCGGCAAACCGCATCGCCCCGGAGCATCTGGAGCTTTGTGTGGACGACCCCTTCGCTCTGCTGCCACGCATACGGAATGCCGGGAGTATTTTCTTGGGCCGCCACACGCCGGAGGCATTGGGAGATTATTTCGCCGGACCGAACCACACGCTTCCGACATCCGGGACCGCTCGCTTTTCCAGTCCCTTGGGAGTGGATGACTTTATGAAGCGCTCCAGTTTCCTCTGCTATGACCAAGCGGCGATGAGCGGCTGCGCGGACCGGGTCGCGGATTTCGCGCGCCGGGAAGGCTTGGAGGGCCATGCGAGATCGGCGCTGAGCCGGAAAAATTTTTAAAAGGAAGCGGTGTTTTACTATGAGCCGTTTTTTATCTTCGGAGGCACGGTGCCTGTTCCCTTATACCCCTGGTGAGCAGCCCCGGGACCAGCAGTACATCAAGCTGAATACGAACGAAAGCCCGTTTCCGCCCTCTCCGGAGGTGCTAAAGGCCGTTACTCAGACGGAGACCGGCAGGCTTTATTTATACTCCGATCCAACCTGTGCCGCTCTGAACGGAGCCATTGCTGAGCGTTATGGACTCCAGAGCGAAAATGTCATCACCGGCAATGGTTCAGATGAAATTCTGGCGTTTGCTTTTCGGGCCTTCTGCGGAAAGGGGAGGGGGGCGGCTTTTGCCGATATCACCTACGGCTTTTATGAGGCCCAGGCAGCCCTTTTCGGCTTGGAGGCCCTTCGGGTTCCGCTGCGGGAGGATTTTACCCTGAATATAGAGGATTATATAAACCTTTCCGCAACGGTGGTGATTGCCAATCCCAACGCGCCCACGGGCATGACTGTGCCCGTTACGGATATCCGGCGGCTGCTGGAGCATGACCCAAACCGGGTGGTTATTGTGGATGAGGCTTATGTGGACTTTGGGGCGGAGAGCTGTGTTCCCCTGATTCAAGAATTCGAAAATCTCCTTGTGACACAGACCATGTCCAAGAGCCGTTCCCTGGCCGGGGGACGGATTGGGTTCGCTTTGGGTGCGCGGGAGCTGATTGAGGACTTGAACCGGGTGAAGTACAGCTTCAATCCCTATAATGTCAACCGGCTCTCCCTGCTGGCAGGGGCTGCCGCTGTGAAGGATGAGGACTACTTCCAAGCCTGCTGCCGGGCTGTACAGGACAACCGGACATGGACCATGAAGGCGCTGGAGGTCCGGGGCTTTACCGTTCTGCCTTCCTCCGCCAATTTTATCTTTGCCAAATCGGACCGCATTTCCGGCGGAGAGCTGTATCGGAAGCTGAAGGAGAACGGCATCCTGGTCCGTTGGTTCGACAGGGACCGCATCCGGGATTTTGTTCGCGTCACCATTGGTTCCAGGGAGCAGATGGTGGTGCTGATAGATACGATAGACCGGATAGGGCTCCGGAACGAAAAATAGGCAAACGGTTCGGTGCATTTGGCTGACTGAAACTGTGCTGAGGCGGTGGTGTCTGCCCGGCGGGATATATGGACTGTGAGGAGGAGAGGCTATGCGTACTGCGGTAATCCGGCGGGATACGAGGGAGACCCAAATTCAGGTATCGCTGAACCTGGATGGCGCCGGGAAGGCGGAGATTCACACCGGCTGCGGCTTTCTGGACCACATGCTGGAGCTCTTTGCCCATCATGGGGATTTTGATTTAACGATTGACTGCCGCGGCGACACAGAGGTGGATGATCACCATTCTGTGGAGGATGTGGGCATCTGTCTGGGGAAGGCCTTCAGCAAGGCTCTGGGGGATAAACGGGGTATCGTCCGCTATGGACAGTTCCTGCTGCCCATGGATGAAACGCTGGTTCTCTGTGCCTGTGATTTGTCGGGGCGGGACTATTTGGGCTGGGCGGTGAGCCTGCCTGCGATAAAGGTGGGGAACTTTGATACGGAGCTTGCCCAGGAGTTCTGGCTTGGGTTTGTGCGGAACTGTCCCGGTTCTGTCCACATTCGGCAAATGGCAGGGGAGAACACACACCATATTCTGGAGGCTGTTTTTAAGGGCATGGGCCGGACGCTGAAAGCGGCGGTCAGTTTGGACGGCAGGCATATGGATGAGATTCCGAGCACGAAAGGTGTGCTGTAAATGATTGCGGTTGTAGATTACGGCGTGGGAAATTTGTTTTCTCTGGTTTCCAGTCTCCGGTCCCTGGGGTTGGAGACGGAGGTGACGGGCGACGCGGCTCGTCTCCGGTCGGCGGATCGGATCATCCTCCCCGGCGTGGGAGCCTTTGGCAGCGCCAGGGCTAGGCTGGACGCCTCCGGATTGATTCCCATACTGCTGGAGGAAGCGGGACAAAAGCCGCTTTTGGGCATTTGCCTTGGAATGCAGCTTCTATTTGACCGCAGTTTTGAGTATGGCGAATGCCCCGGCCTGGGACTGATTCCGGGCGAGGTGACATTTTTGGGAGATGATCTGGCGGACAAGATGCTGAAGGTTCCCCACATGGGGTGGAACAGCCTGGAGATTGTGAGGGACGATCCGCTCTTTAAGTATTTCAGGGGGGGAGAATACGTTTACTATGTTCACAGCTTCTATGCCCGAGGCTGTGCGGAAAGCATTCTGGGCACGTCGCAATATGGAAATGTCGCCGTCACTGGCGTTGTCCGCAGGGGAACGGTCTGGGGCGCTCAATTTCATCCGGAGAAGTCCGGGGACGCGGGCCTGCGGCTGCTGAGGGCGTTTGCGGAATTGTGAGAGGAGAGGCGCCGCTATGCGAAGAAAAGATCGAGAGGTAACGGATATTGTTAAAATCCGGGAGATTATCGCAGCCTGCACCTGCTGCCGGTTGGGTCTGTGCGACGGAGGAAAGGCCTATATCGTTCCCTTGAGTTTTGGCTTTATGGAAGAGAAGGGCTGTTATACTTTTTATTTTCACAGCGCCCCGGAGGGCCGGAAGATTGACATTCTTCGGAAAACGGGGCGGGCGGCTTTTGAAATGGATACGGGCTATGAGCTGACAGAGGCTCCTAAAGCCTGCGGCTGGTCCGCCCGGTACAGCTGTGTCATGGGCGAGGGGCCTGTAACGCTGGTGGATACGGCGGCGGAAAAGCGGGAGGGGCTCCGCGTTATCATGGCCCATCTTACCGGCAGAGACCAATGGGACTTCGACGAGGCTGTATTGGAAAAGACCTGTGTCTTTCGCCTGGAGGCGGAGGAGCTTACCTGCAAGGTCCATTCGTGAACGCAAAAGGAGGAACAAGTCCATGCAGATTTTTCCGGCGATTGATCTGCGGGGCGGGCAGGTGGTCCGCCTCTATCAGGGCGATTATAATCAGGAAACCGTTTATGGAACCGATCCCTGCGCCTATGCCAGGGAATTTCTTTCCGCCGGGGCCCGGCATCTCCATGTAGTGGATCTGGACGGCGCCAGAGACGGCACATTGGCCAACTTCGACAGCATCGCGGCCATCGCGAAGCAGGGTGGACTGTATATGGAAGTGGGCGGGGGCATCCGCACGGAAGAACGGATAGAGAAGTATCTGGACATGGGTGTAAACCGCTGCATCCTGGGCACCGCTGCTGTGAAGGATTTTGACTTCACTGCCCGTATGGCTGAAAGGTATGGAGACCGGATTGCCATAGGTGTGGATGCCAGGGATGGCTATGTGGCTGTCAACGGTTGGAAGGAGCTTTCCAACGAAAGAGGTGTGGATTTCTGCCGCCGCCTTCGGGATGCGGGCGTGAAAGGCGTTATTTATACTGATATCAGCCGGGATGGCGCGGGAAAGGGGAGCAACCTGGAGCTTTACGAGGAACTGACCCAAATTGAGGGACTGGAAATCACTGCTTCCGGCGGCGTCAGTTCGCTGGAGGAGCTGCGGCGGCTGGGGCGTATCGGCGTCCGGGCCGCGATCCTGGGCAAGGCGCTCTACACCGGGCGCCTGGACCTGCGGACCGTCATTCAGGAGGTGGGGACATGTTAGCGAAGCGGATTATCCCCTGCCTGGATGTGAAAGATGGCCGAGTGGTGAAGGGGACTAATTTTGAGGGCCTTCGGGACATGGCGGACCCGGTGGAGATGGCCCGGTTTTATAATGAGGCCGGGGCTGACGAGCTGGTTTTCTATGATATCACCGCCTCTGTTGAGGGCAGGGGACTGTTTACGGATATTCTCCGGCAGGTGGCCTCTGAAATTTTTATTCCACTGACCGTCGGCGGCGGTATCCGCACGCTGGAGGATTTTGACCGTGTGCTGAAATGCGGCGCGGATAAAGTGTCCGTTAACTCCGGGGCCATTGCAAATCCCAACATCATCGTCGCAGCGGCAAAACGCTATGGAGATCAATGTGTGGTTCTCAGTATGGATGTAAAGAGGGTGAATGGGCAGTTCCGCCTGTTTGCCAAGGGAGGGAGAGAGGACACCGGCATTGACGCCATGGATTGGGCAGAACGA
Organism: uncultured Oscillibacter sp.; assembly: GCA_910576845.1. Taxonomy (GTDB): domain Bacteria; phylum Bacillota; class Clostridia; order Oscillospirales; family Oscillospiraceae; genus Oscillibacter. Next base: position 73,059 of record CAJTJA010000003.1, read on the forward strand.
GGGGTAAAAGAGGGCGCGGGAGAGATCGTACTGAACTCCATTGACACCGACGGCGTGAAAAACGGCTTTGATTTGGAGATGCTGGATGCTTTGGCTGCCAGGGTCCATGTGCCTATTATTGCCAGCGGCGGGGCGGGCAATATGGAGGACTTCGCGGAACTGTTTGCACATCCCGGAATGGATGGGGGACTTGCCGCCTCCATTTTCCACTCCAGGCAGGTAAGCATCCGGGAACTGAAGCGGTATCTCCGGGGCAGGGGCGTGGAGATGAGACTATGAGTAAGGAGAATTCCCAATGGATTTGAAATTTGACACCAAAGGCTTGATTCCTGTCATTGTGCAGGATCATTATACAAAGGAAATCCTGACCTTGGCGTATATGAACGCCGAGAGCCTGGCCATCACCATTGATGAGCGGCGCACCTGCTTCTGGAGCCGGAGCCGTCAGGAGCTCTGGCGGAAAGGGGAGACCAGCGGAAACCGCCAGCATGTGGTTTCCATCACCGCGGACTGTGATGGGGATGCCTTGGTGGTGGAGGTCGTCAAGGATGGCCCCGCCTGCCACACCGGGGCAGAGAGCTGCTTTTTTAACGAGATTTTCCTCTCTGATGAGCTGAAGAAGTTCAGTTATGAGGGGCTGTACCGGCTGATTCGGGGCCGGAAGACCAGCCCCAGAGAGGGCAGCTACACCACATACCTTTTTGAAAAGGGACTGGATAAGATTCTGAAGAAGGTGGGGGAGGAATGCACCGAAGTCATCATTGCCGGACGAAAAGAGGATAAGGCGGAGACCGTCTATGAAATTGCTGATCTCTGTTATCATGTCATGGTGTTGATGGTTCAGATGGGCATTACCGTGGAAGACATTACCCGTGAGCTGGAAAAGCGGCATGTTGTGGATTACAAGGTGAAGCAGGAGCGGATGCAATGAAAAATATCTGCTCCGTCCATACACACTCCACCATGTGCGACGGGAAAAATACTCTGGCGGAAATGGCCAGGGCAGCTTTTGAGGCGGGAGCGGTTTCCTTCGGCGCGTCGGGTCACAGCCATACCCCTATCCCGGAGGATGAGGGGGCTGTTCTGCCCATAGACATGACGGCTTACTGCGAAGAGGTTCTGCGCCTTCGGAAAGAGTATGCCGGGCGGATGGATGTGCTGCTCGGCATCGAGCTGGACAACTGCGCGGATGTTACAGCGGAGGGCTTTGACTACTGGATCGGAAGCGCTCACCGCCTGCGGGGACCCGAGGGCGGCTGGCATACCGCCGACTGGGATGCGGAGACGCTGAAGCGGTGTCTCCGGGAGAATTTTGCGGGTAATTCTCTGATGATGGCAAAAAATTATTATGATGAGGTCCGGCGCATGGCTGCCATGAGGCCCACCATTCTGGGACATGTGGATTTAATTACTAAATTTAAGGAAAATGGTGTCTCCTTCGATGAGAAGGCCCTCTCTTACCGTGCTGCGGCGCTGGATGCGCTTCACGCCGCAGACCCAAAGGAAACGCTGCTGGAGATCAACACAGGAGCGATGTCACGGGGATACCGGAGGACTCCCTATCCGGCTCTTTTCCTGCTGCGGGAGTGGCGGGAGATGGGCGGAAAAGTCATTCTTACCGCCGATGCCCACAGCGCCGGGGCCATTGTATATGGTTACGCTCAGGCGGCAGAGCTGGCGAAAGCAGCGGGCTTTGACCGTTCCACCCTGCTGACAGCTTCGGGCCGTGAGGAGCGGCCTTTATATATTTAAGTGAAAAAGACGTGAAAACCGCCGCTTAGGCCGTTTTCACGTCTTTTCTTGGTAACTGGGACCCCTCTCCACCGTCTTCCACCACGGCGGAGAGCAGGTCCCTGTTGTTGTCATGCGAGAGGCATTGTGCCCCGCGCATCCCTGATTGGGCTAGGCCGAAGCCTGCTCCCGCTCCAAAGGGACGTGCCTACGAGGCGATCACACGGGACAGCTCCTTCATGCATCTCGGACAAACGCTTTTGCCTTTGAAGAGTGTAATGTCCTTGGTGGCGTCGCAGAAAATACAGCTGGGCTTGTACTTCTTGAGTATAACGGACGAGCCTTCCACATAGATTTCCAATGCGTCGCGCTCGGCAATGTCCAGGGTGCGCCGCATCTCGATGGGAAGCACAATCCTGCCCAACTCATCCACCTTTCTTACGATTCCAGTTGATTTCACAGCTCTCCTCCTTTCCCTATGTCCGCGGTATCTTCCAACAGGTGACGTAACCTTATCATATATAGTCGGAGTTTGTCAATTCTTTCCTTGGGAAATTTAAGAAGATGTTCACAAATTAAGGAAAAAAGTTGGAAAAGGAGGAATAATATGGAAATGACGTGGGTTTGGACAGGGATGGTAACACTGTCCCTGCTGTTCGGCCTTGCTTCGGGAAGACTTGACGCGGTGGCGAACGCGGCCCTGGAAGGAGCGCGTTCCGCGATTGAATTAAGCATTTCCATGGCGGGCGTTTTGTGTCTTTGGAGTGGGGTTATGGAGATTATGAACGCCTGCGGGCTCTCAGAGGGGCTGGCAAAGCTGTTCCGCCCCTTTTTGCGGAAGCTGCTGCCCAACGCGTGCCGGGACGGAGAAACCCTGGCGGCCATATCGGCCAATGTCTCCGCAAATCTCCTGGGGCTGGGCAATGCGGCCACGCCTCTGGGAATTCGGGCCGCCAGAAGAATGGCCAGAGGCTGTAACGGCACTGCCAGCAATGAGCTGTGCCTGCTGGTGGTGCTGAACACGGCTTCCATTCAGCTGATTCCGGCCACCATCGCATCCGTTCGGGCCGCGGCGGGGTGTCAAACGCCTTTTGATATCCTGCCTGCGGTATGGCTGGCATCGGTACTGTCGGTGGCGGCGGGGCTGCTGGCAGCCTGGCTGCTGTCCCGCGGAAGGGTGGAACAATGAACCTCAGTTCTCTGGTGATCCCGGTGCTGCTGTCGGCGGTGGCAGTGTATGGCCTGGGAAAACGTGTGGATGTTTACTCTGCCCTGACCCATGGGGCGGAGGAGGGACTCGCGGTATTGCTGCGCATTGTGCCGGCTTTGGTGGGACTGCTGACGGCGGTGAGTATGTTTCGGGCCTCCGGGGCCATGGAGTGGCTGTCCGGCGTGTTTGCCCCGGTGCTGGAACTGCTGGGCATTCCGCCGGAGACCGCCCCGCTGATGCTGGTCCGGCCGGTATCCGGAAACGGAGCCCTGGCGGTAGCCAGTGATTTGATGGACTCTCACGGGGCGGATAGTTATGTGGGGCGGGTGGCGGCTGTGATGCTGGGCAGTACGGAGACCACGTTTTATACCATCGCCGTTTATTTTGGCTCTGCGGGGATTACAAAGACCCGCCATACAGTGCCTGCCGCTCTGGTGGCAGATTTGGCGGGTTTTGCCGCGGCGGCCCTGGCGGTTAGGGTGTTTTTCGGAAATGGCTGAAAATGAAAAAGCGGCAGGGAAGGTTGTAGGCCTTTCCTGCCGGTTTAAATGTCCTGTTCCGAGAGCCATTGGAGAAAATTTTCCGCCAGCTCCAGCTTTTTGCCGCTCATGCCGCGGAGATATTGGGCGGCGGATTTCCACTCCTCGCCCTCCTGCCGGGAGGCGCCCACCAGAAATTCATCCGGCGTGGTGTCCAGCGCGATGGCAAGGCGCATGATTACCTCCGTGGAGGGGATGGAAATACCGCACTCTATACTAGATAGGTATTTATAACCAATATCAGCCCGTTCTTCCACCGTGGACTGTTTCAAATTCAGTTGTTTCCGGCGTTTGGCGATTCGGCGTCCTATTTCTTTATAGTCAAGATTCATGTAATCCCCCCTATGTTTAGCATATGAAAAAGGCGGAAAATATAAACTTGCTATAAACAGGATTCTTGCTTGACACAAGAATAATAAAACGATATACTGAAAATACAGTTTGAAACATGAATATCTGCGTAAAGAAAGAAGGTATATAGGATGTATCATAGAATGTACATAACGTTGTTCTCCGCCATCAGCGCAGCGCTGGAGACGCTGCCAAAAGGCGACTGCACCGCCGCCGCCCGGCTCTGCCTGGAAGAGGGACAGCAGAAGGCGGAAGAGATATTAATAAACTGGGAGTTAAGGGACAGCGAGCCGGAGGGTGAGCCGCTTTAGAAAACATAGGCGCGGTCCCGCTTGACAATTTCCACTGTTGGTGATATAGTAAGCCTGCTAAATAGGCTGTGACGGAGAAGAACCGCCCGCATCCTCCACAGAGAGGGGCGCGCTTGCTGGAAGCGCCCTGTGGGAAACGGCGGCTGTACCACTCCTGAGCCGCCCGGGACGACCGGGCCGGGTCCTCCCGTTACAGGGGACACGAGCGGCGCTTCATGCGGCTTTTCGCAAGGCCGGCGGTTTCATACTGAGGAACCCCAGCGGACCGGCGGCGGAAGGAGACTGGGGCGCAAGCAGGGTGGAACCGTGGAATACGTTTTTCGTATCTCACCCCTGATTTTTTATCAGGGGTGAGATTTTTTCCGCCCCTCAATACAAGGAGGAATCATTATGAGTGAAGAAAACAATCAGTACACGTTTGAAAACGAGACCTACCGCAAGACCTATTGGCACACCTGCTCCCACATCCTGGCCCAGGCCGTCAAGCGCCTGCACCCGGAGGTAAAGCTGGCCATCGGCCCATCCATTGACGAGGGCTTTTACTACGACATGGACTCTCCCTTCCCCTTCACCCCTGAGATCATGGAGGAAATCGAAGGAGAGATGCGGAAAATCTGCAAAGAGAAGCTGAAACTGGAGCGCTTTGAGCTGCCCCGGGCGGAGGCGCTGAAGTTTATGGAGGAGAAGGGTGAGCCCTACAAGGTGGAGCTTATCAACGATCTCCCCGAGGATGCCGCCATCAGCTTCTACAAGCAGGGCGAGTTCACCGACCTTTGCGCCGGTCCCCACCTGGACTCCACAGGCCGCGTGAAGGGCAACGGCATCAAGCTGACCGCCTGCAACGCCGCCTATTGGCGAGGCGATTCCAACCGGGAAACCCTCCAGCGCATTTACGGCATCGCCTTCCCCAAGAAGGAGGAGCTGGATGAATATCTTGCAAAAATCGAAGAGGCGAAGCGCCGGGACCACCGGAAGCTTGGCAAGGAGCTGGGTCTGTTTATGCTCCGGGACGAGGGCCCCGGCTTCCCCTTCTTCCTGCCCAAGGGCATGGTGCTGAAAAACACACTGCTGGAGTACTGGCGGCAGGTCCACAAGAAATATGGCTACGTGGAAATTTCCACCCCCATTATCCTGAACCAGGAGCTCTGGCTCCGTTCCGGGCATTGGGATCACTATAAAAACAATATGTATACCACCATTATCGACGAGGAGAACTACGCTGTTAAGCCCATGAACTGCCCCGGCGGTATGCTGGTGTATGCCAGTGAGCCCCACTCCTATAAGGAGCTGCCCCTCCGGGTGGGAGAGATCGGTCTGGTCCACCGGCACGAGCTGTCCGGCGCCCTCCACGGGTTGTTCCGGGTGCGCTGCTTTAACCAGGACGACGCCCACATCTTCATGACCCGGGATCAGATGAAGGACGTTATTCAAGAGACCGTGCGCCTCTTCGACGAGGTATACTCCACCTTTGGCCTGAGCTACACCATTGAGCTTTCTACGATGCCGGAGGACCATATCGGCACGGTGGACGAGTGGGAGCGGAATCAGGATATCCTGAAAAATGCCATCACCGACATGGGCAAGGACTTTGAGATCAATGAAGGCGACGGCGCGTTCTACGGCCCGAAGCTGGATTTCCATCTGGCCGATTCCCTGGGCCGTACCTGGCAGTGCGGCACCATCCAGCTGGATAGTCAGATGCCTGAGCGCTTTGAGCTGGAGTACACCGGCGAGGACGGCGCAAAGCACCGCCCCATTATGATTCACCGGGTGGTTTTGGGCTCCATTGAGCGCTTTATCGGCGTCATTACAGAGCACTTTGCCGGAGCGTTCCCCGTGTGGCTGAATCCCGTTCAGGTGAAGATTCTCACCGTCACCGAGCGGGCGGACGCCTATGCTGCCGAGGTAGCCGCCGCTTTGGACCAGAAGGGGTTCCGGGTGGAGACCGATACTCGCAATGAGAAGATCGGCAAGAAGATTCGGGAGGCTACCCTGGAGAAGATTCCCTACATGCTGGTTGTGGGTGACCGGGATGTGGAGAACCAGACTGTCTCTGTTCGAACCCGTTCCGGTGAGGACCTGGGCGCCATGAGTCTGGAGGCGTTTGCCGCGAAACTCAAGGAAGAGGTTGACAGCAAGGCAATCCACTAAACAAACTGTATAAATACGAGGGCCGTATCCAGTTTGGATACGGCCCTCGTTTACCTTTTTAAGACACCCGGCTTTTGCCTTGGCCAGCCGCTTCTCACGGCTGCGGCGAGTCAGCTCGCTTGCATTTCTTTCTGGAAAGAAATGCAGATATCACTTGTGAGGAACGTGCCAGATGTTGTCCGCATACTGGGCAATGGAGCGGTCGGCGGCGAAGATGCCGCTGCGGGCAATGTTATGCAGGCTCATGCGGTTCCACTTGACAGGGTCGGCGTAGGTCTCTGCCATACGCTTCTCCGCTTCGCAGTAAGAATCGAAGTCTGCCAAAAGCAGATACTCATCGGCGGGACTGCCGCCCATGCCCAGCAGAAGCCGCTGGTATAGATCCTCATAACTGACGCCGTCCCGGAAACCGCCGCGCAGAGTGTCCATAACCCGGCGGAGCCGCTCATCCCGGTTGTACCAGCGCTGAGGTACATAGCCCTCCCGTTTCAAAGCATCCACCTCGTCAGCGTGGAGGCCGAAGAGGAACATGTTCTCATCTCCCAGAACCTCGTGCATCTCCACGTTGGCGCCATCCAAAGTACCGATGGTCAGAGCGCCGTTCATCATGAATTTCATGTTGCCGGTGCCGCTGGCCTCCTTGCCGGCAGTGGAAATCTGCTGGCTCACTTCGCTGGCGGGCATCAGCACCTCAGCCAGGGAAACCCGGTAGTTTTCCAGGAAGACCACCTGCAGTTTATCCTTGCAGATGGGATCATGATCAATTTGGTCCGCCAAGGAGTTGATGAGGCGGATAATCCGCTTTGCAACCGCATAACCCGGAGCTGCTTTCGCCCCGAAGAGGAAAGCATGAGGCTGCGTGATGGAGTTGGGGTTATCCCTCAGATTTTGGTAAAGTGCGATAATATGCAGCACGTTCAGAAGCTGCCGCTTATATTCGTGGAGACGCTTTGCCTGCACATCAAAGATGGCGTCAGGATTCAGAATGACTTTCCGGCTCCGTTTGGCATGGAGGGCAAAAAGCTCCTTGTTCTTGCGCTTAATTTCCGCCAGACGGTCCAGCACGGTTTTGTCGTCCGCGTAAGCGTCCAGCTTTTGGAGGACGGAGGCGTCGGAGAGGTAAGCAGTCCCGCCGGTCAGGTCCTGAATGAGGCTGTCCAGGCCAGGATTGATCTCACTGAGCCAGCGGCGGTGATCGATGCCGTTGGTGACGTTTTGGAACTTCTGGGGCTCCATGGCGCAGGCATCTTTGAAAACGTCATTGCGCAAAATGTCGGAGTGAAGGGCCGACACGCCGTTGACAGCCATGCCGCCGGCAATGCAGAGGTTTGCCATCCGTACTTCGCCGTCCCAAATAATGGCCATTTTCTTGGTCTTGGAGGGGTCATGATAGAAGTTTTCCACTCGCTTCTGCCAGCGGTTGGAGATTTCCTGAATGATCTGCCAGATCCGGGGCAGGCGGCGCTCCATTAAAGTCTGAGGCCAGCGCTCCAAAGCCTCGGCCAATACAGTGTGGTTGGTATAGGCCACGGAATGTGTGGTGATATACCAGGCGTCGTCCCAATTCATGCCGGTGTCGTCAATAAGGATGCGCATCAGCTCCGGAATGACCAGGGTGGGGTGGGTATCGTTGATTTGAATCACGTTTTTCTCGTGGAAATTTTTCAGCGTCCCATACGTATCCAGATGCTTGGCGGTAATGGATTGAATGGTGGCGGAGACGAAGAAATACTGCTGCTTAAGCCGAAGGGACTTACCCTCAATATGGTTGTCCTCAGGGTAGAGAACCTTGGCGATGGTTTCAGCCATGGTTTCCTCCTCAGAGGCCTTGAGGTATTCTCCGCGGCCGAAAAGGCTCATATCGATGGGCTTGGTAGGACGGGGGTCCCAAAGGCGGAGAACATTGACGTGATTTGTATTGTAACCGGCAATCTCCATGTCGTAAGGAACTGCCTGCACTGTGGTGGCATTTTCGTTAACGGTATGGAGATAACCGTCTGCCCAGAATTCCCGGACAGTGCCGCCAAAGGAGACGGTCTGCGCCTCAGCGGGCTTGGGCAGCAGCCATGCGGCGCCCAGGTCCTTCCAGTGATCGGGAAGTTCCACCTGCTGGCCCTCTATGATTTTCTGCTTGAAAAGACCCAGCTCATAACAGATGGAGTAGCCAGTGGCCGGAATCTCCAGAGTGGTCATGGAGTCCAGATAACAGGCGGCAAGACGGCCCAGGCCACCGTTGCCAAGAGCGGCGTCGGGCTCCATCTCAAAGATGTCGCCGGCCTTGAAGCCCAGATGCTCCAGCGCTTCCTTCAGCTGGGGCAGAAGTCCCAGGTTGTAGGCGTTCTTCATCAGGCTCCGGCCCATGAGAAATTCCATGGACAGGTAATGAACCTGCTTTTTCTTGTCCCGACGGGTTTTCTTCCGGGTTTCGACTTCCCGGAGGGCCATCATGTCCCTGAGAACCAGGGCGCTGGCCCGCATCATCTCGCCTTCGGTGGCCTCATCGGCAGCTTTGCCGAAATTGGTCATCAGCTTAGAGGACAGGGCTTCTTCCAGTTCTTTTGTCGTAATTGCTGCCATAAGCGTTCATCACTCCGCCGACTTTTTCTTCCCGGCGGTTCCTTTCTTTGAGGTTGCCTTCTTCTCGGTTTTCTTTTCGGTCTTGGCGGTCTTCCCGGCGGCTTTGGAGGCGGTTTTCCGGGTTTTCTTTGCGGGCTTCTTTTCTTCGGAAACGGTTTCTCCGGCAGGAGTGGTCTCCTCAACAGGAGCGGGCGTCTCGGCGGAGATAGTTTCCTCAGCGGGAGCGGGCGTCTCGGCGGAGATAGTTTCCTCAGCGGGAGCGGGCGTCTCAGCAGGAGTGGGCTCTTCAGCGGGAGTGTCTGCCGCCCTGTGGGTGTCGCTGTGAATGGGCCAGGCCTGACCGGTGATTGTGGCGTAAATACGCAGATACTCTCTGGCGCTCCGGGCCCAGCTGAAATCACAGGCCATGGCCCGCTGGCGCAGGCGGCCAAAGACATCGGGGTAGTCTTTGTAAAGATACACAGCTTCCCGGATAACGTGGAGCATATCGCCGCTGGAGTAATTGGCAAAGCTGAATCCGTTGCCTGCATCGCGCCAGGATTCGCAGGGCTGGACAGTATCCTTCAGGCCGCCGGTTTCCCGAACAATGGGAACGGTGCCGTACCGCATGGCAATCATCTGACTCAGGCCGCAGGGCTCGCTCTTGGAGGGCATAAGGAAGAGATCCGCGCCGGCATAAATGGCCATGGACAGATCTTCATTATAGTCCAGACGAACAGACATCCGGCCGGGATACTGCTGGGCGGCCCAGTGGAAGAACTCCTCATACCGCTGGTCTCCTGTGCCCAGAACTACCAGCTGCATCGGCAGCTCCATCATGTCGTGGAGCACCTCGCAGATTAAGTCCAAACCCTTGTGAGAGACCAAGCGGCTGACCATAGCCACGACGGGGGTATGAGCTTCCTCCCGCAGGCCGACCATCCGCTGAAGTTCTGCTTTGCAGTCATCTTTGCCGGTCATGTCTTCTTGAGAGAAATTTTTCAGGATGCGCTGGTCGGTCCTGGGATCATAGAGCTTCATATCGATGCCGTTGAGAACGCCGGAGAGCTTGTTGGAGCACCGACGCATAATACCCTCCATCCGGTGGGCAAAATAGGGCATTTTCAGCTCATTGGCATAAGTAGGAGAGACAGCGTTGACCGCATCGGCACAGAGGATAGCGCCTTTGAGAAGGTTGGCGTCGCCATCCATGAGCATAGTGCCATCCTGTGCCCAGCCAGCGTCCAGACCAAAGAGGTCTCCCAGAACATAAGGATTATAACGGCCCTGGTATTCAATATTATGGATGGTGACTACGGTTTTAATAGAGCGGTAGCGGTCCTCGCGGACGCCGTCATCCTTCAGATAGATGGGAACCAGGGCGGACTGCCAATCGTTGCAGTGGATTACCTCAGGCCAGAATCTAAAATGATCCAGCATACGGACTACGGCGCGGGAGAAGAAGGCAAAACGTTCACCGTCATCTGCCTGGCCATAAAGAGTACCCCGGCTGAAGTACTGCTCGTTGTCCAAGAAATACCAGGTTACGCCGTCCTTCTCCAGGGAAAATAGCCCACAGTAGCTGTGCCGCCAGGCTAAATCCACATAATCATAACACTCGAATTTAAGCTGGCTTCCGAAGCGGTCCCGAACCCGCTGGTAAAGGGGCAGGACCACGGCCACTTCCGCTCCCTGTTCTGCCAGAGCTGGGGGCAGGGAGCCGGCTACGTCGGCAAGACCGCCGGTTTTGCAAAAGGGAACTGCTTCGCTGGTCACATACAAAATCTTCATTTACTTACTCCACTCCTTTTCATATCATCCTCGGCACTGAACCGGAAGACCTGCGGAGTCCGGGAGAATCAGGTAGACAAGGAGACCGCAGGAACGGCGCTTTGCCTATTATATCAAATTGAGAAACAAGGGTCAACCTGCCATTCAATCATAAAAGGAGGGCGAGGCCGCCCCCCTTTTATGGAAATTTATACCTTGCTGCCCTTAGCCAGAACAATGGGATAGGTGGCATGGCCCATGAGAGTCCGGCCCGGGAAGACTTCTACATCTTTGTCAGCGATAATGTAGCTGAGCTGTGCGTCTTTCCTGATAATGGAGTCCTTAAAAATCACGCAGTTGCGTACTACCGCACCGGCTTCCACAGTTACACCAGGGAAGAGAATGGAATTTTCCACGATGCCTTCGATGGAGCAGCCGTCGCCGAACAAAGAGTTGACGCATTTGCCGCCGGAGCCTAAATAGGTGGAGCTGAGGTCTGCGTTCTTGGCCCGGATAGGCCGCTGAGAGCAGAAAAGATCTGCCCGGATGGCGGGTTCCAGCAGCTGCATGCTGCGGTCATAATACTCTTGAACAGAGCGAATCTGAGCAGCGTAACCCTTCCAGATATAACTCCGGATGTTCAGCTTATCTTTTCGGGCCTGAAGCACATCTCCCCGCCAGCTGAGTTGGTCCTTGGCGGCGCAGTCATCTACCAGCTCCAAGAGCAGTTTCTTGGAGACGACGAAAGCACCCAGACCTCTGAGCCCTCTCGGGGTGTGAAGATTGTAAAAGACCTCGGTGATCCGGCCGCCTTCGCCAACCTGGAAATAGGTGCCGTCCTCAGTCATAAAGCTGTCGTTGGCGCAGATTACGGTGATGTCCGCCCCGGATTTCATGTGACTTTCAAACACGTCGCTCAAGGGCAGGTTTGCCACGAGATCGCCGTCCATCATAACCACGTAATCCTGACGGATATCCTCCAGATAGGTCCGCACGGCAGCTAGGGCCTCCATGTGACCCCGGTAGGGCATAGCTCCCCAGTCTCCTTTGTAGTTAAAAGGAGGCAGCAGCCGCAGGCCGCCCCGCTTGCGGCTCAGGTCCCAGTCCTTGCCAGTGCCCAGGTGATCCAGCAGGCTCTGATAATGGCCGTGGAGAATGATGCCCACGTCCGTAGCCCCGGCGTTTACCAGGCTGCTGAGGGCAAAGTCTACCGCCCGGAACCTTCCGCCAAAGGGAATGGAGGCGGAGGAGCGGATAGAACCCAGCTCCTGAAGGTTGCCGCGGCGCTCATAGGTGAAAATGATTCCATGCAGTCCGTTCATTTGGACACCTCCTCACCATTGCGGTTCAGCATGACGCCGGCCTTGGCGTCCTTGCCCTCCGGCAGCTCACAGCCTGGGGCCAGCACAGTCAGGCCCCAGCCCTCCGGCGTATTTTCCGGCGTGCCGCCCACATGGCAGCCTGGACCGATTTTGCAGTTTTCACCCAGAATAGCATATTCCACCACCGCGCCGGGAGCGACCACGACGCCGGGGAAGAGAACGGAATAGCGAATTGCGGCGCCTTCGCCCACAATGACATTGGGAGAGAGAACAGAGTTTTCCACAATGCCTTCCAGTATGCTGCCCCGGTTCACGGCGCTGTGGGTGACAGTGGATTTTTCTCCCAGGAAAGCGGGAGGAGCGCTGATGGAACGGGCGTAGATGGGCCAGGACTGGTCCCGTAGGTCCAAACCGGACTCGGGAGCCAGCATATCCATGTTGGCATCCCACAGAGATTCCAGAGTGCCTACGTCTTTCCAGTAGCCTTCGAAACGGTAGGCGGCCAAGCGCTCATGTTTAGCCAGCATGGTGGGAATGATGTTTTTGCCGAAGTCGTTTTCGGAACCCTCGGTATTCTCATCGTCAATAAGATATTGCCGCAGAGCCCTCCAGGAAAATACATAGATACCCATGGAGGCCAGGTTGCTCTTGGGCTCCTTGGGCTTTTCGGCGAACTCGGTGATCATGTCGTCTCCGTCCACGCTCATGATGCCGAAACGGGAGGCCTCAGCCCAAGGAACCTCCATGACGGAGATAGTGCAGGCAGCGCCGGCGGCCTTGTGGCGGGCCAGCATATCGGAATAGTCCATCTTATAGATGTGGTCACCGGAGAGGATGACCACATACTCAGGGTCGTGCATATCGATGAAACCCAAGTTCTGATAAATGGCGTTAGCGGTGCCTTTGTACCAGGTGCCGCCCTTGCTGCCCTGATAAGGAGGAAGGATATGGACGCCGCCGGAGGACCCGTCCAGGTCCCAGGGCTGGCCGCTGCCGATATAGCTGTTCAGTTCCAAAGGGCGGTACTGAGTCAGCACACCTACGGTATCAATGCCGGAATTGGTGCAGTTGGAGAGGGGAAAATCGATGATGCGGTATTTGCCGCCGAAGGGAACGGCTGGCTTTGCCATGTCTCCGGTGAGGACGTAGAGACGGCTGCCCTGTCCTCCGGCCAGCAGCATGGCAATGCATTCTTTTTTCATGTCTCTTTCAGCTCCTTTGCCTGTTTTTTCGCTTTGGGCTTTTTAGAGGTTTTTCCAGTTTTGCCCTCTTCAGCGGCCTTTTTTCCCTTGGCAGAGGACTTGATGGCCTTCACGAGGGGGGCAGCAGAGGCTTTTGCGGTCTTTCCCATGACCTTGGCGGTCTTTTCTGCTGTCTTTACCGCCTTAGACGCCTTGACGGCTTTGGGCTTTGGGTAGGTTCCCTCGCCCCGGAGAAATACTGCGCCGAAAGCGGGGATGCGGATGGCAGCGGAATGATCCTTTCCATGTGAGGGAACCGCTTCCACCGGCACAGGGGCGTCATCTCCAAAACCGTCGCCGCCGTAGGCGGAATCATCAGTATTAAAAACAGGAGTATACTGCTTGTGGGCGGGAACACCCATCCGGTAATTCTCGTAAGTATTAGGAGAAAAATTCACCGCACAAAGGATATCCCGGCCCTTTTTATCCTTGCGGAGGAAAACGACCACATTATTGTGGTTGTCGTCTACCACCAGCCACTCGAAGCCTTCCCAGCTGAAGTCAACTTCCCAGAGAGCGGGCTCTTTTTTGTAAAAAGCGTTGGCTTCCTTAAAGAAACGATGGACTTTCTGGTTTTCCTCGTTGTTCAGCAGATACCAGTCGAGCTGTTCTTTATCGTTCCACTCATGCCACTGGCCCAGTTCCGCGCCCATAAACAGGAGCTTTTTGCCTGGGTGAGCGAGAAGGTAGGCATAAAACCCCCGGGTGCAGCGGAGCTGGGTGGTGTAGTCGCCGGGCATCTTGCCCACTACAGAACCTTTCATATGGACGACTTCGTCATGAGAGATAGGCAGCACAAAGTTCTCGGAGAAGGCGTACATCATGGAGAAGGTGATATCCTTATGGTGGTCCTGGCGGAACCAGGGGTCCAGCTTCAAATAATGGCACATGTCGTTCATCCAGCCCATGTTCCACTTGAGGTTGAAGCCCAAGCCTCCGATATCGGCAGGACGGCTGACCATAGGCCAGGCGGTGGATTCCTCGGCGATCATCATGACGCCGGGTTTGACGCCGAATGCCATGGCGTTCAGCTCCCGCAGGAAGTCAATAGCCTCCAGGTTCTCGTGTCCGCCATATTTGTTTGGGGTCCAGGCGCCGCCTTGGCGGCTGTAGTCCAGGTAGAGCATGGAGGCCACGGCATCCACCCGGAGACCGTCGATGTGGCACTCTTCCAGCCAGAAACGGGCGGAGGAGAAAAGAAAGCTTTTTACTTCGGGACGGCCGTAGTCAAAGACCCGGGTGCCCCAGGAGGCATGTTCCCACTTATTGGGGTCGCTGTACTCGTAGCAGCAGCCTCCGTCAAATTCATAGAGCCCGTGGGAGTCCTTGCAGAAATGAGCGGGGACCCAGTCCAGGATGACGGAAATGCCGTTTTTGTGCATGTGGTTTACAAACCACAGGAAGTCCTTGGGTGTGCCGTAACGAGAGGTGGGGGCAAAATAGCCGGTGCACTGATAGCCCCAAGACCCGTCAAAGGGATGCTCCAGCACGGGCAGGAGCTCAATGGCGGTGTAGCCCATTTCCTTGACATAGGCTGCCAGCTCCTTCGCCATGTCCTTATAATCGTAAAAATCACCGTTTTCCCGCTTTTTCCAGGAGCCCAGGTGCACCTCGTAGATATTTAAAGGAGATTCGTAGACAGGGTGCTTTTCCTGCTTTGCCAGAAACGCGGCGTCGCTCCACTTGAAGCCCTCAATATCATAGAGCTTGCCGGCGGTAGCAGGACGGGTCTCACAGTGGAAAGCATAGGGGTCCGTCTTCAGCCGCACCTTTCCGTCAGGACCGGTAACGGCGTATTTGTAGGAGGTATATTCCGCCAGCCCGGGGATAAAACCCTCCCAGACTTCACCCTGGCGGGTAAGGCTGTGGACGCCCTCCTTCCAGTCGTTAAAATCTCCTACTACGGAAACGCTCTGAGCGTGGGGAGCCCAGACCCGGAATGTCCAGCCATCCTCTTTTTCCTTTTTATCAGGATGGGAGCCGAACCAGCGCCAGCCATCCGTCAGGGTACCGGCGTGGAAGCGTTCGGCTTGATCATGTTTTGCCATAGTTAACCTCCGTGCAAAGCTGCGGAGCGGAGAATAAAAAAGTTCTCCGAACATGCAGATGCCGCTTTTGGGCGAGCGGCCCGCCGATTTCCTGGCGCCTCTCAGGGCGCTCAGCCCGCCGCTAAACGCAGGACAGACTGTTTTGAAAAACAATGCGGGGTTATTCTTAACTATTATACTTCTTTTGGAAAATAGCGTCAAGGACGGTACTGTCGAAAAAACTGCCTGTCTTTTAGCATGTTCCCCCAAATCTGCCGCAAGATTCACAATATTTTTTGTGAACCTTCGGCAAAATGTGCAAAGGATGGAGAAAGAAACCGCGTGTGTATCTCAAAAAGAAGCGGACTGCCGGTTGATTTTAACAGTCTCTCCTGTTATAGTAAGGGCTGCTTGCAGCTGGATGCCAAGCTGCGCTGGGCTATTTTCATCAGGAGGTTTTTTTCATGTTTCAATTTTTGACGGCCCTGCGGATCGACGGGTTCCCCCTTTGGGTGGTGCTGCTGATTTGCCTGGGCGTATTTCTGGCCTCTTTTATGGATGCCATTGCCGGCGGCGGCGGCATTATCTCCGCGCCTACGCACCTCATTGCCTTCGGCGATTTACCTGCGCCCTACGCGCTGGGAACCAATAAAGTGTCCGCCTCTATCGGTACGGTGTTTTCAACTGCCCGGTTTATCAAAAACGGCTATGTCAAGTGGCGGGTGTTTGGCCCAGCGATTATCTTTGCCCTGACAGGCTCAGTACTTGGAACATGGCTCCAGCACAGAACACCGGACGCGGTGCTGAAATATATGCTGCTGCTGGTGCTTCCGGTGGTGGCGTTCATCACCCTGCGCAACCATGACTGGCCGGATGAACCGGGAGAAATTGATTCCAGCCGGCAGATGGCCATTGTCTGGGCCGCCTCTTTTGTTATCGGCGGTTATGACGGTTACTATGGTCCCGGAACCGGCACCTTTCTGATGATTCTCTTTATCCGGGCCGCTAAGATGGATACCCGCCATGCGGCGGGAGGTGTAAAGGTAATCAATCTCTCGTCCAACATAGGAAGTCTCGTGACCCAAGTAGTTTCAGGCTATGTATATTGGGGTGTGGGGCTTACTGCTGCTGTGGCTTCCATTGCGGGGCATTACATTGGGTCCGGTCTCGCTATTAAGAATGGAAGCAGGATCGTCCGCCCGGCGGTAATCGTTGTTTTAATTCTGCTGACGGTGAAGGTGGGAAGCGAATTGCTGTTCCCAGACTTCTGGAAATAGGAGGCGGGAGCGCTATGAAGAAGAGCATCGGTATTTTAGGCGGTATGGGGCCCATGGCCACGGCAGACCTCTTTCAAAAAATTGTGGCCCTTACCGGCGCCAACGGAGATAATGAGCATATCCGGGTTTACATCGACAGCAACGCCTCCATTCCGGACCGCACCGCCGCCATTCTGGATGGCGGAGAGGACCCGCTTCCCGCCATGACAGATTCCCTGCGGAAGCTGGAAGCCTGCGGTGCGGACTGCATCATCATGCCCTGCAACACCGCCCACTATTTTCTGCCCCGGCTGGTGGAGATATCGGAGCGGCCCTTTGTCAGCATGATCGGAGCGGCGGCGGGAGCCTGCCGGAGGCGTTTCCCGGGGAAGACGGCGGCGATTTTAGCGACGAAGGGCACCCTTTCGGCAGAGCTCTACCAAAAGGCCCTGACAGCCCAGGGCGTGCCCTTCCTGGTTCCGGATGCTGCGGAGCAGGAGGCTTTGATGGACGTCATCTATCGGGGTGTCAAGGCTGGGGCTCCGCCGTCCCAGTACCGGGAGGCCTTCTGCTCCGCTGCGGAGAGCCTGGCCCGCCGGGGGGCGGAGGTCTTCCTCCTGGCCTGCACAGAACTGCCCTTGGCGGTCCGGGAACTGAGGCTGAATATGCCCTGCGTGGACCCCACCGAAGAACTGGCCAAAGCCGCCATCCGATTCTGCGGCTTTGCTGTGCGGGGCGAGTAATTTAAAACTAAAGGCAGATGTCTGTTTATTATATCAGACATCTGCCTTTAGTTCATGATTTTTTCATACTTTTTTCACAATCTTTCCATTTCCCCTTTACATTTCCTGACAACTTTGGTATAATGTGGCCAATTTGGAGAGGGTTTTCAGCAGGGCATTTGTCCAAAACACTGATGCCCCCATGAAAGCTCCCAAAATTTTATTTTTATGAGGTGAGTGTATGAAGAAGAAAAATAACCTGCCCATGCGGATACTGCTTGCGCTTGTCGCCGGTATCGTGGTGGGTCTGGTCTGCTATTTCGCTGGATTGGCAGCCTTTACTGCGGCGTATTTGAAGCCCTTTGGCGACATCTTCGTGAACCTGTTGAAGTTCATCGTTGTCCCTGTGGTGCTGCTGAGTATGATTGACGGCATCCTCTCCATGGGCGACATGAAGCAGGTGGGCTCCGTGGGTGTGAAGACGGTAGCCTACTTCCTCTGCACCACCGCTATTGCCTGCGTCATCGGTTTGGTGTTTGCCAACATCTTTATGGGCGCGGGACTGTTTCCCGACCTCTCCGCGGAGCTGGGCGCGGCGGAGTATGAACCGAAAGCCTTCAACGGGTTTATGTCCGTACTGGTAGACATCTTCCCGAGCAACATGTGGGGGGCTTTTGTTAACGCCAACATGCTTCAGGTCATTGTAGTTTCCCTCTTCTTCGGCGGAGCCATTATGATGGCCGGAGAAAAGGGGAAGCTCTGCCGGGATCTGGTCGGTTCCTTCTACGCTGTTATTGAGCGGCTGATGGAATTCATTATTTCCCTGTCCCCCGTGGGCGTGTTCACCTATATGGCTTGGGTTACCGCCACCCAGGGGGCGGCCATTCTAGGCTCTTTGTTCCTGGTCATCCTCTGCGCGTACATCGGCTATGTTGTCCACGCCGTATTTGTCTACTCTCTGTCGGCTCAGATTTTTGTGGGCATGAGTCCTGTCAAGTTCTTCAAGGGTGCTTTTGCCGCCATGATTTTTGCCTTCACCTCCACCTCCTCTGCGGCGACTCTGCCGGTTTCCAAGGAGTGCGCTCATGAGCTGGGGGCCAAGGACGATATTGCCGCCTTTGTTCTGCCTCTGGGCTCCACCATCAATATGGACGGTACGGCTATTTACCAGTGTGTGGCCACGGTATTCATCGCCTCCTGCGCGGGTATCCACCTGACCATTGGGCAGATGGTGATTGTGGTGGTCACGGCCACCTTGGCCTCCATCGGCACTGCCGGCGTCTCCGGCGCGGGCATGATTATGCTGGCGATGGTTCTGGAAACCCTGGGTATTCCCGTGGCCTACATCGGTCTCATTGTGGCGGTGGACCGGCTCTTCGACATGGGCCGCACCTGCCTGAACGTCACCGGCGACATCGCCTGCTCCCTCTGCGTCTCCAAGTGGCAGGGGAAGAAATAAGCAAGTTTATCGCTTTATTGGAAAAGCCAGGGAACCCGTTTCGGGTTCCCTGGCTTTTTTTAGAAAATTTCAGTTATGTGAGATATCATAGCCTCCTGAGGGATATTCCCTATAGAAGGGTCCTTCCAAACCAACGCGAAGGAGGTGAGACGTTTTGACAGAGCATCGGTTTCAGGAAGCGGTGGAGCTATATGGAGACATGGTGTTTCGTTTGGCGTACAGCTACTTGAAGAACCGGGCGGACGCAGAGGACATAATGCAGGAATCTTTGCTGAAGCTTTACGTGGAGTTGAAGGATTTTGAGTCAGCAGACCATGAAAAGCGCTGGCTCATCCGGGTGACGGTAAACGAATGCAGGAAACTGCTTCGTGCTCCTTGGCGGAGGCGCTCCAGCTCACTGGACGAGGTAGAAGAGACTGCGGTCTTTGACCAGCCCTCCCAGACGGAATTGTTTCAGCAGGTAATGGGGCTGCCGCCGAAGTACCGGGGAGCGGTGTACCTCCATTATTATGAGGGCTACTCCGTAAAAGAGATTGCCGGGCTGCTGGGAGCCAAGACGTCCACCGTCCAGACCTGGCTCATGCGGGCTAGGGGGCAGTTAAAGATCAGACTGAAGGAGGCAGAAGCCCTATGATCGACGAAAAATTGTATCGTGAAACATTCTCGCGGCTCCAAGCCTCCGGCGAGGCAAAGAAGGAGGTTCTTTTAAAAATGAATGAGATGAACGAAAAAAAGATGATGCGGCGGCCTTTGAAGATTCTGCGGGCGGCAGGGCTGGCGGCCATGCTCACCGTAGCCTTGGCGGTCAGTGCAAATGCGGCCAGCGGCGGTGAGCTGTTGGAGAACGTTTTCCAGACATTTGTTGTCACCTGCTCTATGCTGGACGGCGGCGAGACATTCACAGTGAATGTTACCGGCGGTGTGTCTGACGGCGTCATTGAGGGGCTGTTTTCTCCTGAACACGGAGCGGCTGTTACAGAGAAGCGAAATGACCGGCTGTACCTCATCATCGATGGCACAGAGACCGACATTACCGACGCACTGAACGAAGGCGGACAATACACAGCGGCGTTGGAAGACGGCACCACGATTACTGTTCAGGGCACAGTGGAGGATCATATGATCCTCAGCTCTGCGCAGGGCAGCGACATGTACTATATCACCACCGGCGGCACCGGAGGTGATATGGACGCACTGAACAGCGCGAAGACAGACATGGGCGAAGCGGATGGAGTGACGGCTGTTTATGAGCCCATGGCGGCAGATGTGCCAGCGGATGAAAGTAATTGAGATGAGATAAAGGAATAAAGGATAAAGGATATGAGAGACCGGAGGGCCCTTGAGGCCCTCCGGTCAGACTGTGGAAAAACGGGAAGATTACATCGACGGGAAGGAAGAGTGTGTGCGGGAAGCCCAGGAAGGGGTTTCCTGCACGATTCAAATCAAAAGTTTTCAGAACAATTTTAAGGTTCTGAAAACTTGCGCAGGCGGTCAAAACGATAGTTTTGACCGCCTGGCCGGAGGGCCCTTGAGGCCCTCCGGTCAGACTGTGGAAAAACGGGAAGATTACATCGACGGGAAGGAAGAGTGTGTGCGGGAAGCCCAGGAAGGGGTTTCCTGCACGATTCAAATCAAAAGTTTTCAGAACAATTTTAAGGTTCTGAAAACTTGCGCAGGCGGTCAAAACGATAGTTTTGACCGCCTGGCCGGAGGGCCCTTGAGGCCCTCCGGTTTTCTGCTGTTTGGGACGGTTTTTAGAAAGGCGCTCCAATGGAAGGCAACCGTCTGTTTTGAGACCGGTAAAACACTGCTCCGAGGCATCCCTTCCGCCGGAGCGGTGTTGCTTAAATCCATTGGGACATCTGCGAAAAACTGCCTCACCCAGCGGTTAGACAGTCCCTTGCGGAAATATGCCCTTTGAATAAATCTCTCCTTGCCGGATACTCTGTCATTTTTCATATGGTCCCTGGGTACTTTGCATGCTGTCCTGCTGTCCGGGCAAAAATATACAAGTACATGAATGGAAAATTTGCCGGAACAGGAGCCTCGTCTTTTAAAATACGCATGCGGATTTGGAATTTTCATCCTCCAGCCGTATAGAGATCATGGATGCCGCGTTCTTTTCCACACCGTTTAAAATGAATCCGGCCAGGTCATATGCGTATAGACTGCCGGTTGTTCGCAGGCCTTGTTCGCAGATATATCTGTTCAGGGCATGATAGCCGCCGGAGATATCCCACCGGCCCCGGCAGCAGAGATACGCATAATTTCCGGCGGGCTTTTCCATATAATAGGGAAAGTCTGCCTGTTCTTTAAGACAAGTGTAAAGGTGACTGATCGCTGCCTGTCCCGTATGTTCCCCAGGCAGATGAAGCGCACCCAGCCGGTAATCGGTTTGCAGGCCATATTGCCGGCACAGTGTTCGGCACCGGTTCAGCACCGTAATCAGCATTTCATCCTCGCCGGCATCTGCCGGAATAAAAGCTTCCAGTTCTTCCGCTGGAACAGCCAGGAGATGCTCTTTTTTAAACCAGGCTGTTTTGGGAATCATATCCGGAGCGTTCCCCAGCTTCAGGCCCCGAATCATGCCGGAAAGCACAAACTCCATTTGCTCCAGCTTTTGCCGTTCCTCACCCAGCCGCTGCTGTTGTTCCAGGAGCAGAGACAGTGTTTTGGCGGAGTCTTGCTCTTGAAGGCCGCGGCGTACATTTTCCAGAGAGGTCCCGGTCTGGCGGAAAATAGAAATTGCGCAAAAATCATAAAACTGCTCTGCGCCGTAATAAAAATAGCCGTTGCCGCCTTTATAAGCCGGAGACAGCAGGCCGATATCTTTATAGTGGCGAAGAGTTTCCTTGGTTGTGCCGCAGAAAGCGGCGAATGCGCCGGAGGTCATCCAGCCGTTTGGATGGTCCATAAAAATTCCTCCTCCCAATCAAAAATTTTTATTGACTGTGTGGCGGCCACACGGTTTATGATACTTCACACAAGGTATGTTTTCAAGCCGGGGAGAAAAAATAATTGTAAACAGGAGGCAGGCGAAATGGATTTTGGATGCAGCAGCTTCTCTTGGAGTACGAAGGATGGACGTCACCTTTTGGGGCGGACCTACGATCAGTTTGGGGATTTGGCGGCCAATCGGGTGATTGGAGTTCCGCAGGGTATTCCCTGTGTCCCGGGCCTTCGGCCGGGCAGTGGAGCCCGTCCCGGCCGCTATGCGTATACCGGCATGGCAGTACTGGGGTTCGGGGAACCGATTTTGGTGGACGGCGTAAACGCCGCCGGTCTGATGGGGGCGCTCCTTCATTATCCGGGGTATGCCATGTACAGCCGGACCGTTATGCCTGGAAGGACCGCCGTGCACCCCGGCCGTCTGCTGGCCTGGCTTCTCAGCCAGTGTGCCGGGGTTAACGAGGCAGTCGGGGCCATGGCTTCTCTGTCCTTAGTGGACGAGCCGGTCCAGGGCAAGCCCCTGCCCGCTCACTATATTCTCAGCGACCGGAGCGGAGAGGCAGTTGTGATAGAGCCGGACGAGACCGGCCTGAAAATTCACCGGCAGACCATCGGTGTGCTGACCAACAGCCCAGATTATCTCTGGCATCGCACCAATTTACGGAATTATGTAGGCGTCACCAACCTGCCGAAAGCGCCCTGTACCATCGCGGGGTATGAAATTCGGGAGTTCGGTGAGCGGCTGGGAGGCGGTTTTGGCCTGCCGGGAGATTATTCCTCGCCGTCCCGCTTTGTGCGTCTGGCGTTTATGAAGGAATTTGCCGTTCGGGGTGAGTGTGAGTTGGATGGAGTATCCCGGATGTTCCGGGCATTTGCCCCGGTGGATATCCCGGAGGGGCTGGCGAAAGCCGGCCCGGGTTACAAGGTGTACGAGCAGACCCTTTGCACCAGCGTTATGTGTGCGGAGAGCGGCATTTATTATTTTGCGCCCGCCTGGAACCGCCGCGTTTCGGCAGTCCGCCTTTTGAAAGAGGGGAGAGAGGTACAGCATTTCGAGCTGGGAGACGCCCAGGATATCGATTACAGAAATTAGGAGGGCAAAATGGAGAATAAGCTGAATTCCTATCACCTGCCGGTTACCGGCAGGAATATTCTGCGTTTCGCGTTTCCTACGATTGTAATGACGGTGTTCAATACCTTTTACACCATGGTGGACGGGCTGTTCGTCTCCAACCTGATCGGTACGAACGCTCTGTCTGCCATCAACCTTACCGCTCCGGCCATCGGACTTATCACGGCGGTTTCCGGGATGCTGGCCACCGGGGGAAGCGCCGTAATTATGAAGAAAATGGGCGAACAAAAGGAATCGGAGGCCCGTCAGGATTTCACTCTGCTGATTTTAACCAATGTGACGGTGGGAGCCGTCATGATGCTCCTGGGTTATGCCCTGATGGATGATATGCTGGGCGCGATGGGCCTGTCTTCGGAGGTATTTGCGTACTGCCGCGCCTATTTGAGCGCTTACTTGATTTTCACAATCCCCATCCTGCTTATGTATAATTTCTCGCTTTATTTGATTGCCGCCGACATGTCAAAATTGTCTTTGATCTGCACAGTGGCAGGCGGTGTGAGCAATATTGTGCTGGATTATGGGCTGATTGCCCTGCTGAATATGGGGATTCGGGGAGCGGCCATTGCCACCGGGTTAGGTTATTCCTTCACCGCTGTGGTGGGTTTCCTGGTATTTTGCCGCAAAGGCAGTCTGCTGCACTTTCAAAAGCCGGTTTTTCGCGGCCGGGTTCTGTTCCATGCTTCTGCCAATGGACTGTCGGAACTGGCCACCTCGCTGGTGTCCGGCATAACCACACTGCTGTTTAATCTGGCGATGCTGAAGTACATAGGCGAGGACGGCGTTGCGGCCATTACCATCATTATGTATGTTCTCATGTTTGTAAGTGCCCTGTTCATTGGCTACACCTACGGAGTGGCGCCTATGATCAGCTATTACTACGGAGAGCAAAATCATGAAAAGCTGAAAAAGCTGGTGAAATTCAGTCTGCGTTTTATCATAGGCGCCTCGGCGCTCTGTACAGCGGTGTCGCTTTTAGCGGCTGTGCCGCTGGTGGGAATTTTCACCCGCCCGGGGAGCCCGGTCTATGAGCTGGCGGTGACTGGCAGCCGTCTGTGTTCTCTGGCGCTGCTGTTTGTGGGTCTGAATGTGTTTGCCAGCGGAATGTTTACCGCCCTTTCGAACGGAGTGGTGTCTGCTGTTCTGGCGTTCTCCCGCTCCTTTTTGTTCACGGTGGCCAGCATTCAAATACTGCCGCTTTTGCTGGGCGGTGTCATGGGGGTATGGCTGGCATCCCCTGCGGCGGAGCTGCTCGGAACAGGTATGGCAGCGGTGCTGCTGCTGAAATACCGGAAGCGGTATGGGTATGATTGCTGAATTTAAAATTCGGCAATCATACAATTGGATTTCAGCCGTTTTGCTCGCCGCCGTAAACGGCGGCAGCCGCAAAACATGGCACATATTACTTCCGGCATTTCCGTTCGGAAGTAATATTAGAGCCTTTTGCAAAAGAACCGGAATGCCGGAAGGGCAGATACTTTTCGTTAAGCGGCGGCTCCCCCTGAAATCCTGATGGATTCCGGGGGAGTTTCCTTTTGCCGTGACGGGATATTTTTTGCTGATGCTGTGCGGATTTTCTTGAGATGCGTCAAAATTTCCGCGGAAAACCACCTTGCCTGGCGGTTGGACATCCGTAAGGCCGCGCTGCAGCCTTACGGATATCACATGCCTTCCGGGTAAAAACACCCTCGCTGCCGGGCATTCCCATTTTTTCAGAAAGCGCCGCAGGCAAAATGAGCTGTATGAAAAAATTTTCCCTGCGGCCTTTCTTTGGAAGCAATCCTTTGTTATAATAAAAAATACTGCCGGAGCGAGGTGTGAGGTACGGTTCCGGTTTTCAGAGACCAGGATTCCAAAGGCTTTGCCCTGCCGGATGTCAGTCTGGACCACGGGCATGAGAAGAGCCGGGAGGCTGTTTTCTCTATGAGCGCTCAGAAGTGTTTTCGAAGCGGGGAGGCTTTCCTTGCGTCTCGCTTTATCAAAGGAGTCCCCTTTGCCGCTTTCAACAAGCTGCGGCTTGTTCTTTGCCATAAATATCTTCAGGACCGATGTGTCCGGCTTGAAAATCAGGAGGCTGTCCATGAGAACCGTGGTGCTTACAGACGCGAAATACCGTTCCTCCATCGCTGCCGCCAGGGCTTTGGGCCGTGCTGGCTGGCAGGTGGTCGCGGTTCAGGCCGGGGAGGGCGATTTTCCAGACCCTCCGGTATTTTCTTCCCGCTTTGTCTCCCGGGGCCTCCGGATTGCCGCTGCCCCGGATGGGCCGGACTATACCGGCCGCCTGCTGGGGCTGCTGGAAGAGTATGACCATCCGGTGCTGTTCTGTGCCGGGGCAGCCACGCTGAATACAGTGTCCCGGCAGCGGGAACTGTTTTCGCAATGCTGCGATTTTCTGATTTCCCCGCCGGAAGTGCTGGACCAGCTCAACGATAAAGAGAAGGTGCATCGCCGCTGTGAAGAGCTTGGCATTCCGGTACCCAGGCAGTATGAAGGGGAACCGGAGGCTTATCCGGTGGTGATTAAACCCCATTGCGGAGAGAAATTTGGACTGAAGGCGCGGGACCGCTATGCTGTGGCCAAAAATCCGCCGGAGTATCAGGCCTATTTGAAAATTATGTCGCAGTACGATCCTCATCCCATTGTGCAGGAGCAGGTGAAGGGAGACGGCGCCGGAGTCAGCTTGCTGCTGGACAAAGCAGGCCGTTTAGTCTGCGCTCTCTGCCATCGCCGGATTCGGGAGTTTCCGGCAGCCGGAGGCCCCTCTACCTGCTGCGAGAGCTTTTATGATGAAGCTATGATCCGGCAGGCTTACCGTTTGCTGTCCTCCTTCGGATTTATAGGGATGGCGAGGGTGGAGTTTAAAGGCTCATGTGTGCTGGAGGTCAATCCACGGATCTGGGGGAGCTTTCCTCTGACCGACTGTGCCGGGAGCCCCTTTGCCTGCCGCTATGCCCAGGCGGCGGCGGGGGAGATTTTGGAGTACGAACCCTGTGATTATAAAACCGGCGTACGGATGCGTTTTTTGCTGAACGACGGCGCGGCTATGCTGGATTATCTCCGCCGGGGAAGGCTCGGGAAGTTTTTTCAGGGGGCGGCGGATATTTTCCGGGCAAAAGAGGCTTTGTCCTCCCGGGAGGATCCGGCTCCTATGAGCAATTATCTGCGCAGTACACTTTTCAGGAGGTAGCTATGGAGCTGCGGCTGGACATGCATGTTCACTCTGAAAAATCACCGGATGGCTGTATGACCCTTTCGGAGATTGCGGAACGGGCAAAACGCGCCGGGCTGAACGGAGCCGCCGTCTGCGATCATGACCGGGTGCAGAAGGACATGCCGCGTTTTCCCGGTTTCCTATTGATTCCAGGCGTGGAAGTATCTACGGAATATGGGCATCTGCTGGGACTGTTTGTCACAAAGCCGGTGGAAACGCATGACTTTCACGAGGCGGTGGAGCTGATTCACGGACAGGGAGGACTGGCGGTGCTGGCCCATCCCTTTGAGCGTTCCAGAGACGCGATGCGGCTGACGCCCATTGTCCCTCTGCTGGACGGAGTGGAGATATGGAACAGCCGGGCAGAACGAAAAATCCGCCAGGCTAACGGCTTGGCGGCGGCATTTGCCAGAACCCACGGCCTTCGGACTTTTGCCGGGAGCGATGCCCATCGGCCCCAGGAGGTGGGGAACGGCGTCACCACGATAGAGGCGGAGGCGCTGTCATTAGAGGCGGTCAAGTCGGCGCTGCTGTCCGGACAGGCCCGGACGTCCGGCCGGAGAAGCAGGGCCTGGTACACGGCCAGGAGCCAGCTGCGCAAGCGCAGGAGAACCGGCGCAGGTTTTGCGTCCTACCTCAAGTGGGGAGCATTTGCTCTCAAATGCCTGATGCAGGATGTCATTTGCAGATAAAAGCTGTCCGGCTTATGCCGGATAGCTGCGCGATGCTTTAAAAAGATTTTATATCATTTCGGAAAGGGAGATCATACTATGTCATTGATTGTCAAAATAGGAAAAAAGGGCAAGCGGATTGTGAAGAAAATCATTGCCCCGGCGGAAAAACACAGCCTCAGCTATACCCGCCGGGTGGAGCGCGTGAAAACCAGCCGGCGCATCTGCGCTATGACCTTTGACGATGGCCCAATGGACATTCCGGCCGCTCCCGACCGTTTTGACGGGAAATCTTTGACCGATGTGCTGCTGGATACCTTGGCGGAATTCGGAGCCAAGGGAACCTTCGATGTGGTTGGGGATACCAGCGAAAATTATCCTGATAAGGCCGGCAAGGTGGGCAGCGCCGCCTGGGGCGGCGTTCGGTATGACCACTATCCCGATATTCACCAGGACGGCAGGGGCGGCGCGGTACACAATGACCGTCTTATCCGCAGGATGCTCTCGGAGGGGCATCAGATTACAAGCCATGGGTACCGCCACATTATTTTTGGGAAAAAGCCCTTTGTCTATGGGGCGCGGGTGTATCTCGGCAGCATGGAGAAGGCGGTGGAGGACCTGAAAAAGCTGGATACGCTGATGCAGGACCGCTATGGCTACGCGCTTTCCATGCACCGGCCACCCCACTACGTGGATCGCATGCAGGACGGTTTTACCAGCTATGATGTCTGCGACCGGATGGGTTATCAGTATCTGGCCGCCTCTTTTGACGGTGCGGGCTGGCTGCCCTCTGCGCTCAGCGATCCTGATGCAGCGCTGCAGGCGGAGGTGGATGCCATGGTGGAGCCTATGCGCAAAGCGCTGGAGAAGGATCCGGAGTTTTTCTGCGGGCAGATTATCTTCCAGAAAGACGGCTACAATATGGGTAAGCGGACGCCGGTGGCGTTTGGCCTGCGCAAGCAATTGGAGCTGCTGCGGGCCTATGGTTATCAGGTGGTTACAGTGGAGGCTTTGATGGCGGAAAGCCCCTTCGCCGATCTGGGCCGGGACGATCCTCTGTTTGAAAAACTTTGCGGACTCCAAAGAGAACGGGCGATTGTGTATTCCGATAACTGCCTTCGCTTGGGGGATATGATGACCTGCGGAGAGCTGGCGATGCTTCTGGCTCCCAAGGAAGAGGCCCTTGGCCGCCGGTGGGAACAGATTCGCCGGACTGGCAAGCGGCAGCATGCTTACTGGGGAGCAATGGACTGGTGCTTCCAGAAGGGACTGCTTGCAAAAGCGGACAAGCCTGAATCTCCGGTTACGGCGCTTCCTGAGGGGCTGTTTGCTCCGGTGGAAAATTATACCCGGCGCGAGGTCTATCGAGCGTATAAGAATATGTGATAAAAACCATAGATTGTTATAAGGCAGCACGCCTGGCAGCGGCCCGAATAGGCCGCTGCCAGGCGTGCTCCTTTGGCAGGCATCAGCCTGCTGGCGTGCAGTGGTTTGTTTTTAGAAAGCTGCTGTTTCTGCCCGTCGCCGGGCCGCTGGCTGAAAGATGCAGATTTGCGCTCGTTCAACGCTGCCGGGCGGTGCCAAAGGAGGAAGTGAAGCGGCGGCTCCTCAGTTCTCTGCCAGCGACAGAGGACCCACATCGATAGTGAACGACAGTTCAAAGGTGCGGTTCCAGGGGAAATAGACATCCCGAATAACAACATCGTTGATTTGCTTCTCCTCATAAGGCGCCAGGGAGGAGATCAGGCGGGTTCCCCGCAGATTGTTCAAGACTCCATCACACCGGGGGAGGAACAGCTTTTCCAGCTTGCCCTGGATCAGCTTATCCTTGATCGGGTTAGGCAGAATATTATTATAGTTGCCTCCCAGCTTTTTGACATATTCGTTCATCTCATACCGGGTGTGGAGGATATAGGGGTAGGTGAGGGCCACAGAGTTGGCGATCTGCCGGACATGGGCAATGTCGCAGGCCTCCTCCTTTTCCTGGCGGCAGGCTAGGTAGAGGTAACGGGAGAATCCCATGGCGAAAGCCGCTCCGGTGACGTTGGCCTGATCGTATTTTCCGGCGAAGGCCAGGAGACTGCCGAAGTCCACCCGTTCAAACAACATCTGCTCCAGCATATCGCCGTAGGCGTTGTTGCTGGCTTCCAGCAAAATCGTGGGGATGCGGTTTTGGGCGTTGTGTTCCAGCTGGGAGACCAGCTCCTCGCAGTAGTCCGCCGATTTTTCGGGATTGTCCGGGGCCGTCATGACCAGGAGCTGAAGCTCCGCCTCCATTTCCGGGACCTGTTGAGCCTGGAAGAGCTCCATGTGGAGGTTCACAGTTTCCTCCAGAGTGTAAAAATCATATTCGGAAGATGGAATGCTCTGACTTCCGCCGATATACCGGAGGTAAGTTTTCACCTGATGGTCATAGCGTTCCTGGGCAATCTGTCCTACCAAAAGCCTGGCCAGACTGTCCAGGCCTGTCAGCAGGGTGCTGCCCCGGCCTGTCTGCTGGGCGATATAGTGCAGCTCGTTATATTGAATGTTGTTGGTGTTAGAGGAATCGTCAATGCCGATCAACAGGTGGATGTTGTCATAGGGTGTGGTTTTCAGCGCGGAAATGACATAGTCTGTCAGCCTCAGCTTCCGCATCCGAACTCCCAGATAGTTTTCAATCATCTGGTCTGTCAGGTCGTCCTGGAAGCGGGGATCCACTTTGTCCTGGGCAGAGGCAGCGCCATCCTCGGCAAAGGGATAGTTGGCGAAAATATTTTCCAGGGTCAGGTTATTGCCTTCCAGGGTGGGACGGGCGGCCATGCCGTAGGAGCGCAGAGCATTGTATTCGGCCAGGTCGAAGCCCTGGTACCCCACGGTAGAGGCCAACCGCACCACGCTGTCAAAAAGATAGATGCGATTGTCGGGGTCCTGGGAGAGGGAAAGAATAAATTTGTCGAAAGCTTCCGTTTCGCTCATTACCGTGCCATCAGCAAAGGTTAAATCTGCCGGGCCGCTGACAGACCTGGAGTTTACCAGCCCCCCTGAAAAAATTTGGTCCAGAGATAAGAGGTACAGGTTGCAGCCCAATGCTTCCATTTCCTGAAGCCAGTTCAGAAGGGTTTCCCGGTCGCCGTACTGGGTGCCGTTGCTGTTGGGAGCCTGGCCGTCCAGCTTTGTGCAGTAGCTGTCGCCAGGCGGCAGCACCACTTGATAGCCGGAGGCCTCTGCCAGGTAAACCACATCCTCCAGATTATCGGTGCGGTCGTCCAGGGGGACGTAAGCAATGGCGTTTTCCCAGTTGTCTACAGAGCCGGCGTCTGTGCGCAGGCTTTCCAACACAGAGGGAATCTGCCTTGGGGGAATCAGCAGCCAGACCAGCGCGCCCGCTGCCAATAGAAGCACTGCGGCGGCGCATATTTTTTTCCACATGCTAGAAACGCTCCTTTTTAGAATGTCTTGTCAAGTATACTATACGATTGCCGGAATGGCAAGAGGACGGCATCTGGTCCGGTGCGCTGCCGGGATATGAGATTGAAAAGATATGAGCAGGGCCTGCAAAACAAACAGGCTGTTGCAGGAATAAGAACCTGTATTCACAACCGGGGGATGCAGGATGGACGAAGATTTTTCTCGTCAGACAAGGAGATTTTCCGCAGCCATACTAACGTATGGCAAGGGAAACCGGCGCGGTATGGCGGGAAATAGACCGGCCAGACGGCGTGCAACGGTTGTAAATACAGGTTCTAAATAAAAGACCCTGCGGCAATTCTGCCGCAGGGCGGCTTTCGCCGGCAGGGAAGCGCGGCCGCTTACCGAGTCAAGGCGCGGAACCTAGCTTTGAGGAGAACTCCGCTTTTTCTTTCCATCCCTGGGCCAGGGGCCGCAGGAGGGGAGGACCAGGGTGGCGAGCAGGAAGGGAAGCGCCAGGGTAAAGGGCATGGCGTAGCGGTAGCTGCCGCTGACGGGGGCCAGAAACAGTACTCCTACCGTCAGGATACAGGGAAGCTGGGGCAGTATTCTGCCATACTGCCTGCGGCGCAGGGCATCCAGGAAAAGGAACAGCACGACCCAGGGATACGCGCCAATCCGGAAAAGGATTCCAATACACGGAATACGCTGGATTGCCCGCAGAGAAACCCGAATGGACGGCTCTGCCGCCTGAAGATGGGGTGGTGTGGCAACCTGGAGCTGGGGATAGTTCTCTACCTCCCGGAGGTCAAAATTATAATAGGAAAGGCCGGTTTCACGCTCCAGATAAAAGCCTGCGTAAGCGTTGTGAATCGCGGCCTGAATATACGCGTCCGGATGGCGGCGAAACATCTGGGCCCAAGCGCGGAAGTAGGCGGCCCGCTCTTCCTCTGTGCAGTCTTGATTATAGGTAAACTTCACAGGGTCAGACAGTACGGGATCATACAGTTCCGGCAGGTGGTCGTAGTCAATGACGGCCCGGATCGCGTCCGCCTCTTGCTCTGTCACATCCTCAGGATAGGTGGAGACGTAACGGGCTGTCTGCTGGAAAAAGAATCCCAGCGTTTCCTGCTTTCCTCCGGGGGCCACGTTCCAGGCTGGAAGCAAAATGCCGAGCCAGACGAATTGAAACAGCAGCACCGGGGCCAGCAGCGCTGCGGCGGCCCGGAGACGGAAGGGGAAAAAAATCAAAACAGCCAGGGCGATGACCGCTGCAAAATAGACGCCCTGGTTCTTGGTCAGCGCCACCAGCAGGGCGTTGATAAAAAGCAGAACGCAGAACCAGTTCTTCTGCAGCCGCTCCCCCCCTGTGCGGGCCAATTCCAAAAGAAGGATGGAGAACGTCAGCAGCGTCATGGAGAACAGGGGGTCTTTCAGCATCGTAATCCCGTATAAGGGGAACAGGGGAAACAGGGCAGTGAAGATCAGGCCGCCCCGGCAGACGCGCGCCCCCAGGCCCAGGCGGCGGAGATAGGTCCATATTCCAGTTGTAATGACAGCCAGAGTAAGCAGCTGGCATAGACAGTACAATCCCACGCCATAGCTGATGTTTCCAAGCTTCAGGCCGATTTTGGCAAAAAGGCCGAAAAGAAGCGTAGTAAAATAGGGATGATGGTTAGTGGCGAAAATATCCTCTCCGCGAATGGGAGAATATTTGAGCCATTCCGTAGGATAGTGCAGCGCCCATGCTATCTGCATATTGGTATCCGGATTGCCAAGGCCCGGGAAAAAATAGAAATAGTAGGGGAGATAGCACAAAGCCACCACCCCTGCTGTCAGGAAAAAGCGCTTCCAGGAAAAGGTGGGAGCCGAAGACAGCTTCGGGGCATGATCCACCAGGCGAAAGGCATAAAGAACCACGCAGGCGGCCAGAAGCGCACGCCCTGAGAAGAACACGGCTGCCCGAAATTCCACGAACCGGGAACCGAAGACGGCGTTCCAGTTTCCGTTTTCCGCAAAGGAGCGCCCCATAACCTGGGTCATGGAGAAGAGCACGCCAAACACGGCCGCCAGCGTGCGCTCCCTTGCTGTGGGATGGATTTTATGCACGCCCCGCAGAAGCAGTCCTGCCCCCACCGCCAAGAAGCACCCGACGGTTTGCTCCGTGCCGAAGGAGCGGGCGCAGTAGACCAGGATGCGGGAGAACCGGCTTAGCCCGGCTATACCGGGATCGTTCACGTAATGGGGCTCGATACTCATGGAGCAAATCAGGCTGGCGGCGGTCAGAAGCGACAGTGCCGCCAGCAGCAGCGCCTCCCACAGACGCATCCTCTGACGGCTCATCGCTTATCCTCACAACGCATATACTGGTTGTGGACCTGCTGGAGCTTGAATTCAAAGTCCCGGCAGTCTTTTTGCCGCAGATTGTCCAGCAGCAGGCCGGAGAAGAGAGATACCAACGCGGCCAGCATGGTAAAGCCACTGACGATCAGGGTTGGAAAGCGGGGAACCAGGCCGGTGTGGAAGTATGTTACAAGAATGGGGATAAACAGGACCAGGCTGATAAGAGTCAGCACCAGAGCCAGCAGACCGAAAAAACGGAAGGGCCGGTAGAGGCGGAAGAGACGGAGAATCGTCATCAGCACGCGGATGCCGTCGGAGTATGTATTCAGTTTGGAGGTACTGCCCTCCGGGCGGTCCCGGTAATCCACTACCACGTTTTCCACATACATTTTTTTATCTACGGCATGGATGCTCATTTCGGTCTCAATTTCAAAGCCCGCAGACAAAACAGGAAACGTTTTAACAAACTGATAGCTGAACGCCCGGTAGCCGGTCATAATATCCTTGATCTCACTGTGGAACAGGCAATTGATGGAGGAGCGGACCAGAGAATTGCCGAAATTATGAAAGGGCCGCTTGTTTTCCTGAAAATATGTGGAGGACAAGCGGTCTCCTACCACCATGTCGGCGCCTTGTTCCAGCACCAAGCGGGCCATCTCAGGCGCGGCGGAAGCCGGATAGGTATCGTCGCCGTCCAGCATCAGGTAACACCGGGCATCCACTTCCCGGAGCATGCGGCGGATAACATTGCCCTTTCCCTGCTTATATTCCTGCCGCACTATGGCGCCGGCGGCCCGCGCCAGGTCTCCGGTGCCGTCGGTGGAGTTGTTGTCGTAAACATAGACAACCGCTTCCGGCAAAGCGGCGGAAATATCCCGGACGACTTTAGCGATGGTTTGACTTTCATTATAGCAGGGAATCAGAACGGCAATCGTGTCCATAAGCACCCTTCTTATTTACTAAAGTATAAATGCGGCTGTTTTCGGTTTCCCGGCAGAACCAGAGCCGCAGCTTTTTTGCCTGTATTTTTGGATGATGATATCATGGATGATATGAGATGTCAAGAATTCCCTTTAGTGCATGCAGCCGGAGGCTGCGGGAGCATAAGCCCCGTTGTTCGGAAACGCACAGATGTCCGAATATAAGTATAAGAACCTGTATTCACAACCGTTGCACGCTGTCTGGCCGGTCTTATTCCCGCCATACTGCGTCGATTTCCCTTACCATACGTCAGTATGGCTGCGGAAAATCTCCTTGTCTGACGAGAAAAATCCTCGTCCATCCTGCATCCCCCGCTTATGAATACAGGTTCTAAATTTGTGATATGATATTGGTTATAAACTCACATCACAACATATTGACAAGCTGCATAAGCTACGTTATAATTAAAAAACTCTTTGCACTGCATTACATTCTGTATGGAATGCGAGCTCAACAGTACAAACTGAGCAGGCGATGACTTTGGGTCATGGGGCCGGGCCGCTGAAAGGCGGCAGCAGATAGCACACAGCGTGCATCTGTGGGACAGTTGTATGTTCCACAGATGTGTTTTTTTACACATTTTTGGAGCGATTCATCTCAGAGCCGGTGCCAATAAGAGTAATCATCACTGCCGCTATTGCAACAGAACAGGAGGATTATCTTATGACAACCAACAAAGGACATCGAACCGAAAGCGGCCTGTCTAAGGCAGGCATTAATGAAAATGCCATTATACAGCGCATTTCACTGGTAGGGATTGTGGGAAATGTGGCTTTGTCTGCTTTTAAGTTGTTTGCCGGGATTGCCGGCAACTCCGGGGCCATGGTATCTGATGCGGTCCACTCCCTTTCTGATGTGTTCGCAACATTTATAGCGTTCCTTGGAGTCCGCTTGTCTAAGAAGGCGGCAGACAGAGAGCATCCATACGGACATGAGCGTTTTGAGTGTGTTGCTTCGCTGCTGCTGGGCGTGATTCTTTTGATAACCGGGTTTGGAATTGGTAAGGCGGGACTTGAAAAAATTTTTGCGGGCAGTTATGAGACCCTGGCTATTCCCAGCGTGATTGCGCTGGTTGCCGCAATCGTCTCTATCGTGTCCAAAGAGGCGATGTACTGGTACACCCGGCACTATGCCAAAATATTAAACTCCCCGGCGTTTATGGCGGACGCGTGGCATCATAGGTCGGACGCTTTTTCTTCCATTGGTTCGCTGATCGGCATTGCGGGCGCTATGCTTGGATTTCCTATTATGGATAGTATTGCAAGCGTTGTAATTTGCTTGTTTATCTTAAAAGTTTCCTATGACATTTTGAAAGATGCTATTGCGAAAATGCTGGACACATCCTGCGGTGAGGACTATGAAAAGGCTTTGACAGCCTATATCGCTGCGCAGAAAGATGTGGTGCGGGTGGATATGCTCCATTCCAGGATGTTTGGAAATAAGACGTATATTGAGTTGGAACTTCAGGTTGATGGCGATTTGCCGCTCCGGGAAGCTCACGCCATTGCGGAACGCATTCATGACAACGTGGAAGCACATTTTTTAGAGATTAAGCATATTACCATCCATCTGAATCCCTCAACGCTTTGAAAAAGAAGTGGACGCTCAGGAAGAGCTGCGGCAGGGATTTGTCCGGTCCGCAATGCCCGGGTGACACCGTTGACGCTCTGTCCGTCCATGCTCATATGGAAGATCGGCGCACAATGGGGGCTTCCCCGCCGACTACCTGCTCGCCTTTGCCCTTTTTGGAAGTAAGACAGCCATTTTGCTGCTTTGACCGGCGGCGGAACTGCTTTGGAGCGGCGTCTGGATAAAGCCATGGAGGATTGCCCTGCCGCTTTCGGGGAGGAATATCACCAGTGCGGAAGATGATTTGAGCTGGTACAGGAAAACGAAACGTCAAGGCTGCCCTTTCAGGGGCGGCCTTGACGTTTGACTTTGAAAGAGAGGCCTGTGCATATTGTTCGGCTGTCTTTGACTATGCCGCCTTTACTGGGAAGAAAAGAACTGAGACGCCATTTCTGGTTAACCTGTGATCCGGCTTTCCAGGTCTGACTTGACATGCATATAAGTATGAAAGGGAACAGGCAGGGTTTCACCGGTGATAAGCGAGACCTCGTAACGCCGGATGGACATTACATAGCGGGAGTTCACGGTATAACAGCGGTGAATAGCGCAGAAAGATTCTGGAAGCATGGCATTGATTTCACTGATGCTGAGGTCGCTCTGGATTACCTTATCCACGCAGAACAGCTCTGCTTTTCTATTTCGGCTTCGGATGTAGAAAATCATGTCCGGCTGGACAAACAGCGTCGTGCTGCCGCAGGGGATGGCCAGACGCTTTTTCGGCGGTATCTCCATAAGGATATCCCGGACGAACTGATAGGCCGGAATTTCCAAAACAGGTCCTCCTTCATTCATGGCAAAAGGACGAAGGAATTCATAATTGGCGTGAAGCAGCACCAGTTTTGTCTCTGTTCCAATGAGCTGGTAAAGAAATGTATAGGAAGCGGTGATATCTCCCTGCTCCTGACCAGGCTCGCCTGTCTGTACTTCCGCCATCACCGCCTGACAGCGGGGAGTGAGGTACAGGGGATAGTATTCTTCCTTATAAATTTGGCAGGACCGGGTTCGGACAACTCCTTCCAGACGGGAGCGAATAGCACCGCCGCCGAGCAGTACCCGTCCTCCTGTGCCCATCCACACGCTTTTGGCGCAGAGATGGGAAAAATAGGGTTCCATGTCCCCAGCATAATAGCCGTGGGTAATCGTTTTGCTCAGAGCCACGGTATCCTCCAAGGCCGCTTTCATCAGACTCACCACCTTTTTTTAATCATACAGCAGAATGGCTTAAAACGCAAGAAAAAAGAGCAGGGTTGTTAGTTTCGGCGCAAATATTTATATTTTAGGTAATCTTTTGGCGGACTTAAGGGTAAGAGGATAAGGCGGGGGAGAGAAGACGGTTTGCTTCCTTTTGGGGGA
The DNA here is from genome assembly GCA_910576845.1 of uncultured Oscillibacter sp. Lineage (GTDB taxonomy): Bacteria > Bacillota > Clostridia > Oscillospirales > Oscillospiraceae > Oscillibacter. The sequence goes on from CAJTJA010000003.1 coordinate 109,361, forward strand.
GCTTTCATGGAGGCTCCGGATTGATAAGCAGGAGCTGGGGTTCCCCTCAGAAATTCCTTGCATTTCCAAGGAGGGACGTTTATACTAACTAGTATATAGATTTTAGGCGATTTTGTCTGGGATGCCAGCCTTGACAAAGGCGGCGGAGTCATTGTGAAGAGCCGTTATGCGGAGATATCCCCACACGCTGTTCCCTAACAAGTGCAGCAATTTCTTGGCGGCGTGTTCTTAAAAAGTAGAGAAAATACCGGAGGATTTCGGGATTGCTGGTAAACTGTGGACATTAGGGCGAACGAAGCAGTTCCACAAAGCCATAAACGAGCGTACACTGCCAGATTACATGAAACGCTGGGGCATAAGCTGTCAGCGTCTGGCGAAGTGCGCCCGAAAACAGAATCCTACGGGCATCTAAAGATGGAAAAGCGAGGAATATCCTGCAATTTCAAGACGTGCAAAAGCAGAAAATGCCATCATCTATTGGGCCGATGAGACTGGCGTAAGCAACTGTGAAATCGTAGAGCGCGGCTTTTCACCGAAAGGCCGTCCTCCCGTGCCGCCGGTGGAAACGAAGCGGCAGCGGGTCAATAGGATCTCTGCGGTCAACAGTCAGGGCAAGGTTCGTTTTATGGTTTATCAGGACACCCTGAACCAGCAGCGGCTGATCCGCTTCCCGGAACGTCTGGTTTGTGCTTCGGAGCGGAAAGTGTTCCTGATCTTGGACAGTCTGAAGGTCCATCATGGTAAAATTGTTGTAGCATGGCTGGGAAAGCACAAAGATAAAATTGAGGTGTTTTTCTTGCCGCCCTATGCTCCGGAATACAATCCGAATGAATACTTGAATCATGCTTTAAAGATTTTCGTTCATTCAGGACAATTACCCTATACTATGGAAGATATTTCTCATAAAATTCAGTCATTCATGCGAAAATTGCAGCATCGTCCGTCGCTTGTATCCAGCTTCTTCCGCCACCCGGCGATTTCCTATCTTTTCTTGCGGAAGTAATAGCATAGACTTCCGGGGCAGTCAAGATATTCTGATTATATATATAACGATTTTACCAGTTCGCGCATTGCGCAAACGAGTAAACCGTTTAAAAACGTCCAAGGGCCTCCAGAAAATATTCAAATTACTTTGTATTTAAGGATACATGTGATACAATATTACATATTAAGGAAAGAAGGAGTTTCATTATATTATGAATTGGTTTCAAAAAAGTTTAAAGGTTGCTTTTTTAGTATTGACTATTTGTTTACTTTTGGTTCTTACCTATACATCCGAGAAAAGGAAAAATTACTCTCTTGTTGAGGTTGAACTGCTCAACAAAGGAAACTCCTTTCTAGTTGGTAAAGAAATCGTTAACCCTAATCCAAAGGTTGTTCCGCAGATTGAACAAAATAGCACAGCCAACCAGCCGGAACAAAATAATTCAAGCTTACCCAATAATCCTATTTGCCATTCCGTTGCAAACGAGGCAACCATTCCGGGAACCTCAATAACGGAAATTGTTACAGCCGATAGTAGGACACCTGAAATTATAATACCAAACGGAGCCATTGGAATCTTTTCAAAAGGAAATGCCAGTGGATGGTTTTGTAAATCTAATGAAATTTTAAGTTTGGAATTTGAAAAGTACCCTATGGAAAACGGTACATCTCAAACGCTTGGTATTGGATATATACAGGACGGAGTCATGCATGATATTCAGTTGTTTCGTAACTCTTTAGATGGAAAATATGAACTGACTGTTTTAGAAGACGGAATCTATCATATTTTTGTTGTTTGCCTTTCATCTGATCCCATTTCATTGAAAGAGGGTGAAATCTTCATAAATAAAAACTGAGCAGAATTTCGTGATAAATTTTAGAATGGAGGAAACAAAATGAAACGAATAATTTCTTTATTTTTATCTGTTCTTCTTATCTGCACAATCTCACTCCCGGTACTCGCCGTTGATGAAAGCAACAGATCCGAAATCACACAATTTAGTTATGTTGTTTTTGATAAAAACAAGAATGTTGTCAGCTCGGGTATAACTCCAAACTTTAACTCCAGATATTCTTGGGATGGTATAACACTAGAAAACGGTGAATATGTTTACTTCCAAAAAACCGATGGCACAAACTTCGTTTGCTTTAAGAATACTCGTGTAACCTTTTCGATCACCAAAGACCGCAGAGGTGATCTTTTATGCCAATTCCTTGAGACAACTGGCAGTTCAAACTTAACAGGTTACTATCTTCATACGGTCACCTTTCCTGGATTAACTGGCGCCACCTATTTTTCTACGGGTACTCCGTTTTATGGAGCTGATACTGGTTTTTATGTAATGAAGGCTACAAATTTATCCTCTGACCCTATCACCATTACCAGTGCTACTATAACTTTTTAACAATTTAGCGGCTACGTCTTTTTGCAGCCCCAAAATCTATATACACAATAAATTTGCCCTTAGTATCCAGAGATTAAAAAATGAATTAGGACAGCACAGGCAAACAACAAAAAATCCCCCCAATGTAAGGACCTAAAGGTATTACATTGGGGGGATTTAATCTTACCAGGCAATCCCTTTTAGGCGATTTCCCATCAAATGCAAACCTTTGCCCTACAGGTAGAAACATCTTGGTTTCATCAGCCTTCCTTCTCACTATTTTTATATCTTTCTGTACTCTGCAAGCTCCTTTTCATGCCCCGCCCTAAACGGCTCCATCAGATCACTAACGGCGCCGCTGCATGTAGGCGATGTTCTGGATGCCCTCATAGAAGTCCAGCATTACCGGCGGGCTCACCCGTTTGACACTTTCGGAGAAAGTGTCTGTGGGCGCGGTAAGCCGGAACTTACGTTGCAGAAGATAATTCCTTCTTTTTTGCGTTTAATATTTTTCGCAGCTCCTTTTTCCTGGGTTCCAGGCTCTCGCCGCTGATGTGTCTCAGCGCGCTGAGATACAGGCGAACGGACTTTGTATTGTCAACCTGGGAATAAATTTCCTTAAGAATGCCGAACAGTTCCTCATCGGCGATGACACAGGCGAGCATATTGTATTGATTCATCATGGATACTACGTCTATGGCCGCATAGAAAATCTCCTCAACATATTCCGGTTCATCCGCAAAGAGCTTCCTCTGCTTCCTCAGCCAATAGAGCAGCATGACAGCATCGTTGTGGAACGCCGCCATAATCGCCGGGTTCTTGAACGGTTTCGTGATCAGGAGGGACAGGTTCCGCTCAATTTCAACGCCCCATTCCAGAAGCTGATCCGCCTGCCCGGGGGTGCGGACCACGTTCAGCGCGTTACCGTTGAACACGCTGGCCTGACATGTCCAATGGATGTCGGCTCCCATCTCACGGAGGGCCCGCGCCACGGGAAATCGGTCCCTCACCACCGCCTCCAGAAACAGGTTCGCGCCCGACAGGCACTTCACATGGACGAGTTCCGGCTCCTCTTTGATCTGGCGGATGATTTCTTCGTCTGATACTGTTTTATCCCAGAGCTGAGACGCGATTTCAGCAGCTCTTTTTCTTAATTCCAAATCTGTCATTTCAATCAACCCACCTTTCAGAGGATACGGGTTTTTTCTGTTCCCATACAGATACGGATTTGTAAATAAGGCCATTATAAAGTAACACCCGCTGAAAAGCAACTTTTTTCAGCGGGTGTCAGCTTCCTTATGGCAGCCCGCCCAAAGGGCGGCCGGCAATATTTCAACTTTATTTGACTATGTAAATGAGATGAGGTAGAATAACAACCGAACAACGGACCGGAGATATCGGTCGTTGACCAAGGAGGTTGCCACCATGCCTGCGTATTTGCTCTCTCCCGTCTGCAAGGATTATCTTTGGGGCGGGTCCCGCCGCCTGCGGGAGGATTTTGGGATTCAAAGCGGCCTGAATCCTCTGGCAGAGGCCTGGGTCCTCTCCTGTCACCCCGATGGCCCATCTGTTTTGGTATCCGGCCCCTATAGCGGCCGGACATTTCCGGAGTACTTAAATGAGGTTGGTAAGAAGGCTTGGGGAACCAATTGTGAGCGTTTTGAGAATTTTCCGGTGCTTATTAAGCTCATAGATGCGGATCAAAATCTATCCATACAGGTCCACCCCTCCGACGAATATGCCCTGGCCCATGAGGGGCAGTACGGCAAAACGGAAATGTGGATTGCCCTTGAGGCGGAGCCACATGCATATCTTTATTACGGGTTCCGGCGGCCTGTTACCAAAGAGGAATTTGCCAAACGAATCAAGGATGGTACTTTGACGGAACTGCTGCATAAGGTGCAGGTGAAAACAGGGGATGTGTTTTTTATTCCCTCCGGCACGCTCCATGCCATTGGCGCCGGTTTGGTGATTGCGGAAATCCAGCAGAATTCCAATGTGACATACCGCGTCTTTGATTATGACAGGGTAGGGGCTGACGGGAAGACCCGCCCCCTCCATGTAGAAAAGGCGCTGATGGTGACAGACCTTGAGCCCACGGAGCCCCCGAATTTTGGCCCTCATCTGGGAAAATGCGATTATTTTACTGTGGATGAATACATAGGCCCCTTTTCATCCGGCTGCGATGAGTCGTCCTTCCATGCGCTGCTCATTATGGAAGGGGAGGGGGTGTTGGCCTGCGGAGGTGAGAAGCTGCGCGTTAAAAAGGGCAACTGCCTGTTCCTCCCCGCCGGAAGCGGCGAATATCAGGTGGGCGGCAAATGCCGGACCCTGGTGATATATGTGTCTTAACGCGGAGGCGGCAGCAAAGAATAGAAGAGAGCCGCGGCGAAGAAACGGCACGGCGGGGGAATAACGGTCAATGGTTTTGCGGCAGGAACGGTGCGTTTTTTGGGGCCTGCTTTTCGTTTCTGATGCGAAAGGCGGATTGCCTTTTATATGGTCTTTGAAAAAAGTTAAGTATGCTGCATTTTGCGGATTTCTCCTGATGGCAGGAAGATGAAGCTGATTGGATGTCAAAGCCTCCGGCTGAGCCGGAGGCTTCATTAAAAACGAAAGACACGCCTTCTGGGTGTCTTTCGCAGCTGTATTGCCTTGCATATGATAGAGTTTTCTCTGCTTTACTTCTTAAAACTGTCCTTTAAACTGACGCTGCGGTTAAAAACCAGATGGCCTGGCGCCGCATCCTTACTGTCCAGGCAGAAGTAACCCAGGCGCATAAATTGAAAGTTTGCCGGGGCAGAAGCATCCGCCAGAGCGGCTTCCACCTTGCATCCGGTGAGTATCTCCAAGGAGTTGGGGTTCAGGCAGTCGATAAAATCCTTGTCCGCAGCGTCGGGGTCCGGGTCTGTGAAAAGATCGCTGTATAGCCGGACCTCTGCGTCGGCGGCAGTGGCGGCGTCTACCCAGTGGATTGTTGCACCCTTCACCTTTCGGCCGTCGGCAGGGTCGCCGCCCCGGCTTTCCGGGTCGTATTCACAGAGAATCTCGGTGACATTTCCTGCCTGATCCTTCACGCAGCCGGTGCAGCGGATGAGGTAGGCCCCCTTCAGGCGGCACTCCGGGCCGCCGGGGTAGAGACGCTTATATTTGGGAACCGGGGCTTCCAGGAAGTCCTCCGCCTCTACCCAAAGGCTGCGTGAGAAGCAGACTTCCCGGGTTCCGGCGGCGGGGTCCACGGGATTGTTTTCCACGGTGACGGTCTCCGTCTTTCCCTCGGGGTAATTGGTGACCGTGAGCTTTACAGGCCGCAGGACTGCCATGACCCGCCTGGCGGTTTCGTTCAGGTCTTCCCGGAGACAGTGCTCCAAAAAGCCGTATTCCACAATATTGGCAGATTTTGCGACGCCGATACGTTCACAAAAGCTGCGAATGGAACGAGGGGTGTATCCCCGGCGGCGGAGGCCGCAGAGAGTGGGCATGCGGGGATCATCCCAGCCGGAGACCCGGCCTTCCTCCACCAGCCGGCGGAGCTTTCGCTTGCTCATGACCGTGTGGTCAATACCCAGGCGGGCGAATTCAATCTGGCGGGGCTTGGAGGGGAGGTCACAGTGCTCCACCACCCAGTTGTATAGGGGCCTGTGGGCTTCGAACTCCAGGGAGCAGAGGCTGTGGGTGATGCCTTCCAGAGCGTCTTGAATGGGGTGGGCGAAGTCGTACATGGGATAGATGCACCACGTGTTTCCGTGACGGTGGTGAGGCAGGTGGTTGATCCGGTAGAGCACCGGGTCCCGCATATTGAAATTGCCGCTGGCAAGATCGATCTTGGCTCGGAGCGTCATGGCCCCATCGGGAAACTCTCCGGCCCGCATCCGGTGAAATAGGTCCAGGCTTTCCTCAATGGGCCGGTCCCGCCAGGGACTCCGGGCCGGAACACCCACGCCGCCACGATATTCTTTAAATTCCTCAGGGGTGAGCTGGCAGACATAGGCAAGCCCCTTTTTAATAAGCCCCTCCGCCTGACGGTAATCCTCTTCAAAGTAGTCGGAGCCATAGAAAAAGCGGTCTCCCCAGTCAAAGCCCAGCCAATGAATATCCTCCTTGATGGCTTCCACGAATTCCTCGTCCTCTTTGGTGGGATTGGTATCGTCCATGCGGAGATTGCAGAGACCGCCGTATTTTTCAGCAGTGCCGAAATCGATGGTCAGAGCTTTGCAGTGGCCGATGTGGAGATAGCCGTTGGGCTCGGGAGGGAAACGGGTGTGAACGGTCATACCCTCATACTGCCCGCCGGGGGCGATATCCTCCTCAATAAAAGCGTGGATAAAGTTCCGGCTTTCCAGTTCCGGCAGTTTAATCTCGTCCGCCATAGCAGAAGTCCTCCCAAAGTAAAAATGATGATTACAGGCTGTCGAAAAGGGGCGGGAAACCGGTGGAGAGAAGAAGATTCCGCCCGTAAAAGCGACCGTTCCTGCCATTGAAAACAGCGCTTTGATATACCTGCCTCCGGCAGGCTGTGTTTTTTCATTATACAGAACCAGCAGGAGAATTGCAAGTGGGACTTTCGCGGGTTCCTTATCCAGATAAGTGTTGCTGGGAGAATCTCCAGCATTTTTAATAAACCTTTCCCATTAAAAATAGTCGTGTAATAATGCTATTGAAGAAGGTGTGTTTTGGGTATGCGGCAAAAAGAACTGGAAACACCAATTGGTAAAATTTATATATATAAAAATGGCCAAAAGATTAATTTTGAAGCTAAGTATTTTGATTATGGGATGTATCTAAATGATGATGCCTTAAAAAGGCCACAAGGATTATATAAATTATATCCTAATATAGAGGAACTGGTAAAAGGTGATATTATCATTTGTGAATTTAATCAAGGCCATTTACAAGGAGATGGTGGAGACGAATTCATGCTGAATATTGTTGGAACATTCCAAGGGTATACCATTGGAATGGGAGCACCTGACTCACAGGATATTGAAGATCATTATGCACAAAGGGAACGAGTTTTGCCTTATGAAACGTGGGGCAGTACGGAAAGAGGATTTGAAATTCACATCATAGACACGCCCCAAAGATATCTATGTGAAAAGGACTTTCAAGAGTTGTGTTTTGTTGTTGCATGGGAGCCGGGAACTACTGATGAAGCCTGGAAACTGATTTCGTTTGTGACGTGTTAGTATAAAAATGTGTGCGGGTTTAAATTTTGTTTGTTTTGGCGAAGAAATTTGAAAACAGACGTACAGCAACACTTATCTGGATAAGGGACTTTCGCGGAGGGGGGAGGCCCTTTGTGCAGTTTAGAACACAAAGGTTTTTAGGGAATCTCAGGGTTCCGTTTACGCTCGAATATTCCAGGAGGCGATTCTGAAAGGGATAAGGAGCGACGGATATAGTCCGCCGCTTCAGGCTGTCAAAAAAGTATTTTGACAGCCTGAGCAAATTTTCAGAACGTTAAAACGTTCTGAAAACTTATGATTTCAATGGCGCGGGAAGCCCTTCCTGGGTTTCCCGCACACACTCTTCCTTCCCGTTGGTGTAATCTTCCCGTTTTTCGACAAACTGGAGCGGCGGACATAGTCCGCCGCTTCTCATTTGCTTTTCTGCTTTGAGAGCCGCTGCCGGGCTCCGGAAAACCGGCGGCTGTGCTGCTTAGGCCTTTTCCACCTCCAGGAAACTGGAGGGATGCGTCTTATAAGTAGCCAGGCTGACGGCTGTCAGGGCAATGCCGCAGGCGATCGTGCCCGGAACGGCGGAACCCAGACCGAAGGGTTCGCCCATCAGTTTCCAGCCGACACAAACAGTGAAACCGGCAGCCATGCCGGCAATGACGCCGGCGCTGGTAGCTTTTCGCCAGAAGAGGGCGGCAAAGGCCGGGATGCCTGCCGCCGCCGCGTAGAAGCTCCAGGCGAACATAAGAATGTTGTAAGCGTTTTTGATATAAAGTGCAATGACCAGAGCGCCCAGGGGCAGGATAACGGAGAAAACGCGGGAGAGAAGAATCTCGGTTTTGTCCCGCATCTCCGGGAAAAAGGTTTTGCCGATGTCGTGAACGCAGGTTTGGACGGAGACCAGCAGATAGCTGTCCGCCGTGGACATGATGACGGAGAGAATACCTGCCAGAGCCAGGCCTGTCAGACCGATGGGCAGCACATGGATGGCCAGGGCCGGGACCACGGCGTCGGTGCTGCCATAAACAGCCAGGGCTTCATCTCCAATGATCTGATGGGCTGCCACACCCATAAAGTAGACCAGAGCGATGGTGATGCCATAGACCGAAGTGCCCAGAAACATGCCCTTTTTGGCGGAACCCCGATTTTTGGCGGCAAAGGCCCGCTGCCACATCTCTGCCCCAGCCATGGTGAAGACCAGATAGGTGACAATATCTCCCAAAATGCTGCCATTGATATAGGGCTTTGCAAGGGCTGGGTCCAGATTTGCAAGGAAGGTGGAAAAACCTCCGATGTGGCCCAGGGACGCTGCGGGAATAAGGATGTAGACGAACAAAATCAGCATGTAGAACTGCAGAACATCCGTGTATACTACACCGAAAAGGCCGGACGAAGCGGTATAGACCATGAAGATAACGCAAGCAATGAGGGCCCCTGCTTCAAAAGATAGGCCCACCTGTCCTCCGAGCATATTGATAATAGTGGCGGTTGCGGTTACTTGGGAGGCCACGGTGCCCATCATGGTAAAAGCCACCATAGCTGCCAGCATGATCTTTGCGGTCCTGCCAAAGCGGCGGCTGAAGAGGTCTGGAATAGAGGTGACGTCGTATTTCATGCCGATGTCGGAGATTTTCCCGGCAATGCCGGAAAAGATAAACATGCCCAGAAGATAGGGGATGGCAGTGATAACCGCCTTGAAACCGCTGGAATAGGCGACCCCGGCCCTCCCCATGAGACCGCTGCCGCCGATGATGGTGGCGCAGACGGTCGCCATCATCACCAGAGGTCCAAGGGACCGGCCCGCGACATAGTAATCCCCCGTGTTTTTGATGCGCCGGACGAAATAGATGCCCACCGCTACCATGGTGAGAAGATAGAGAGCGATAATGGCGAGGTCCAAAATGCTGAGCTGAGTGTGATCCATAGTGCCGTTTACCTTTCTGTTTCCGTTGCCTGCCCTTACGTCAAAGTCCTCTCAAAATAGAAGTCTTTCCGTTTGCCGAACCGGAGGAGAAACGCCGCCTCCGCTGCGGGAGCCTGTTTGATTTAAATACAGTATAACAGAAAAAGGAAATTTCGTCGAGCGTTTTTTATAAAAAGCAGCGGGAAAAAGTGGTGGAAATTGGCGATAATACAAAAATGTACCAGGATTTTTGGCGTATATAGGTTCCTGTCATTGAGTTTTGCCTTCTATCCATTTATAATAAACCTTATTCAAAAAGCATCGGAACGAGGGGCCTGCTTGAAAGATGGCAGGATGCTCAGCGGGGAGGATTTTTACTTCAAGGGCATGTGATATCCTTGAGGCAGCTTAGGCTTTGTTTGAAAAATGTCAAAACGCCGTTTTACGGCATCTTTTTCCACCGGAACTGCTTTGATTTTCCTTGAAATCCGTCAGGATTCCTGCGGGAAATTGCCTTGCCTGGCGATTGGATA
>CAJTJA010000004.1 GCA_910576845.1 uncultured Oscillibacter sp.
CTACGGCATGACCGACACCATGGGCCGGATGCACTCCGACGCCCAGTTCGCCGGCTCCAGCTCCGTCCCCGCCCACGTGGAGATGATGGGCTTCCTGGGCATGGGCAACAATCCCATGGTGGGCGCGACGGTGGCTGTGGCCGTTGCGGTTTCTGAGAGCAAAAAGTAAGAGGGACTTTCAATCGTATTTATACCGCAAAACCCCGAAATTACGATCAGTCCGAAAACAAAAACAGGAATCACGTCATGCGGCAAAATCTTTCCGCAGCGTGGTTCCTGTTTTTACATGCCGGTTGGGGGAACCCAACAAGGCCTCAGCCGGAAACGATCCGCCCATTGGACGTCTTGCGTTTCTTTCAAACATGCCCTAGGCATTTTTTTCTTTTCCGCAGGCCCGGTAAGCGGATGTCAGTATCCGCTCCAGCACCGGTGCATCCGGTTTTTCCACCCGGAGGAGAATCTGCTCCCCCGCAGTACGACCCAGCTCTTCCACCGGCTGAATTATCTGATCCACTTGATCATAATAAAATTCATAGGCATGCGTATCATAATCCACAAAGCTTACCACCTCAATATCCCGCTGCGGACAGATGCCCTTTCCACGGAGATACGCGATGGTAACGGCAGCCATAAGGCCTTGGCAGACCAAGATCGCATCACAGCCCTGTTCCAGCAGCTGGTCCAAGCAGGGCGGGGCACTGTCTTCCATAGAATCTCCGTAGCGGATCAAAGACGCATCCTGAACCAGACCACAATCCGCCGTGGCCGCCCGATAGGCAGCGACACGCTCCCTGGTAGTGGACAGCCGCGGAAGGCCGCCAATGATGCCGATCCGGCGCTTTCCCTTGGCCGCCAAACGGCAGATGCTGCGGTAAATCGGCTGAAAATTGGACACGGAAACAGAAGAATACTTTTGGGTTTCAAAGGTTCGGTCCACCAGTACCACAGGAAACCCCGCCGGAATCAAAGCGTCCAAACGCCGAAAGTCATCCATCGTGCTGGCAATGAGCAGACCATCCACCAGCCCGGCGGTGAGAAGGCGGAGATTTGTCTCCTCCCGGTCCATATTCTCTTTGGTGTTTGCGATAATCAGGTGATAACCCTTGGCGGAAAGATAATTTTCAGCCGACTCGATAATCGTACCAAAAAATTTATTGGAGATATCGGGAACAATAAAACCGATCGTCTTTTTCTTCCCGGTGCGGAAACTCCGGGCTGAGGCGTCAGGTGTGTAGCCCAATTCTTTAATTGCTTTATATACCTTCTCCTTGGTATCGTCGGAGACGTAGCGGGTGTTATTAATTGTGTGAGAAACGGTGGCGGTGGAGACCCCGGCCAGCCGGGCTACATCGCTGATGGTAGTTTTCATGACACAAATCCTTTGCGCAATAAAAAGTCGGTTTGCGCAAATGCCAAACCCGTTGTAGTATAGGACAGCTTTTGACTTTCGTCAAGCGTTTTTGACTGCTTTTGACAATGAAATTTTTTCCTTGCCTTTTTCAGTCCCCTGTGCTATACTTTCTCCCGGCAGGTGCCATCTCCCTGCCAGGCTCTTCAGGCATGGAGGCCGCATAAAAAAATGGAGGCTGCCGCGGCCTTACCGCGGACGTTTTTCCGCACTCCGCGGCCTCCAGAAAACATCCCGCTCCCGCGCAGGAGCCGGGAAAAGACGAGGCCGGCAGAAAGCATGCGGTTTTACGCTGTCTCCGCCTTTTGGGACGGATGCAGCGTTTTTGCTTTCCCGGCAAACATGGAGGAATGTTTTATGACAAAAACCCGTTTCAGCACCCGGAGACTGGCCCTCGCCGGCCTTATTGCCGCCGTTTACACAGCGGCCACCCTGATTCTGCCAATCCCTCAGTACGGGGGCATTCAGTTCCGTGTAGCGGAGGCCATGACAGTTCTTCCCTTTCTGTTCCCAGAGGCTATTCCAGGCCTGGCGGTCGGCTGCTTCCTGGCAAACCTGCTGGGCTCCCCCATTATGCTGGACTGGATCTTCGGCACCCTGGCAACGCTCCTGGCAGCCCTATGGAGCCGGAGGATGCCCAATATATACTTGGCGGCCCTGCCTCCCGTGGTGTGCAACGCCGTTATCGTGGGCGCTGAGATCGCTTGGTTCACGGTGCAGGACGGCGGGGCCTTCTGGCCTGCCTATGGCCTCAGCGCCTTGACTGTAGGACTGGGAGAAATAGCGGCATGTTACATTCTGGGCGTCCCCCTGGCAAAAATGCTGGGGAAGACCCTGGAAGCCAAGGGTCTGCTGGAGGCCCGGTAAAGCAGGAACAGAGGGACCGCCTTAAAAAGCGGTCCCTCTGTTTTCCGAAAAAATCAGGAGGCTTGTTCAACGGGAAGATATGCGCAAAAAAACCGGGAGGGGTTTCCCCCACAATTCAAATTATAAATTCTAAGAACTTGCCTGGACTGTCAAAATGCGTTTTTGACAGCCTGAAAATCCGCTTACGCGGTCCTCTCTCCGTCTTCGCCGGTCATAACCAGTCAAAGTTCTCCTTCCCCGCCCCGGCCTCAAAATAATATTTCCCGATGCCCAGATCCACATCCGAGAACATACCGCTGTCACATGTCATGGAGACCCTGCGGCCCGCTCCCCGGATGATGAACGCCTGCTTATTCAGTGCCGTAGGCGCCAGGAGAACGGCATCCACGCCTCTGGCAAACCACTCTGGAGCTTCCCCTTCATAGGCGCTGATCTCCTCCGGCCGCTTGGACTTGTGGGGAACCCCCTGAGTCACGCCATAGCCCACGGCAATAAGTCCGAGTATTTTTTCAGCCTCCGGCAAGGCGTTTCTGCTCAGTCCCTTCCGGCTGAAAGTACCGCCTACCCACCAGGAATTCAGCCCTAATACCTGCGCAAAGAGCATCATATCCGCCCCGCAGTATCCCAGCCGCTCGTCCAGGTCCGGACGGTCCGCCCCAGCCAAAATGATGTAATTCCGAACCCCCTTTGCCAGAACCAGCCTGAGAAGAGGACTAAACGCCCCGGAATCCTCCACTACCAGGTACATGGCTAAATCAAAGGCCTCGTTGTTTTTTTGAATCCGGTCCCTGAGCTGCTCGCACACATCCCCGGGAATCCTTCGGTCCGTGTAGCGGCGGACCGTATGGCGGCTTCGTATCGCTTCTTCCAGTGTCATAAGGGCGCCTCCGTTTTTAAAATTAGTTTTATCTTATCATATCCTTTGCCAAGGGTGATAAACTTTCTAAAAATTTTCTAAAACCTGGGACAAATCCTCTCTCCCCGCCGTATCATAAGTGAGAGTACTCCCAACCAAACACTCAACGAGGGCAACGTATGGACAAAGTCTGTTTCACCGCCGCCGTGGAGCGGTATCAGAACACAGTTTACCGGACAGCTTTCCATGTTCTGGGAAGTCCCCAAGACGCGGATGACGCCGTGCAGGAGGTTTTCCTGCGCCTGTTCCGGCACAAAGGAAGCTTTGATGGAGAGGATCACCTGCGGCGCTGGCTGCTGCGGGTGACGGTGAATTACTGCCGGGATATTCTGAGAAGTTCCTGGCGGAAGCGGCGGGTGTCCATGGAGGAGCTGCCGGAAACTCCGGTCTTTGACAAGCAGTCACAGGCGGCGCTGTACCGTGAAGTTATGGCCCTGCCGGAGAAATACCGGATCGTGCTGGACCTCTTCTATTACGAGGAATTCAGTGTTCAAGAAATTGGATATCTGCTGGATTTGGGCACCTCCACGGTAACAACCCGGCTGTCCCGGGCCCGGCAGCGGCTGAAAGAACGATTGGGGGAGGACTGGCAGGATGAGTAACCGGGAATTTTACCAGGAGACCTTCTCCCAGGTCCGCGGAACCAGAGAAATCCGATGGGAGAATTATGAGATGGCAACACACAGAAAAGGTCTGAAACATTTACTTATTTTAGCCGCAGCGATAACGGTAATCGCAGCCTTGTCAGGTCTGGCTGTGGCAGCCAACTTCTTCGGCCTGCGGGACGCGCTGCTGCCGGAGAAGGGCAGTGTGAGCGTAGTGGACGAAAAGGGGGTTGTGGTCCCCGGGGAGAGGGAGTTCAAGGATTTTATCAGTCTCTCCGGCTGGAGAGATACCCCGGAGAGCAAGGCTCTGGCGGAGTGGGAGGCGTTCCGGGAGACCTACGACCCGGACGGAGCCATTGTCCGTGAGATTGGCAACGAGCCCACGGGCTTTGAGGAGCGCTATGGGAATTACTTGGTTTACACACAGGAAATGGCCGGCAAGCTGGAGGAGATTATCGAGAAATACGGCCTCAGCCTCCACAGCTGGATGGAAGTGGTTCTGCCGGAGACCTGGCCGATAGCGGCAGGGGAGTTCTGCGGGGAAAATATCACGCCCTACTCCGGCTATATCTACGAAAACGGCACCTTCCGCTTTGACGGGGAGGCGGAGCTGGAGGCCGGGGGGCTGAAGGGCTATGGAGTCATCGAGTATCAGTTCAGCCGCTCTGTCCGGGGAACCTTTGACGATGTAGCACTGAACATCGGGGACTTCAGCGACTTTGAGGAGTGGGGATACCAGGCGGCGGACGGAACTACCGTCACTCTGGGTCTGGGCGCCCGGAACCGCTCGCTGATCCTGGCGGACCTGGGTGACAGCTTCGTAACAGTAAACGTGCTGACAGGCCGGGAGGGGGACGACACCTTTTCCTCCGGCCCTATTGGCCGGGAGGAGCTGGAGGAACTGGCGGACAGCTTCCGCTATTCCGCCCTGACCCCAGTCCGGGAGCCGGACCAAGATACTATTTTAGCGGCGAACGCCCGGTACATGGAGGAGCTGCAAAACCAGCCCCTGGAGACCCTGCCCTCGGAATCCCAGGACCCTCTCTATACCCGGACAGGCATCGCGGCCAGCGTAGCGCGGGACTTTGTCCTGCTGCTGGCAGAGCGGATTGAGGACGGGCGGCGGGAGGAAGTGGCGGATATCCTGGTCTACCCCGCTCAAGTGGAGGTGAGCGCCGGAACCTTTACGGTAAACTCCCCGGAGGAGTTTCTGCCCTACTACGATGAAGTGATTGGGCAGAACCGTCTGGGCCTCTCCACAGCCATGACCTGGGAACTCACCCCTGTAGAGTCTCAGATTTTCAGCAATGGCAGCGGCCTTGCCTCTGTGGCGGACGGTGCCATATGGTTCGGATTGGTGGAGGATGCTGTCATTCGGGTCTTCACTATCCAGACGGACCAGGCCGCCGTCCGGGCGGCGGGCGGCGGAGCTATCACCCAGGACGCCGGGCAGGAGGAATCCTTTGCGGCCCTCTCTCTGGACGAGGGGCGGGAGTTCCTTTTAGGTCTGGCAGACCTGATCGACCATGGAGAACGGGGGGAAATCGCGAACCTGCTCGCCTATCCCGCGCAGGTGAAAACCCCAGGCGGCGAATGGATCGCAAACACGCCTGAGGAATTCCTGGCCTTCTATGACGAGACCTTTGGGGCCGGCGGAAGCACGCTTTCGGCGGATATCCGGGCGAACCCGGAACCGGTTCTGGACAGCGAAGGAAGCTTGGCCTCCGCCGCGGACGGGGCGGTATGGTTCCGGCGGGGGGAGGATGGAACACTCCAAGTCCTCTCCCTCCAGTCGGACATATGGCTGTGGAGCGTGCAGTATTGGGAAGCGCAGCCCTAAGCGCGAAAAGGGCCGGGAACCGCAAGTTCCCGGCCCTTTTTCAGAGACGTTCTATCAGGGCAGCCAACCTCTCGTGGAAGCGCCCCACGTGGAGTCCGTCCACAAAACGATGGTTCAGCTCCAAAGAGATGTGGAGCACCTTCCGCTCCCCCTCTTGGGCATACTTTCCCCAGGCAATCCGGGGCACGGCATCGTTGGGGTCAAACGCCCGCTCGTTGGTCAGGGCCGTCAGCTCCACCCAGGGAAGGCAAGTGAAGTAAATCAGATCCAGGCTGTCCTCCTGGTCCAGGAAAGTGGTCTGAGCGGCACTTTTGGCCTTGGCGGCGGCGCAGAATGTCCGAACGTCCTCCTCCATGGGCAGCGTGACGATGTGGAACTGCTCCGCGCCGGGCTTCAAGTCCGTGAAGCTGGGATTCCGCCAATCGAAGAGGACCAGGTCCTCCCCCCGGAGGGCGTAGCGGAACGCCTCCACCTGATTGATGGCCTGGGTGCAGAGGTACACCAGGGAATGATAAAAGGAAAGCCGGTTCTCCTTGGCAAACTGATAGAGCCGGGTCACGTCCTGGCGGAAGGTAACGCTGAAAAAAGGCTGAGACATGGGGGAGAAAAATTCGAACAGTTCTCGCCGGGGCCAGGCAGACTTGTCAACAATACGCGTCATGGGACCCTCCTTTCTCATGGAAACAGTATAGCAAACGGGGCGAAAATTGCAAGAGCCTCCCGGTTTTGTTCCTGAAAAAGAATTGAATCAAGGGTTGGGTTGTGGTATACTCTCCTGTGAAATTGCGGACGCCGGAACGGGACAAGGAAGCCAAGGTGAAAACCCCTTTTCTAATACTGCGGGTCTTTATCCTGGGTCTGACGGCCGGCGGGGCAGGGGAGACCCCCACCGCTCTCCCGGAAGAGTCCCCCGTGGAAACCGTCCAACCGGAGGAAGCCCCGGACGAGCCCCTCCCGCCGGAAACAGCTGACCCAAATTCAAATACACACCGGAAAGGCGGATATGCCATGAATCTCTGCGACCGGGAAGCCCTTCGCACCCTGCTGGGGCGGCACGGCTTCCATTTCTCCAAGTCCATGGGGCAGAACTTTCTCATTGACCCCGCCGTCCCGGCGGATATCGCCGCCGCCTCTCAGGCGGACAGAACCTGCGGCGTGCTGGAAATCGGCCCCGGCGTGGGGTGCCTGACGGCGGAGCTGGCGGAACGGGCCGGGAAGGTGATTTCCGTCGAGTTGGACAAAAAGCTTCTCCCTGTACTGGCGGAGACCATGGAGCCCTTTGACAACGTGGAAATCATTCCGGGGGACGCGCTGAAGCTGGACATTCAGGCCCTGGCGGCGGAGAAGCTCCCCGGCCTCCGGCCTCTGGTCTGCGCGAATCTCCCCTACAACATCACCACCCCCGTGCTGACGAAGCTGGTGGAGACCCCCTGCTTTGAAAGCATCACCGTCCTTCTCCAAAAGGAGGTGGCCCAGCGTCTGGCGGCGCCTCAGGGCTCCGGCGGCGGCGGGGCCTTCACTCTCTGGCTTCAATACTACATGGAAACGGATATCCTCTTCGACGTAACCGCGGAGAAGTTTTTCCCTGTCCCCAAGGTGGACTCCGCCGTCCTCCGGTGCGTCCGGCGGGTCAAGCCCGCCGTTTCGGTGGAGAATGAGGCGTTTTTCTTCCGCTGTTTGCGGGGAGCCTTTCTCCTGCGGCGGAAGACGCTGGCCAACAGCCTTGCCGCCGCCCTGCCGGAGAAGGGCCGGGAAGCCGTGCAGGCGGCGATTGAAGACTGCGGCCTTCCGCCCTCCATTCGGGGGGAGAAGCTGACATTAGAGGACTTCGCGGCGCTGGCAGCGGCGCTGGCAAAATAATGGAGGATGGATTTCGTGGAAGAAGCCGCCTTTTTTTGTATCAATCTGAACATCTTAGACGAGCAAAATGTCTGGAACCGTCTGGAAGCTCTCTACCGGGACATGCCCGGCTGGCAGGGCTTCCGGCGGGGCTGTCCCTTTTGGCAGCTGGAGGATGGGGCCATCCAAGGCAGTGCGGAACCCGGCGGGCTTCAGCTCTCCGGGCGGCTGCCGGAGACGGTTTGGACCGAGTGGCTGGAGCGCTTCCGGCGGGAAGCCTCCACCCTCCTGGGCTACGCCGTGGGCGAGCCGGAGGAGGGCTTCACCTTCCCAAAATCGGTGGATTGGTAAGGAGCGCATAATGGAAAACTATTTTCATCCGGAGCTGAGCCGGGACCACATTCTGGAAATCAGCTCCATTGGTCTGGCCCACATGGGGGACGCGGTGTTTGAGCTGCTGGTTCGTTCCTGGCTCTGCGCTCACGGCGGCGCCACAGGCCGGGGGATGCACCGCGCCGCCGTGAGTCTGGTCTGCGCCGAGTCCCAGGCGAAGAAAGCGGCAAGGATTCTCCCCCTTTTAACGGAGGAAGAAAAAGCCGTCTTCCGCCGGGGGCGGAACGCCCAGGTCCACACGGTCCCCCACCACGCCAGCCGGGCCCAGTACAGCGAGGCCACGGCCCTGGAGGCATTGCTTGGCTGGCTTTACCTCCGGGGGGAGCTGGAGCGGATCAACCGGCTTTTTTGCATCATGATGGAGGAGAGGGAGGAAAACCATGGCGATTGACGCGATCTGTCTACAGGCCGTTGTGGAGGAGCTGCGGCCCCAGCTTCTGGGTCTTCGAGCGGACAAGGTCCAGCAGCCCGCCCGGGATCAAGTAGTTCTTCTCTTTCGAGGAAAGCGGCTTCTTTTAAATGCCGGGGCGGGAGCCCCCCGCCTCCAGCTGACGGAGATTCTCCGGGACAACCCGGCGGAGCCCCCCATGTTCTGCATGCTCCTTCGGAAGCATCTCTCCGGGGCCCGGGTGGCGGAGATTACCCAGCCCCCTCTGGAGCGGCTGGTGCGGATTGAATTTGACGCCTCCGACGAGCTGGGACGGGCCGGAAAGCGGTCCCTGGTTTTGGAGGCCATGGGCCGGCGGTCTAATCTGATTCTCCTGGACGAGGAGGGGAGGGTCATCGACAGCCTCCGCCGGGTGGATGCGGATATGTCCGCCGCGCGGCAGATCCTGCCGGGTCTCTTCTACCAGCCCCCAGCCTCCATGGGCCGCCTGCCCTTCCTGGAGGAGACGGAGGATGGCTTTGCCGCCCGCTTTGCCGCCGCCCCGGCGGAAAAGACTTTAGACGCCTTCCTGCTGGATCAGTACTTCGGCCTCTCTCCCCTTATGGCCCGGGAGCTTGCATTCCGGGCAGCGGGGGATGTGGATACCCGGGTCTTCCAGCTAGAGAATTCCAGCCCCCTGTGGCGGGCCCTGGCGGGCTTCTCCGTCCGGGTCCGGGAAAACCGCTTCACCCCCGTTTGTCTCTTCCGGGACGGGAAGCCCTTGGACTTCGCCTGCGTCCCCGTGAGCCAGTACGCCGGTGCGGCGGAGTGCAGAACCTATCCCAGCTTCTCTGCCTTGCTGGACGCTTTCTATGAGGCCCGGGAGCGTCACGAGCGGACCCGTCAGCGGGGAGCAGACCTCCTCCGGGCAGCCTCCACGGCCAGGGACCGTCTCCGGAGAAAGCTGGCCCTTCAGGAAAAGGAATACGCTGCCACTCAAGAGCGGGACCTGCTTCGGATTCAGGGAGACCTGATCACCGCCAACCTCTACCGGATGGAGCGGGGACAGGCCCGGCTGGAGT
Source organism: uncultured Oscillibacter sp. (assembly GCA_910576845.1). GTDB lineage: Bacteria > Bacillota > Clostridia > Oscillospirales > Oscillospiraceae > Oscillibacter. Next base: position 9,318 of record CAJTJA010000004.1, read on the forward strand.
GCGAGAACTATTACGAAGACAATGCCCCGGCATCCATCCCCCTGGATCCCCTGCTGACCCCCCAGCAGAACGCCGCTAAGTACTACAAGCGCTATGCCAAGGCCAAAACGGCAGAGAAGTATCTCCGGGAGCAAATGGACCTGGCCCGGCGGGACATTCACTACCTGGAGAGCGTCCTTGCGGAGATCGGTCAGGCGGAAACAGAGCAGGACTTCCTGGACATCCGCGCGGAGCTCCGGGAGGCGGGCTTTTTGAAAAAACAGGGTAAAGGTAAAAAGGAGAAATCCCGTCCCGCCGCTCCCTGGGAGTTCCGCACGTCCTCCGGCCTCCGTGTCCAAGTAGGCCGGAACAACCGCCAGAACGACAAGCTGACCCTAAAGGACGCGGACCGCCGGGACATCTGGCTCCATACCCAGAAGATTCACGGGTCCCACGTGATTCTCCGCTGCGCAGGCCGGAGCCCCACAGAGGAGGACGTGGCCCAGGCCGCTATGCTTGCCGCATGGTTCTCCCAGGCTCGGGAGAGCGGAAACGTGCCCGTGGACTATACGGAGGTACGGAACGTGAAAAAGCCCGCCGGCGGCCGGCCGGGCATGGTGGTTTATACAACATACCGAACGGTGAACGTCACGCCGGAGGAGGCTGTGATAAAGAGCCTTCTGGCAAAATGAAAAAGAAAGGCCGTGCCTTCTTGGCACGGCCTTTTCCTATTATTTCTCTCCTCTATCATAGGCGACGACTACCCGGCGGTTCGGGTCGGTGCCAGTGGAATATGTTGTCACGCCGTCATAATCCTGAAGAGCGGTATGGATTACATGCCGTTCGTAGGCATTCATGGGTTCCAGGGTCACACTGCGGCGGTAGCGGACTACTTTTCCCGCTACCTTGCGGGCCAGATTTTGGAGACTCTGCTCCCGTTTCGCACGGTAGTTCTCCGCATCCAGATGGATGCGGACACGAGGACCGCCATCCCGGTTGACAGCGTAGCTGGTGATCTGCTGAATCGCATCCAATGTCTCACCCCGGCGGCCAATCAGCGCTCCCAAGCCCTGCCCCTCCAGGACAACCTTATACCGTCCTTTCTCCGGCAGATACACCTTTATTTCGGCGGCACTGTCCATATGCTCCAGAAGGCCTTTGAGGAAGGTTTTGATTGCCTGGGCCTTTTCGTCATCTACCTCTTCACCCAGAGAACCTGGCTGGACTGCGGCAGGCTCTTCGCGGCGGAGTTCTGCAGGGCGCTCCTTCTTTTCCGGTGCGGGGCGCTCCCGCTTTTTCTCCTGAGGAACGCGTTCCCTGCGTGCGGGCCGCTCCTGCTTCTCCGGCACCGCAGGACACGGCTTGGGAGCTTCTTCCCGAACAGGGTCCGCCTTTACGGAAACAGGCTCTTCCTCCGGACCGTAATATACGCGGATTTTCGCCGGGCAGGCACCCAGACCGAGGAAACCGGATTTGGCCCGTTCCAGAACCTCTACGGAAACATCATCCCGATCCAGACCCAATTGAGCCAGGGCCTTGGAGATGGCCTCATCCTCATTCTTGCCCGTTACATCAATATAATCTCTCATAGCGGCTGTCCACCTTTACGTTTCATCATAGCGGTCCGGCTTATAGGCCCGGCCCCTGGCATAGGGCCTGTCCCCTACCCGGCCGGCCTCCGTGGTGCTGAAAGCGGCTTTTGCGGCTTTGGCAGCCTTAGCGTCCTGGGCAGCCTTCTGCTTTTCCTTCAGGGTTTGCTTCTGGACGCCCTGCTGGCGCTGCTGCTCCTGGAGAATTTTAGCCTCCTCCATTTTGCGCTTTCGCTCCGCCTGGCGGGCCTCATAGCGTGCATTTTCCTCTTCTTCCAGCTTTTTGTTAAAAAATTTGCCCATGAAAAATTCCTGCACGCCGCCAAAAGCACTCTGGGCAATCCAGTAAACGCCCAGAGCCGCAGGCATCGTAAAGGCAATATACACGGAGAACAGAGGCATAAACATCATCATGCGGTTGGCACTGGCAGCGGAAGGATCTGTCTGGGGCTGGTGCTTCATCATCATCTTGGAAAAAAGCCACTGGCTGCCGCCCGCCAAAATGGGGATCAAAATTAACCCAATAGCGGCCCAAGTGAAGGTAAAACTTGTGACCATGCTCCAGGGATTTGCCGCCATATCCAGCCCAAAGGAGGTGTAGTTCATGTTAATCCAGCCTTCTACGCTGCTGCCCAGCTCAGGCATTTCGGAGGCAATGGTCTTGACCAGGTTAATCTGCCCATAGGGCAGAAGCTTGGTAAAGCCGTCTTCAATGATGGGCGCGCCGTCCTTCATTTGGACAATGGCAGTGATGTCCAGGCCCGCGTTTGTCACCGCATCCACCATCTGCTGAACCACGTCCTGGCTCAGCATCATAAAATGGGTGATGGGCTGGCGGATAATGGAGTACAAGGCCAACAGAATGGGAAAGGGCAGAAAGCTCCAAAGACAGCCGGACATAGGGCTGACGCCCTCTTCCGCATAGAGCTTCTGCATTTCCTCGGCCTGCTTAGCCTGGTTGTTTGCGTATTTCTTTTGAATTTCCTGAAGACGGCCGGACATGCGGCTCATGCGCATCATGCTTTTCTTGGACTTCATCTGGAAAGGCAGCATAATCAGCTTGGTCACCAGCGTAAAAAGGATGATGGCCATCGCATAAGAATTGGTGAGGTTATAGAACAGCCGCACCAGCCAGGCAAAGGGGATACAAATAAAGTATCCGATGGTTGAAAACATAGTTCGTTCCTCTCAAACAAAAGTGGCATTCCCGCCGGAGAATCCGGGGAACCCACATCCTCCGGTTCCTCCGCAAAGTGAAGAAACCATGAAATTATTTTGCCGCAGCATACATACGGCAAAAGCGCCTCAGACCTAGGGAACCACTGAATCAATCAACGTGTGGGGATTGCCAGCCAAATTTTTTGTCTGACAAGGCAAAAGACCGCAGGAATCCTGGCGGATTTCAAGGTTTTTTAACGCGGTTCAGCCGGAAAATTTGGCGGCAAGACCTGTGCGGGAATTTATTCAGTGGTTCCCTAGCGGCTCTGAACGGCGCCGGTCCGTAAGCTGGCGGTTTAGGGTTTTAAAGGGGGGAGCAGGCCCCCTTCACCTAAGGAACAGGGTCATATCCCCCTTTATGAAAGGGGTTGCAGCGTAAAATCCTCTTGAACGCGAGCCAGCTCCCTTTTACGGCCCCATACTTCTCCAGGGCCTCCACCGCATATTGGGAGCAGGTTGGAATATAATTGCAGCACCGGGGCCGGCAGGGGGAAATATTTCGCTGGTAAAAACGCACCAGCCAAATCAGCACTCGTTTCATGGCTTGTCCGCCAGAATGTCCAGTTTCCGGCTAAGGCGGAGAAATGTGCCGTTCAGCTCTTTCCAGGGAGCCGTCAGCGTCCTTCCCCTAGCCACTAAAATAATATCCCAGCCTTGGCGCAGCTGAGGGCTGTTCAGCCGGTAAACCTCCCGCAGGCGGCGGCGGGCCCGGTTCCGCTTTACGGCGTTTCCAAGCTTGACAGAGGCGGTAATCCCCAAACGGTTGTGGCCCAGCCGGTTTTTCCGGCAATAAAGTACCATCCCGCCTCCCACCGCCGACGCTCCCCGCTGATACAGGCGGCGAAATTCATAATTCTGCTTCAGCGTCACCGCCGCTTTCATAGACCTTCCCCCAGTGAAAAGAACCAGTACAAGGGACGGAGGAATCCTAAAAATTCCAGCCGCCCCTGTCTTCGACCCGTGTTCAAGTGTCTCCCGGTCCGCTGCTCAATAGGAGAGGCGCGCGCGGCCTTTGGCGCGGCGGCGAGCCAGGACCTTGCGGCCATTGGCAGTAGCCATGCGCTTGCGGAAGCCGTGGACTTTCTGTCCATGCAGTTTCTTGGGCTGATAGGTACGTTTAGTCGCCATATTGAGACACCTCCTGTCCGTATTCCGTCCGCCCCGCAGAGCGGATCTTTCCCAACACCGCCTTTTCAGGCGGAGTGGCAGACATAATCCAAGCGTCATTTGACGCATGGGACAGTATATCATAATTCTGCAAGGAGTGTCAATAAAAACTTGGAATAATCCCGGCAGATCTGAACCTTTTTAAACAGGCTGCGCAGAAGGCCGGTATTGACCCCGGGGAAATTTTGCCCTAAAATAAGTAGCGTCACGATAAACATAAGAAAACTGGTGAATTTATGAATGATTTTAATCAGCGCTACATCGCCGCCCGCAGGGCCGTCATCGCCGGAGACCTCCGCCGGCTGAATTCCATGCAGCGTGAGGCTGCCATGACTACCGAGGGTCCCCTCCTCCTCCTGGCCGGAGCCGGCAGCGGAAAGACCACCGTCTTAATTCAGCGAATATACAATCTGTTGACCTATGGCCGGGGCAGCGATTCCAATTTTATTCCCGAAAACGCATCCGAAGAAGACCTGCGCTTTTTAGAGCATTTTCCGGACCAGCCTGATGCCCCGGAGGCCGCCCGTGCCCGGCGGCTCTGTGCCGTAGACCCTCCGAAACCCTGGGAAATTATTGCTATCACCTTTACCAATAAAGCGGCCGGAGAGCTGAAAGACCGCCTGGCCGCCCGCCTGGGAGCAAAGGCAAACGACGTTTGGGCCTCTACGTTTCACTCCGCCTGCGTCCGCATCCTCCGGCGGGATATTGACCGTTTGGGCTTCGGAAGAGACTTTACGATTTACGACACCGACGATTCCCGGCGGGTGATTCGGGATGTCTTAAAGGAACTGAATCTGGATGAAAAGGCCTTCCCGCCCAAAAACGTCCTTTCCGTCATCAGCGCCGCAAAGGACAAATATCAGAGCCCGGAGGATTTTTCAAAAAAACACGACACCGAGAAAGATTGGAGGCTTGCCAGGATTGCCAAGGTCTATCGGAGATATCAGGAAAAGCTGTCCTCCGCCAACGCACTGGATTTTGACGATATTATTTATCATACCGTCACCCTTCTCCGGCAGGAACCGGAAGTGCTGGCTTATTACCAGGAGAAGTTCCGTTATGTTCTGGTGGACGAATATCAGGACACCAACCACCTGCAGTATCTTTTAACCAGCCTCCTGGCCGGGGGGCGTAAAAATCTCTGTGTAGTAGGCGACGACGATCAGTCCATCTACCGCTTCCGGGGAGCCAACATTGAAAATATCCTGAATTTTGAGCAGCAGTATCCCAATGCCAGGGTCATCCGGCTGGAGCAGAATTACCGCTCCACCCAAAATATTCTGGATGCCGCCAACGCTGTCATTCGCAACAACACAGGCCGGAAGGGCAAGACTCTTTGGACCGATAACGGCGGCGGCGAGGCGGTAATGGTCCGCACCACTCTGAATGAGAGCGACGAAGCCGCCTTTGTGGTGGGAGATATTCTTGCTGCCGTGGGCGGGGGCCGTCACTTCCGGGATGCTGCCGTGCTCTATAGGATGAATGCTCAGTCCAACGCTTTGGAATATGCTATGAAGCGCAGCGGCGTGCCATATAAAGTGGTAGGCGGCATGAAGTTCTTTGACCGGGCGGAGGTTAAGGATATGCTGGCTTATCTCTGTGTGCTGAACAACCCTCTGGACGACCTGCGGCTTCGCCGGATTGTCAACACCCCCGCCAGAGGCATCGGCGCCGCAACCATGGACAAGGTGGCGGCATTAGCGGCGGAGCAGGGAGCCTCTCTTTACGAAATCACCCGGAACGCGGATCTGTTTCCGGATTTAAAAAATGCCTCTGCCAAGCTGCTGAAGTTTGCCGATCTGATCGACAGCCTCCGCAGGGCCGGAGGGAGCCTGGCCTTGCCCGAGTTTTACGATGCGGTGTGCGAACAGACCGGCTATGTTCAGGCCCTGCGGGACAAGGACGACATGGAGAGCCGGGGCCGCCTGGAAAACGTTCAGGAATTGAAGTCCAACATTCTCGGTTTTCTGGACCGCCAGCCGGAAGATGCAACGCTGTCCGGTTTTCTCAATGAAATTGCCCTGTATACAGATTTGGATTCTCTGGAGGGCAGCGATGACTGCGTAACCATGATGACCATTCATGCCGCCAAAGGTCTCGAATTTCCGCTGGTCTATGTTGTCGGTATGGAGGAGGGAATTTTCCCTGGCAGCTCCGCCCAGTTTGAAGAAGAGGAGCTGGAGGAAGAGCGGCGGCTGTGTTATGTGGCGATGACCCGCGCCAAAGAAAAGCTCACCCTGACCAATGCCCGCCAGCGGATGCTCTACGGCCATACGTCAAGCAATCGCCTCTCCCGCTTCCTGGAGGAAATTCCTGAAGAAAACCTTCACTGGGAGGGAAGAGATATCCAGCCAGGCGGCAGCTTCAACAGGTGCGGCGGGGGATCTTTCAACGCGCCCTATGCCAGCGGAGGACTGCGGCCCTCCGGCGGGCCCGCCCGTACAGCCCGACCCGCCTATCAGGAAACCCGGCGAGCCGCGGTGAACCAGACGGCAGCTCCCTCCCTTTCCCTGACCGCAGGAGACTCCGTGGAGCATGGGGCCTTTGGCAGGGGAACGGTGCTGTCTGTTCAGCCCATGGGCGGTGACGCACTGATTCAAGTGAATTTTGACCGCTCGGGACCGAAAAAGCTGATGCTGAAGGCAGCTGCGAAGCATCTGAAAAAGGTTCAAGAATAAGAAAGCGCCGGGGGGAGGACCCTCCGGCGCCTTTTCATAAATGGAACGCTCTATTCTTGCTGCTCCGTCCCGGCCTGTTAGCCGGCCGGCAGAGAGCGTTACAGCCGCGTTGGGTATACATTCTTTGGCTGCTTGCCGCAGGCGGCTCGATAGCTCCAAAGCTCCCGCTTCACCCTTGTCAAGCGCCTTGCATCTTTTTTCAAAAACGTATCAGCAGCAACAGCAGGGAATCAACTTCACGCACTCGGCGCTGATCTGGGGCGGAATGCTCATGGTCATCGCTCCGCTGTAGGTGATGCAGACACACTGCCCCACCCGGAAGCAACAGGCGTTATCGGTATGGACCAGGACCTCCTGCGCATTGCACAGGTCGCAGACCAGCAGCTCACAGGGACAAACCCGCAGAATGCGGGCCTTCATGGTAACAGGTTCCCGACGCTCCATACACTCGGCGCACTCATTACAAACAGGTTCCATAAAAGGACCTCCTATCACATTCGGATGTATTCCATCCTATGCGGGAAGAAGATCAAATGTCCCGGAAGTGCTCCTCAAAACGCTCTTGGGCGTAAGCGGCCACCTCTTCCCGAAGAGCCTGGTAAGCCGCCAACAGGGTCTCCGCCTCCGCGGTCAGGGCCGCGCCGCCGCCGTGACGGCCCCCAATCGTAGAGGCCAGCAGCTTATAGCCCAGGGCCTCCTCGGCGGAGCGGACGATGCGCCATGCCTTGGAATAAGCCATGCCCATAGACGCCGCCGCCGCCCGGAGGGACCGCTTTTCCCGAACCTCGGACAACAGCGCCGCAACACCAGGGCCGAAGCGCCGCCGCCCCTCCCCGTCCAAAAGGCGCAGCGTGACGGCGAGACGGAGGGAACGGTCACTGTTCATAGAAATACTCCTCCCGGCTGGTCATTTGAAATTTGCCGTCCCTCAGCTCCCAGATTTCCGTGAAGTGGGAGACAGTGCCGTCGCCGTTGTCCTCATAGACGGGGACATATCGATAAATGAGGATAAAATCCTGCTCCAAAATTCCGTGGCCTTCATCGGGGCGGATGGGCTCCGCTTCCTGCGCCGGGGTCCAGGTCTCCTTCGCCCAGCCCCGGTCAAAGTCCAGATAGCCAGGGGGCTCGGGCGCAAAGTCGCAGGTGTCTCGCTCTACCCGGTCCAAGTATAAGTCCCCGTTCTCATCGGGCTTATAGACCTCTGTGATCCACTGGGACCCAGCGGAGCCGGATTTATACTCGGCAGTGACCTCCCGCGCATCCGGGTGGGCCGTCGCGCCTTGTAGGGTGAAGGCGTAGCGGTACTGTTCTGTCTCCGCGTCCCATATCCAGAAGTAGAAGGGGATTGTATTGTTGGGAGTGAAAGCGAAGAGGCCAAGGTCCGTGTTCCCGTCGAAGTTCATATCCGCCGCCGCCATGGAATCCTCCGCACTCCAGCACTGGGTATACTCGTTGACGCTCTCGCCGGGAAGCAGGTCGCTGTCCCCCCAGAAGGCTCCGTTGGCCTCCCGGGCAAGGACGGTTTGCAATAGTTCCTCCCCATCGTAGACCCGAACCTCCCGCACGCCGATGCTGTACTCGTCTACCTGCTTGCCCACCGCCTCCAGCGTCAGTGTCCTCCCGTCCGCCAGGGGCGCGTCCAGGGTTAGGATAACGTGGTCCTCCAGTTCCTCTGCCGGGGCCTTTTCTTCGGAAGCTGCGCCGGCTTCCTTCGGAAACTCCTCCGCAGGAGTCTCCTGAAGGGGCGGAGAGGAAGTTTTTTCCGGGGCGGCGCAGGCAGAGAAAAGCAGCAGTGTCAGCGTCAGAAGCAGAAAACGGCGCATATTTTTGTCATCCCTTCTTTATGAGGCTCTATGGGGATCAGTATACCAGCTTTTCGGGCAGAAAGTGGTAACAAATAGGTGACAATTTTCCATGTCGGCTGAAAATCCTTTTGTTGACCAAACGAACACCAGCGGTTTTTTCGCTTACGCATCCATATCCCTTTGCCGGGGAAAATGACGGCGCATGGAAGTCACTGTTCAAGAGGATTTTGGAGCGCCCCCGGCTCCGCCGGAAGCCCTCGCTGGAAATCAAACCCAGCTTGACAACCTGCCCCCATGGCGGTATCATGATAATAGGAAAAAATCGGCCTGGCCGGTGAAATATGCCTTTGAGAAAGGCAGTAATCAGGAGGGTTTTTCATGGAAAAGCATGTTAAAAGAATCGGCGTTCTCACCAGCGGCGGCGACGCTCCCGGCATGAACGCAGCCGTCCGGGCTGTAGTACGGGCCTCTTCCACCAGAGGTATCAGCTGCGTGGGCATCCGTCGGGGCTGGAATGGCCTGATCAACAGCGATTTTGTCCCGATGAATTCCTCCAGTGTCAGTCACATTATTAACAAAGGCGGCACTATGCTCTACACCGCCCGAAGCCTGGAGTTTATGGAAGAGGCCGGACGGGCCAAGGCTCTTGGGACCTGCCGTCTCCTTGGTTTGGACGGCATTGTAGCCATTGGCGGCGACGGTACCTTCCGGGGGGCTCTGGCCATCTCCCGCCAGGCGGCTAAGGACGGCATGAATCTCCGTGTAGTTGGCATTCCCGCCACAATTGACAACGACATTGGCTGTTCCCATTATACTATTGGCTTTGACACCGCCTGCAACACAGCTATTGAGTGCATCGATAAGCTTCGGGATACGATGCAGTCCCATGAGCGCTGCTCTGTAGTAGAGGTTATGGGCCGTCATGCGGGATACCTTGCCTTGTACGTCGGCATCTCCGTGGGCGCCACAGCCGTGCTGATTCCTGAGCGGGAACCGGACTTTGAGCGGGATATTGTGGATAAAATCCGCCGGGCCCGTCTGGCGGGAACCACCCACTACATGGTCGTCGTGGCCGAGGGGGCGGGCAGCGCCATTGAAATCAGCCAGCGCATCCACGATGAACTGGGCGTTGATCCCCGTGTCACAGTCCTAGGTCATATCCAGCGCGGCGGCTCTCCCACCGCCCGGGACCGGGAAACTGCCAGCCGCATGGGCTATGAGGCGGTTCGTGCTCTGGCCGAGGGCACAGGAAACCGGATCATCGGCATTCAAAACGGCCGGCTGACGGATATTGAGATGGAAGAGGCCCTGACTATGACCAAAACCTTCCAAATGGACCGTTATCAAATATTGGAGGCATTGACCAACAGCTGCGGTCCAGATTTCTGATTTGCTTTGCATGGGCGGAAGTAAGGAAAGGAGATTTCGCACACTGCCAGACCCGGCATAAAACCAATCCTGAAGCGAAAACAATTCAGATACATCACACCAAGGACCAGGGCCGCTATAGCCCTGGTCCTGCAGCAGGAGGAACATATGGAAAAAGTCAGATTGGGCCGCACAGAACTGATGGTGACAAAAACGGCCTTTGGAGCCCTGCCTATTCAACGGATTTCCAAGGCCGACGCGGTGAAGCTGGTCCGCCGGGCCGCAGATGCCGGAATTAACTATTTCGATACCGCAAATATGTACACCGACAGTGAAGAGAAGCTGGGTGCGGCGCTGGAAGGAATCCCCCGCCAGAATGTGGTAATTTCCACAAAAAGCGGCGGTGAAGACAAAAAAACTGTTCTCAGACACATTGAGCAGAGCCTTCGCTCCCTGAAGACGGATTATATCGACCTTTTCCAGTTTCACAACCCCGCCAAGCTGCCGGATATTCACGACCCGGAGGGTCCCTTTGCCGCCGCCCTGGAGATGAAGAAAAGGGGATATATCCGCCACATCGGCATCACAAACCACCGCCTCCACATCGCTCAACAAGCCATTGCTTCCGGAAACTTCGAGACACTGCAATTCCCCTTCTGCTACCTCACTACGGAGAAAGAGCTGGGCCTGGTGGACGCATGCGCCAAGGCCGATATGGGTTATATCGCCATGAAGGGTCTCTCTGGCGGGCTTTTGAATAACGCCGAGGCATGCTACGCCTTCATGCAGGAATATTCCAGCGTGGTGCCCATCTGGGGCATTCAGCACGAGTGGGAGCTGGACCAGTGGCTGGACCTGGCGGAGCGAAACCCCCACCTTACCCCGGAGCTTCGAGCTGTCATTGAGGCGGATCGGAAGGACCTGGCAGGAAGCTTCTGCCGTTCCTGCGGCTACTGCCTTCCCTGCGCCGCCGGTATTGACATTCCTCAGGCTGCCCGGATGTCCGCTCTGCTGAGGCGCTCTCCCTATCAACAGTACATGACGGACACCTGGCACGAAAAAATGCACCAGATTGAAAACTGTGTCCACTGCGGTGCCTGCAAAAGCCGCTGCCCCTACGGGCTGGACACCCCGAATCTCCTGGTGGAGATGCTGCGGGACTACGACTCCTTTTACGAAAAACACCACCATGAAGCCTGAGCTTCCAGAGGGCCTTCCAGCATTGTTCCGGAAGGTCCTCTTTTTTACGGAAAAAGGCCGCCGTTCCCGCTTCATAAAGGAAAAACAGCAGCGCTCCCACCGGGATTCCGGCGGGGGCGCCGCTTACTGAGGAGCGAACTCCTTGGAAGAAGGACCGGGAATAAGACCCGGCCCTGATATCCATACCAGGGCCGGAATCCGCTCACTTTTTCAGCCGCTTCTGGAGCCAATCCTTCCCGTCCACAAAGCGGGAGACGATAAAGCAAGTCACATAGTCTCCGGCCGCGTTGATCATAGTGGCGGGAGGGTCCACCAAGTTGCCAATGACCACCAAGATAGGGAAGGCGATCTCCATCTGGGCGGGGAAGAAGATGGAACAGATGATATATTCACCGATGTACCCTCCGCCGGGGACACCGCTCATTCCTACCGAGCTGAGGACCGCCACCAGCACCACCGGAACCAGCATCCCGAAATCCAGCCGCTGTCCAAAGACCCCCAGCACGAAGGCAATCTTCAGCACACAGGAGAAGCAGGACCCATCCATATGCATAGTGGCTCCCAAAGGCAGCACCATGTCGGCTACGTCCTTGCGGATACCGGTGTCCGCGGCCTCCTCCATATTTGTCGGAATCGTCGCCACGGAGGAGCAGGTTCCAAGAGACACCACAGCGGGCTTGGTAATGTGGCGGAACATCACTCCAACAGCCCCTTTTCCTCCGCCGAACCAGGCAAAGAGCGGCCAAGCTGTAAAGATGTAGACAAAGCACAGGGGGTAATACACCGCCAGCGCACGGGCGTAATTTTCTGTAATCTGGGGACCGTAGGTGGCGACGAGATCGGCAAAGAAGCCGAAAAAGGCAATTGGCGCGTAATAAGTAATAATTTTCACAAACTTCAGCATTACATTTGCCAAATCATCCAAAAATCTGCCTACCGGGGTTTCCTTGCCGCCATTGAGATTCACAGCAAACCCAAACAAAAGGGAAAACACGATCAGGGGCAGCATGGCCCGGCGGGTCAGCAAGCCGCTGAAGTCACTGGCGGTGAAGAAATTGACAATCATATCCGGAAGAGTGGCGTACTCCCCTATCTCCTCAGCAGCCAGATTTGTCCAGGCGGTGGGCACCGGCGGAAAAACAACCATCAGCACATACATAATAACGGCGGCAATGGCTCCCGTAACCACGAAGGTCCCTACCGTTACGCCCATGATTTTTCCCGCCCGTTTCCGGCTCTCCATGTTCGCCACGGCACTGGAAATGGACGCAAACACCATAGGCACTACCACGCAGAACATCATGTTGATAAACACCGTGCCCAAAGGCTTGAGGACCGTGGCTCCGGTGCCGGAAATAATATTTCCGCCGGCGTCCACTTCGGCGGGCCAGACCCATCCCAGGATCGCTCCCAGAATCATAGCCCCCAGCATGATGGCAAGGAACGCGTAATTTCTAGCAATTGATTTCTTCTCCATAAAATCATCCTCCTGTTTTCAAATACACGATTATCAAAAATGAAGCTCTTCGTCTGTTACTTCGCCCTTACAAACGATATTGGTGAGTCCGGTAAGGTGCAGTTCCGTAATATGGCTGTGAATCCGCTCTGCGTCTACGACCAATGTTCCGCCGGTCATATCCGCTCGAACCTGGTGTCCGCTGACCTTCCCCTGCAGGGTCAGCACCGCCGCCACAGACCCTGTGCCTGTGCCGCAGGCGTAGGTGAAGTCCTCCACTCCCCGCTCAAAGGTCCGCTCGAAGAAATGGTCCTCCTCAATAAGCTCATAAAAATTTACATTCGCTCCCTTTGGGAAGGCAGGGTTCCAGCGGATTTTCCGTCCCAGCTCCCGCAGCTCCTGTTCGTCCGCATTTCGCAGATTGTGATAGGGAATCACTGCATGCGGCAGGCCAGGATTCCCCAGCTCCACATAAGAACAGGCGTACCGCACGCCGTCCACTTCCAGCAGGCAATCCAGCCGGATTGTGGTGGGATCATTGAGCTGTATGCGATAAAGCCGCTTATCAATCCGCCGCCCAAACACCATGCCAGCGGTTGTCTCCACGGCTTGGACTTCTCTGGCAAGGCCGTTTTCAAAGCCATACCGGCAGATGCATCGGGCTCCGTTGCCACACATTTCCCCCGTACTGCCATCGGAATTGAAAAACAGCATTTTGAAGTCGCCGCCCTGGTCCGCCGCCTCCACCACCATCAGCCCGTCAGCGCCAATGGAGAGCCGCCGCTCACAAAGCATCCGGGCAATTTGGGGAAAACTCTCACGGGGCAGCCGTTCTTCAAAATTGTTCAAAATAATGAAGTCATTTCCCGCCCCATTCATCTTCCAGAATTTCATGATGCGCCTCCTTGTTCGTTTTTATTATAAACGCACTCCACGCCTTTGAACACCGGATATAATGCTCAAAATATTGCAAAAAGTGTGATTGCATTTAAAATTGCCGCTGCTGCCTCTTCCACAACCCGCCCAAAGCGTCTCTTGCCTTACAAACTGGTGCGTCCAAATGCGGCTTTATGCACATATAATTGTTCGTCAACATACCTGAAGCGAGCAATCCGCCTAGATAGATGACTGCACTATAAGCTGGAAATCATTTGTGCGGATGTCACTGCTTTTTTGACAGCACCGTCAGTTCTTCTTTGGTATATTCCCTATACCTGCTATCCATGTACATTGATGATGTGGTATCAGGAAGAACTTCCATAAGCCGCTGCAAATCAATTTCATGGGGAAACTCAACGATCTTTCCTTTGGCATCTTCTGATTTATAGGCACAAAAAATAAACTCGCCTCGCTTAAAATTGATGTCAAATGTATTTGTAACGTCCAATGGGTCAACATCAAGAAATACATCCTGATCCTCAATAAATTTTTCATATATAAATTCAAAGAGTGCCCTTTTGCTTATTTTGATAACCCTGACGCTGTTCTCATTCAATGTACTCCTTTGACTTTTCATATTCGCTCACCATCTTCAAACGAGAATTTTTCAGCTTGAATTATAGCAAAAAGTTGCCTCCACATCAATCTGCTTTTATGAAAACCGATGAAGTAACAGCCCAGCCCCAGTTTCTTTACAAAGAGGCAGGCACTTTCCCCTCTTGACAGCAGAAGTCCCGGCAGATATGATAAAGCCGTTGAAAACGTCAAAAAGGAGTATCCCGAATGGAATTGGACAGCATTTACCGGACTCTGGGCGTCAGTCTTCCGGTGTATAAGTTTGGCGAGGAGGTCTTGGCTTCTCTCCGCCGGCGCTTTGAGGAAGTGGACCGGACCGCAGAATACAACCAGGGTAAGGTCTTGGCCGCAATGCAGAAAAACAGGGTCAACGCCACGCATTTTTCCGCCACCACCGGCTATGGCTATGATGACGAGGGACGGGACAACCTGGAGCGGGTTTACGCCAGTGTCTTTCATACGGAAGCCGCTTTAGTCCGGCCTCAAATTACCTGCGGCACCCATGCGCTGACGGTAGCCCTCTCCGCTAACTTACTGCCTGGGGACGAGCTTCTTTCCCCTGTAGGAGCCCCGTATGATACGCTGGAGGAGGTTATCGGTATCCGGGAGAGCAAATGCTCTTTGAAAGAATACGGCGTTTCCTATGCGCAGGCGGACCTGCTGTCCGACGGAGGTTTTGACTATAATGCCATCCGCGGAAAAATCAATAAACGGACCAAGCTTATCACCATTCAGCGCTCCAAAGGCTACTCTTCCCGCCCCTCTTTTTCCGTCGCCCAAATCGGAGAACTGATCTCTTTTTGCAAATCCGTAAAACCGGATGTAAAGGTTATGGTAGACAACTGCTATGGTGAATTTGTGGAAACCTTGGAACCCTCCGACCTGGGGGCGGATATGGTTGTGGGAAGCCTCATCAAAAATCCCGGCGGGGGACTGGCGCCCATAGGCGGCTATATCTGCGGAACAAGGGAATGTGTGGAACGCTGTGCTTTCCGCCTTTCCGCCCCTGGCTTGGGGCAGGAGGTTGGAGCCAACCTGGGATTGATGCCAGCCTTTTATCAAGGCTTGTTTCTCGCCCCTACCGTCGTGGCGGGAGCCTTGAAGGGCGCAATTTTTGCGGCAAATATTTATGAAAAGCTGGGCTTTGCCTGCATCCCCAACGCCACAGAAACCCGGCATGACATTATTCAGGCGGTGACTCTTGGCAGCCGGGAAGCGATGATAGCCTTCTGCAAGGGCATTCAGGCAGCGGCTCCTGTAGACAGCTATGTAACGCCGGAACCTTGGGCAATGCCAGGATATGACAGCGACATTATTATGGCGGCCGGGGCATTTGTCCAGGGAAGCAGTATTGAACTCTCCGCCGACGGTCCAATCCGTCCGCCTTACGCGGTGTACTTTCAGGGCGGATTGACTTGGTATCATGCTAAGCTGGGTATATTGATGAGCCTGCAAAAGCTGACAGAAGCGGGGCTGATAAGACTTTAAGCTTCTTTCCCCGTTGTCAGGTCTGCTTTTACTCAAATTAAGTGAAAAGGGATTTTCTTATGAGACTGCAAAGCGCAATTTTTGATATGGACGGCACCCTGCTGGATTCCATGGGGATGTGGCGGACATTGGGCAGCGTTCTGGCCCAAAATCACGGAGCTGTTCCGCCCCCGGACCTGGATCGCCGGGTGGCTTCCCTGGGCCTGTGGGAGGGCACTGCCTATTGCAAGAATATCTGTGGCCTTCCCGGTACCGTTGAGGAACTTGTCTCCGAAATCTGGGGGCAGATTGAAGAGTTCTACCAACACCAGGTGCGGCCAAAACCCGGCCTGATAAAATTCCTCTCCCTTTTGAAAATGGAGGGCGTCTGGATGTACGTTGCCACCGCCACAGACCGGCCGCTCGCTGAAACGGCATTGAAAACTGCCGGAATTGACGGTTTTTTTCGGGGAATGATTACCAGTCAGGAAGCCGGTCAGAGCAAACGGGAGGGACCGGAAATTTATGAAAGGGCTCTCCGCCGTCTCCGTTCCAATAAAAAAGACACCGTGGTCTTTGAGGATGCTCTCCACGCCCTTCGGACCGCTAAAGCGGCAGGTTTCCGCACGGCAGCAGTTTATGATGCTTCGGAGCCGGATCAGGAGGAAATGCGCCGTTTATCCGACTATTATATCCGGTCCTATGAGGAAATGTTTCATGTAAAAGATTTTGAATAACGCAAAGCTGTTCTCTTTGTTTCCATGCCGGATTTTGCCGCGCTGCGATTCACTCCGCAAAATCTGTCTGCGCACTCCATCGGTAAATCATATTGACTTTCAGGCAGTTCTGTGTTAGAATTTCAAAAATAATAGGTAATCGGCCCTTTTCCCGCTGAAAAGGCGGAACATTTTCAAATTCAATCAGATCGGAGAAGATAAACATGAAGAGAATCAAGACTCTGGAAACCCGCAGCTTGTGCGAGAGCGCCAAGAAAGGCGGTTGCGGCGAGTGCCAGACTTCCTGTCAGTCCGCCTGCAAGACCTCCTGCGGCGTCGCTAATCAGAAGTGCGAAAAGAAGTAAAGCAAAAAGCGCCGCCTTTGGCGGCGCTTTTCTTTTGCAGCAGTATGATTTTGTTTTGAATCTTCTCAGACAGGAGGCCCCTATGGTACATCAGTATAAATTAAATGACTATAATATTGTTTTAGATACCTGTTCCGGCAGCATCCACGTGGTGGATGAAGTAGCCTATGATGTGATTTCCCTCCTTCCCAGCCATCCGGCAGGAGAAATTACCGCCATTCTGCTGAATAAATATTCAGACCGTCCTGATGTCACAGAGGATGAACTCCGGGAATGCATTGCCGATGTGGAGGCTCTGAGAGCATCCGGACAGCTTTATACACCCGACACCTTTGCCGGTATTGCCGGGACATTTAAAGAACGCTCCGGCGACGTCGTAAAGGCCCTCTGCCTTCATGTAGCTCACACCTGCAATCTGAACTGTGCCTACTGTTTTGCCAGCCAGGGAAAATACCATGGGCCGGATGACGGCAGCGGCCGGGCCCTGATGTCTTTTGAAGTGGGCAAGCAGGCCCTGGACTTTCTTATCGCTCATTCGGGGACCCGGACAAACCTGGAGGTAGACTTCTTCGGCGGTGAACCGTTGATGAACTGGCAGGTAGTCAAAGACCTGGTAGCCTATGCCCGGACGCAGGAGGCCCCTCATCACAAAAAGTTTCGGTTTACGCTTACTACCAACGGAATGCTTATCGACAAGGATGTCATTGATTTCGCCAATCGGGAGATGGACAATGTAGTCCTTTCCTTGGACGGCCGGAAGGAAATTCACGACCGCCTTCGGGTGGACTATGCGGGCAACGGCAGTTATGACCGCATTGTTCCCAAATTTCAGGAGCTGGTGAAGGCCCGGGGAGGAACCCGCTACTATATGCGGGGTACCTTCACTCACGCCAACCCCGATTTTACAAAAGACCTTTTCCATATGGCGGATTTAGGCTTTACGGAGCTGAGCATGGAGCCGGTGGTCTGTGCACCTGGCGACCCTGCGGCCCTGACGCCGGAGGATCTGGAAATTGTCAAGCGGGAATATGAACTGCTGGCGGCGGAAATGCTGAAAAGGAACAAAGAAGGCCGTCCTATTACCTTCTATCATTATATGTTGGACCTTACCGGCGGTCCCTGCGTCTACAAGCGCATTTCCGGCTGCGGCTCCGGAACGGAATATATGGCCGTCACCCCATGGGGAGACCTGTATCCCTGCCATCAATTTGTGGGGGAGGAAGCTTATAAAATGGGGGATGTCTGGAACGGCGTTACCAACCCGGCTCTGCGGGATGATTTCCGTTCCTGCAACGCCTATGCCCGGCCTGAGTGCGCGGACTGCTGGGCCAAGCTCTACTGCTCCGGCGGCTGTGCCGCCAATGCCTACCACGCCTCCGGCTCCATCCGGGGTATCTATGAGCCCGGCTGTGAACTGTTCCGTAAACGCATGGAATGTGCGATTATGCTCCAAGCCGCCCTGGCAGAGGAAGAGGAATCTACATGACCACGCCTGTGGCGGATTTTATCCGCTCCTATGCTAGCTTAAAAACGGCACGGTTTCACATGCCGGGACACAAAGGCCGGGAATTTTTAGGCTGTGAGTCTTTCGATATTACAGAAATTTTTGGGGCAGATGCTCTCTATGAGGCGGAAGGAATCATTTCCCTGAGTGAAAAAAACGCCTCTGCCCTGTTCGGTTCCGGAGGAACATTTTACTCTACGGAGGGTTCCAGTCAGTGTATTCGGGCCATGCTCTATCTAGCGCTGACAAACCGGCCGCAGAGTGTACCGCCAGTCATCCTGGCTGCCCGGAACGTCCATAAGGCTTTCATCTATGCCGCCGCTCTGTTGGATTTTAAAATTGTCTGGATATGGCCGGAGGAACATCACTCCCTATGCGCCTGTCCTATTACAGCGGAAAAACTGGACCACTGCTTATCCTCTCTGGATGTTCCGCCTGCCGCCGTCTATCTTACCAGCCCGGATTATTTGGGCGGTATGGCGGATATATCTTCTCTTGCGCAGGTCTGCCGCCGCTATGGAACCTTGCTGCTGGTGGATAATGCCCATGGAGCATATCTTCGTTTCCTGACCCCTTCCCGGCACCCGCTGGACTGCGGAGCAGATATCTGCTGTGATTCCGCTCACAAAACTCTCCCTGTTCTTACCGGCGGAGCTTATCTGCATCTTGCAAAAACTCTTCCGGAGTCCTTTCAACGCCGGGCTAAAGCAGCATTGGCCTTGTTCGGTTCCACCAGCCCCTCTTATTTGACGCTGGCCTCTCTGGATATATGTAATGCCTATCTCAGTCAGGATTACTCTTTCCGCTTGTCGGAAACAGTAAAAAAACTGAACCGTCTGCGTGAAACTCTGTCTGCCGGGGGATGGAAAACGGAAGCTTCCGATCCTCTTCGTCTGACGCTTCGCACTCCGGCAGGACTGACCGGACAACACCTTGCAGAGCGTCTGCGGCGGAACGGCATCGAATGCGAATATGCAGACAGAGACTATTTGGTTCTGATGGCTGCACCGGAAAACCGAGAAGAGGATTTTTTTAAAACAGCAAAAATTCTTGATAAAAATTGTGTTCCTGCCGCCCCAGATATTATTTTGCCTCAGGCAAGAGGAACCCAGGTATTATCTGTTCGGCAGGCGCTGTTTTCTCCCTGCCAGTCCGTTCCCACGGAAAAGAGCCTTGGCAAAATCTGTGGAACACCCACTGTGAGCTGTCCTCCAGCCATTCCCATAGTAGTTCCCGGAGAGAGAATTGAGCAGGAAGCAGTGGAGTTGTTTCAATATTACGGCATTAAAACAGTGGATATTTTAAAAGACTAGCAAAGCGGATACGGTTGAAAATCAGAAATTGAGACACACTATATACCGACGCCCCGTTCCTCTGGAGCGGGACAAATTTTTCATTTGATTGGAGAAGCATATGGACGCAAGCGTAAATGAAAACTGCATCGGCTGTGGCCTCTGCGCCGGAAACTGTCCAGAGGTGTTTTCCATGGGAGACGACGGATTCGCCCACGGCGGAAATATCCCTGATGGAATGCTGGACGCGGCTCAGGCGGCCCGGGATGAGTGCCCTGTCAGCGCCATCAGCATTGGTTAACCCTAAATAGAGCGGCTGTCTGTACAATGAAATTGGCATGGTAAAGCCGCCGGCAAGAAAATCGAAAAGAAATACAACATGAAATGATATTTTTCCATTTCTCGTTCTTTACAGCACAAGGCCTCCTATGAAGTGATGATATCCTTCATAGGAGGCCTTTCATTTACCGGTTCTTTAAACTGCTCCCCAGAAAAACAGATTTCGCTTTCTCAGGCTTTATTGCTCCGCCATAGCCTTTGCCTCAGCAATGGCTTTCTCCTGAGCGGCAGGAGGACAATCTTCATAGCGCACGAAATGGAAGGTAAAACTGCCGCGGCTCTGCGTCATAGACCTGAGATCAATAGCATATGTTCCCATTTCAGCCATCGGCACTTCAGCGGAAATTACCTGATTTCCATCACCGGTGGGGTCCATACCCATAACACGGCCCCGCCGCTTGTTCAAATCACCAATCACATCGCCCATATAGCTGTCGGGCACCGTAACCTTCAATTCTCCAACAGGCTCCAGCAGCACGGGATTGGCCTCAGGGAGGGCAGCCTTATAAGCCAGCTGGGCAGCAGTTTTAAAAGCAATTTCGGAGGAATCTACCGGGTGATAAGAGCCATCATAGAGAACGGCTTTCAAATTTACTACGGGATATCCCGCTAAGGGACCATGAACACAGGCCTCCCGAAGTCCCTTCTCGACAGCCGGGAAGAAATTCCGCGGCACAGAACCGCCGAAGACCTCCTCCGCAAAAATCATATCTTCCTCATCGGGGTTGTACTCAAAACGAATCCACACATCGCCGAACTGGCCGCTGCCGCCGGTCTGCTTCTTGTGGCGGCCCTGTTTTTGAACAGTCTTCCGAATTTTCTCACGATAGGGCACCCGGGTGGGTTTCAGCTCCGCCTCTACATTGAAGCGGCTCTTCAGCTTGCTGACCAACACGTCAATCTGCATATCTCCAGCGCCGGAAACCACCATTTGATGCGTCTCAGCGTTGTTGTTGACCGAGAATGTGGGGTCTTCTTCATTGAGGCGGCTGAGTCCCTGAGCGATCTTGTCCTCCTGCCCCCGCGTCTTAGGCAGAATGGCCACGGAATAGCAGGGCTCGGCAAAGGGAATATTCTTCAGACTGACTACTTTCCGCTCATCGCAAAGGGTATCGCCGGTCTTAATGTCCATTTTTGCAATGGCTCCGATATCACCGCAGACCAGTTCCTTGACTTCGGTATTTTTCTTGCCCCGGATGCTGTACAAGCGTCCCAGTTTTACCTTTTCACCGGTACGGGCATTGACCATTGGCATATCCGGCGTAATGCTTCCGGAGAGCACCTTGACAAAGGAATATTTACCGTACTGGTCAGAAATGGTCTTGAATACGAAAGCTGTAGGGACACCACCGGGAGAAACTACAAATTCTTCCGTTTCGCCGTCTGCTTTGGTAGCCTTATGATAATTGCCTTCCACAGGGTTAGGCAGCAGATCCACAATGTTATCCATCAGCATCAGAGAACCCAGGCAGCCCACAGCGGAACCGCAGAGGACAGGGAACAGGCTCAATTCCCGTACGCCCTGACGAAGACCCTGAATCATCTCGGCATAAGTGAAATCTTCGCCTTCAAAGAATTTGTTCATCAGTTCTTCACTGGTCTCCGCCACAGATTCCTTCAGTGCATCATGGAATTCGGCAACAACATCGGCCTTATCGGAGGGAAGCTCGATCTCTACCCGCTTAAGCTTCTGCATTTCATAAGCACGTTTATTCAAAACGTCGATAATACCAGTGACACGTTTATCACTGTCCCAGATGGGTACTACTACAGGCGCAATTTTTTTGCCAAAACGCTCCCGAAGAGCTTCAAAAGTGGCATTGTAATCACTGTTGTCTTCATCCGTTTTGGAAATGTAGATAAAGCGGGGCATATTCCGCTCCTCACAGTATTTCCAAGCCTTTTCCAGACCCACAGACACGCCGTCCTTAGCGGAACAGACAATAACAGCCGCATCCGCAGCCCGAAGAGCTGCCATGGCTTCCCCGGCGAAATCAAAAGCGCCGGGAGTATCCATCAGATTGATTCGGCTTCCTTTATAGTCCAGAGGAGCCACAGAGAGAGAAAGGGAAATCTGACGTTTAATCTCCTCAGGATCATAGTCACAAACAGTGTTTCCATCGGCGGCACGGCCCATTCTATCAATGACGCCAGTCATATAGAGCAGGCTCTCGGCCAGGGCGGTCTTGCCGCTGCCGCTGTGCCCCAGCAGACAGACGTTGCGGATGTTCTGTACAGAATAGCTCATGTTCAATACCACTCCTTATTTTTGCTGTCCATGCGGCCGGGGCCGCAAGCGTTTAATATATGAATTATACAGCACCTAAGCGAGTATTACAACTAAAATTTTGGGCAAAATCACATTTATGCTTCCCCTCCAAAATGCTGGTTAAAAATTCGTCAATTTACATATGGTAAAAGCCGGAAGAACCTGCCGCAAACATTGCGGCAGGTTCTTTCTTTTGCAAGCTTTTCAGCATTAATACGCTTTTATTTTTGCAGAGCGTCTACCCACACGCCATATTTGTCCACATTTGCCTTGGCATCCGCGGCGTTTTTTCCCTGGGTGAGAATATAGACCTTGATTTTCGGTTCCGTACCGGAAGGACGGACGATAATAGAAGTGCCGTCCTCCATCTCAAACCGCAGGACATTGGACCCGGATAGTTCCATGGCGCTTTTTGTCCCAGTCACACAGTCTGTCACGGATCCATCGCTGTAATCTTTGAACTGAATTACATTTACACCGGAAATCTCTGCCGGGGGAGTCTCCCGGAGTCCTTTCATCAGGTTTGCCATGTCCTTCAAGCCATCCAGACCAGGCATAACCAAATTATAGGTATGCTCCGCAAAATAGCCGTACTTTTCATACAGGGCCGTCAGCGCATCCGCCAGAGTTTTACCCTGGGCTGCGTACCAGGCCGCCATTTCCGTCAGCAGCAGAGCCGCCGTCACGGCGTCTTTATCCCGGACATAATCCCCCAGCATATATCCATAGCTTTCTTCATAGGAGAAGATTACCTTGCCCTCACCGCTGTTTTCCAGCTTGTCCTTCTTTTCTGCCAAAAATTTAAAGCCGGTGAAGGTATCAAAACACTGAAGACCGTTTACTTCCGCTACCTTTCGAGCCATTTCCGTGGTAACAATGGTTTTCAATGCCACCGGCTTCTCCGGCATATTGCCTGCCCGCTTTTTTGCGCCGATCAGATAGTCCAGCAGCAGTACACCCGTCTGATTGCCAGTGATGACCTTGAACTCGCCATCCTTGTCCCGAACCATAATTCCCACCCGGTCCGCGTCAGGATCGGAACCCAGAATAAAGTCCGCACCTTCTTTTTTTGCCAAATCCACAGCCAGATAAAAGCCTTCCGGGTTTTCCGGGTTCGGAGAAACCACTGTGGGGAAATCTCCGTCGATAACCATTTGTTCCGGGACACAAATTAAATGTTTCACTCCAAGACGGGTCAAGGCTTCCGGAATCAGCTTATGGCCAGTGCCATGGAACGGAGTATAGACCATCTTAAAACTGTCGGATACCCGCTCAACCGTTTCCTTATCATTGACCTGCTCCATGACATTTTTCAAAAATTTCTCATCAGTTTCCGAGCCTAAAATTTCAATTATGCCTTTTTGAACAGCCTCATCATAATCCATGCGTTTAATATCGCTAAAGATATCAATTTCTCCCAGGCGTCTTGCAATGGCATCGGCATGATGAGGGGGAAGCTGAGCGCCGTCCTGCCAATAGACCTTATAACCGTTGTATTCTTTAGGGTTATGGCTGGCAGTAACGTTGATTCCTGCCTGACAGTGATATTCCCGGACAGCAAAGCTCAGCTCCGGAGTAGGGCGGAGAGATTCAAAAATTCTGACATGAATGCCATTGGCCGCACATACTTCGGCCGCCGCTTTCGCAAACTCGGCAGAGTGATTACGGCAGTCCATACAAATAGCCACACCGCGTTTTTTTCCTTCTTCTCCCTCGGCACAGATTACGTCTGCAAAGCCCTGCGTAGCCCAGCGAATAACATGTATGTTCATATTGTGCAGACCGGTGCACATTGTTCCGCGAAGACCCGCAGTACCAAATTCCAAGGGGCCATAAAAACGGGACTCAATCTCCTTTGGATCCTGCTTGATCGCCTCAAGCTCACCATGTTCTTCGGCACTCAGAGCGGGGCTGCCCAGCCACTTTTCATATTCTTTCATAAAATCCATAGCAATGCTCCTCCTTTTACGAACGCCGCATGTCCTTTTGATGGATTTTTACAACGTTCCATTCCTGATAAGCAGCAAAATTATTCATGCCGCACAAAATTATTATAAGTGCATCTTTCATAGTTGTCAAGAATTGCTTATTTGTCCTGATTTTTACAAACTGCATTTTTTCTGTTTAAAATCAAATCCTTATTATTAGAATATGTATTGCCAATAAATCCTTTTTCTGTTATAATAAACAAATGATTTTTATTTTTAATAAAGAGAGGTGTTTTCTTTTTGAACTCTGTCACTGACATCTGGGAGAATGTTCTGCGGCAGCTCCGGGGAACGCTCTCCGAAACCACCATTGCCACTTGGTTTGACGAACTTACCATCGTGGACATCCGAGGCAGCGTATGCTTCCTCCACTGTGCCAGCGACTTCAAAAGAGGCTACCTTGAATCTCTGTTTTTAAACAATATCAGGGCTGCCCTCCATGATATCTTTTCCACGGACTTTGAAGTCAAAATTCTGGATGACGCAGGACTTCTGGAGTTTCGCGGGGATATCTCTCCAAAAAAACAGTCTGACCGTTTTACTTACGCTGAATTTACTTTCGAAACTTTTGTTGTAGGCCCTTCAAACAAATTAGCCCATGCTGCCTCTATTGCCGTGGCGGAACACCCTGCTCAAAACTATAATCCGCTGCTGATCTACGGCGACTCCGGCCTTGGCAAAACGCATCTTCTCTATGCCATTGCCAATGTTATCCGTCAAAACGATCCCAAGGCCAAGATTGTTTACATTAAGGGAGACGACTTCATCAACGAATTCGTTGAACTGATTCGAGCCGGCAGAGGCAGTGAATTCCGTGCAAAGTACAGAGAGGCCGATCTCCTGTTAGTCGACGACGTACAGTTCGTCGCTGGTAAAGAGCAGGTTCAAAACGAATTTTTCCATACTTTTAACACTCTTTATGAATCCGGGCGCCAGATCGTACTCACCTCCGACCGGCCTCCCTCTGAAATGACTCTTCTGGATGACCGGCTCCGCACCCGTTTCGAGTGGGGCCTGTTGGCCGACGTAACGCCTCCGGATTTTGAAACCCGGCTTGCCATTGTAAAAAACAAGGC
Organism: uncultured Oscillibacter sp.; assembly: GCA_910576845.1. Classification (GTDB taxonomy): domain Bacteria; phylum Bacillota; class Clostridia; order Oscillospirales; family Oscillospiraceae; genus Oscillibacter. Next base: position 34,309 of record CAJTJA010000004.1, read on the forward strand.
CGCCCTGCTTGGTATGGACCTCCCTGATAAAATCGCCGTTATGATTGCTCAAAACGTCACTGCCAATGTCCGTCAGCTCGAGGGTACCGTCAATAAGGTCTTAGCATACAAAGACCTTCTAGGAAGTGAAACCGACGAACAAACCGTCAGCCGCGCTATGCAGGACATTTTAAAAGGGAGCAATGAGTACATTCCTACTCCTGAGGCAATCCTCTCCTATGTCAGCCGTTATTATCAATTAGAAGAATCTGTCGTTCGAGGCCAACAGCGTGTCCGGGATGCAGTGACAGCCCGCCAGATTGCCATGTATCTTATTCGCAGCATGACGAATCTATCACAAGACAATATTGGACAGCTCTTCGGTAATCGGGACCACTCTACTGTCATTCATTCTATCCGTCAAGTCGAACAGAAAATGAAAAAAGATCCTGCCTTTGCTGAAATGGTAAAAGAGCTGAAAACCAACATTACATCCCGTCATTGAAAGCTTTGTTTTTTCCACAAAATATTGTGAAAAAGGAAAACCTTTCTGTGGAAAAAATCGGGTTCTACAAAATATGTGAACAAATCTTCTTTTTTCTACAACGTTCTGTGGAACCGCAAATCCTTGAATTTTCTGCCTTTTTCCTTTTTTTCCACAAAACGCTTTCTCTACGACTTCTTTTTCTTAACATATAATTCTTATTTCTATAAATAATCTCGCCTTTCTCCCGTTTCGGCGTAAGGAGGTTTCCCATGAAATTTAACTGCGAAAAAGCCCTGCTTCAAAATGCCATCTCCGTCACAAGCCGCGCAGTAGCGCAAAAAAGCTCTATTCCTGCATTAGAAGGACTTCTGCTCCACGCGGAAGAAGAGCTGACGGTCTCCGGCTACAATATGCAGACAGGAATCCGCGCGAAAGTATCGGCATCTGTAGAGACAAAAGGAGATATTGTCTTAAATGCCCGTCTATTTGGGGATATTATAAGGAGAATGCCGGATGATGTTGTAACATTTTCCGTCAGCGATAAAATGCAGGTCCATTTATCCTGTGGAGATGCGGATTTCGAAATACCAGGACTCTCTGCGGCGGATTACCCGGACCTTCCCGAGGTAGAGGATGAATACGCCGTATCTATCCAAAGAAAAGTCTTGAAAGCTATGATTGAAGAGGTAGCTTTCGCAGTCTCTACAAACGAAAGCCGTCCGGTTCATACCGGCGCGCTCTTCGAAATCGGTGAGGGAGGACTTACTATGGCCGCTGTAGATGGTTTTCGTCTGGCGGTGAGAAGAGAACCTTTAGAGAAGCTGGAAGGCGGCTCATTCTCCTTTGTTGCGCCTGGTTCGGCTTTGAATGAGGTAAAGGGCATTTGTGGAGACGTAGAAGAATTGGCTGAGATTACTCTCGGAAAACGGCATATTCTTTTTTCTGTGGGAGATGTGGAATTAATCTGCCGCCGTCTCGAGGGAGAATTTCTTGATTATCGGAATGCGATTCCCCGGAAAAATCCTATTTTTGTAACAGTAGATTCCAAGGCTTTGATGGAGAGCATTGATCGCGTCTCCGTAGTGATTTCAGATAAATTAAAAAGTCCTGTACGCTGTCGTTTTGAGGATGGAAAAGTGTTTCTTTCTGCTAAAACCGGAAATGGCGAAGCAAAGGATGTCTGCTGTTTGGAAGGTGATGGCGGAGGACTTGAGATCGGATTCAATAACCGTTATTTGATGGAAGCTCTTCGATATGCTCCGGCGGATGTTGTGCGAATCGAATTAAATACCGGAGTATCGCCGGCCATTATTGTTCCGGCGGATGAGGGAGAACACTTTTTGTATATGGTACTGCCGGTGCGTCTGAAAAATGCGGAATGAGGCAGGTTTAAAATAATGAAGAAAGTTGAAGTTATCATTACAACAGAATTTATTAAACTTCAAGACCTGATGAAATTTGCAGGATTAGTGGAAACCGGCGGTGAAGCGAAGGAACGAATCCAGGCAGGTGAAGCGAGTGTCAACGGAGAAGTATGCCTTCAGCGGGGGAAAAAGCTGCGCCCTGGAGACACTGTAACTTTTTCTGGAAAAGAGTATGTTGTAAGATATGCGGATTGAACGCCTGGAACTGGAGAGGTTTCGAAATTATAAGTGCCAGGCGGAAAATTTTGATTCTCAGTGCAATGTAATCTATGGAGAAAATGCGCAGGGGAAGACAAATCTGTTGGAAGCCATTTTTTATCTCTCCTGTGGAAAATCTCCCAGGGCAAAGACAGATCGAGAAATGATTGAATTTTGCTCTTCATCCGCCCGGCTGTTGGCGAAGGTAATATCCAGAGGACGGGAATTTCAAGTTCAAGCCGATATTTTTTCAGGGAGAAGAAGAAAATTTACAGTGAATCAGGTTCCTGTTAAAACGGCTGCTGCTTTGGGCGATATTTATCATACTGTGCTTTTTCAGCCGGAAGACCTCCATTTGATCCGTGAAGGGGCTGCCGCCCGGCGGCGTTTTATGGATATGGCTCTCTGCCGGCTCCGGCCAAGATATGCCTCTGCATTGGCGGGATATGAGAGGGCCAGGGAACAAAAAACCCGTATTCTTCGGGATTATAATGAGAGGCCTGATCTGCTGGCGGCACTTCCTGAGTTTAATGAACAGATGATTTATCTTGGAGCATTGGTAATTCAATACCGCTGCCAGTTTTCTCTTCGGCTGGGGGAATATGCCAGTCTTCACCATAGAGAGTGTTCCGGTGGGAAAGAAACTCTTGAAGTTCAGTATAAAACGGTTTCTACGGTAGAAAACCCCGGAGCGGACATTGGTATTTTGACGGATCAGCTTCAGCGGCATATGGAAAATCATAAAGAGGCAGAACTGGCTTCCCGGCTGTGTCTCTCCGGACCTCATAAGGATGATATTCTTGTCAAAATTGATGGGCGGGAGGCAAAAACCTATTCTTCTCAGGGTCAGACAAGAACGGCGGCCTTGGCTTTAAAGCTGGCAGAGCGGGAAATTTATCGAAACGCGGCTGGAGAGTATCCAATTTTATTGCTGGATGATGTTCTTTCTGAGTTGGACCCCAGACGGCAGGAGTTTGTTTTAAACCGCATTGCGGGAGGACAGGTTTTTATTACCTGCTGTGAGGAGGATCGTCTGCCAGATCTTTTGGGAGGCAAGGTGTTTCACGTGGAACAGGGGAAAATTGTATGAAAGGTTGGAAAAAATTAAAAATCTCATTAGTTGTCCATCTGGCGTTTTCATCTGTTGGATTATTGGAGGAAATTTATGTATCTGCATCTGGGACAAAATGAGATAGTTCCACTCAGTCGAATTATTGGTATTTTTGATCTTGATAAGTGCAGCTATGAGAAAAGAACAAGGGATTATTTAGCTGCTGCCGAAAAAGAAGGCATAGTACTGGACGTTTCTGGGGATATTCCCAGATCTTTTGTAGTTTGTGATCATCCTTATCATGATCAGATCGTCTATTTGTCACAGTTGAATCCTTCAACATTGGCCGGCCGCGCGGAGAAAAACAGATTTGAGTAAAAGAGGAGGTTTTTATGGATTCTATTGAATATCTGTGGAAGGACCGAAAACGCCGCTTAGGTCTTCCTCTTTCATTTACCCGTTACAGCCTCAGTGAGGACCGGCTTTTTTGCGAAGTGGGTCTTTTCAATTTAAAGGCTGACGAGGTGCTTCTTTACCGGGTTCGGGATTTAGAACTGACAATGACTCTGGGACAGCGTATCTTTGGGGTGGGAACGGTATGTGTTCATTCCTCAGACAAGAGCATTCCCCATCTGGATTTGAAAAATATCAAACGGCCCAGAGAAGTTAAGGAGCTGATTCACCAGCATGTAGAGGCCGCTAAGGATAAACGGCGGATGCGGACCACGGAACTGATGGGTACCGGACGGGAAGCTGGTGATCTCTGTGATATGGAAGATGTGGATGATGAAGACATTGAATAAAAAAGTTTCCCCGTATGGTTGTCTGTCCGGCTTCTATATGTCAGAAAATTGGTGGTCCATTTTTTGCTGATGTTTTGATTGGTTGGATTGTCCCCCTTGTGCGGATAAAAATCCATTTCCGGAGTGAAAGGGAAAAGAACAGCGGGAAAAAGGGCGGTAACATCTATTTTAACAGCTTTTATGATAGATTTATTCGGCGGTTCCTCTTTGATTTTTACTGTATCCTATTTTTTGCGGTGAACTCCAGATACTGTGCCTTGCGTTGGTTTTTCTTTTTCTTGGCGCAGCGGTGCAGGTTTTCTTGCTTTGTAAAACGAAGAGAGCCCGTTTGTTTCCTGTTTTGTGTCTTGCTGCGGAAATAATTTTGGAAGCGTTGTGTCAATTAGACAGGTTGAATATCCTCCATATTATAAATGGACATGACTTTTTTAATTACATTTTTTTCAGTGTTGCGATATTTTATATCCTGCTGGGCGTGCTTTTAGGATGTCTTATTTGTCCGGTCTTCGACAATTCCACATTTCTAAGAGAGTAACTCAGAAACCTTGATGGGACATCCTATGCTTCCCATTGTTAGAATATTCCAAAAGTTGTAAACCAAATACAGAGCGGGTAAAGGTGCGCCGGATGTTGTCGGAAGAAATTTCGTCTGCTCACTTTCCGCCGCGTGGCGGTGAGAATTCGGCTATGCTCCATTCTTTCCTGCACTCCCGGAGAAAGTTGCTGCGCTGGGTTTTAAAGGGTGTGCCGGTAAGCTGCCAGGGGAAAATGATCTTCCGGCTCGGCTTTTTTCGCTCTGAAAGTGCAAAGGAGAAAATATATGGCGGAAAATGAAATTCTGAATTCCACCGCTGTGGATGCGGGCAACGAATACGACGCTTCGGAAATACAGGTTCTGGAGGGTTTGGAGGCCGTGCGGAAGCGTCCTGGAATGTATATCGGTTCTACTTCTTCATCTGGTCTTCACCATCTGGTTTATGAAATTGTAGATAATGCCATTGATGAGGCTCTGGCGGGATACTGTACGGAAATCTTGATTCAGATCAACGAGGGAGATACTATCACCGTGGTAGACAACGGCCGGGGTATTCCGGTAGATATTCAGGCGCAGACTGGAAAGCCTGCCTTGGAAGTGGTGTATACCATCCTTCATGCCGGAGGAAAATTCGGAGGAGGAGGATACAAGGTTTCCGGAGGCCTTCATGGTGTGGGTGCGTCTGTGGTCAACGCGCTTTCTGAATGGCTGACGGTTCAGGTTCATAAAAACGGCGAGATTTACGAAATGCGTTTTTCCCGGGGCCAGATTACTCAAGAGATGACTGTGGTGGGGAAGACGGATCATACAGGCACCACTGTCACCTTTAAACCGGATCCTGAGATGTTTGAAGATACGGTTTATAACTATGAAACGCTTCATACCAGAATGAGAGAGGAGGCGTTTTTGAATGCGGGGCTTCGGATTAATACGGTGGATAAGCGGCCGGGAAAAGAACGGCAGGATTCCATGTGTTATGAGGGCGGCATTCGGGAATTTGTCACATGGCTGAATAAGAGCAAAGATTCGCTTCATAACAATGTGATTTATATGTCCGGTCAGAAAGACGACTCGGTTGCGGAGGTAGCGCTTCAATATAACGATGGTTATAACGAAACGATTTTATCGTTTGCCAATAATGTCCATACTCCCGAGGGCGGTATGCATGAGGAGGGTTTTAAGCGGGCTCTGACGACTGTGCTGAACAACTATGGGAAAAAAATTAGAATGCTGAAGGATGATGAAAAGGTCTCCGGCGAAGACTGCCGGGAAGGACTGACATGCGTCATCTCTGTAAAGCTTACCGACGCCCAGTTTGAGGGCCAGACAAAAGCCAAGCTTGGAAATTCGGAGATTCGGACATTGGTGAATAACATTGTGTCCGATAAGCTTGACATTTTTTTAGAAGAAAATCCTCAGGTGGGACGGATGATCCTGGATAAGGCCCTTACCGCCAGCCGGGCAAGGGAGGCTGCCAAGAAAGCCAGGGAATCAATCCGCCGCAAGACTGCGCTGGGCGGCGCGGCCATGCCTGATAAGCTTCGGGACTGCAATGAAAACAATCCTGAACTGACGGAAATTTATATTGTTGAGGGCGACTCCGCCGGCGGTTCCGCTACCCAGGGACGGGATTCCCGTTTTCAGGCAATCCTGCCTTTATGGGGGAAGATGCTGAATGTAGAAAAGGCCCGGGCGGACAAGGTTTACGGAAATGACAAGCTTCAGCCCGTTATCACGGCTTTGGGCGCGGGCATTGGCGATGAGTTTGACGCAAACCGTCTTCGTTATCACAAAGTTATTATTATGGCGGATGCCGATGTTGACGGAAGCCATATCCGCACGTTGCTTCTGACATTCTTCTTCCGCTTCATGCGGCCTCTCATTGAGCAGGGCTATGTTTATTCCGCTGTGCCGCCTCTTTTCAAACTGACCCGCGGAAAAACGACAAGAGTGGCCTATGATGACGTTGAGAGGGAAAGAATTGCTGCTGAAATGCGTGGAGACAATCCGAACGCAAAGATTGAAATCAGCCGTTTTAAAGGCCTTGGCGAGATGAACCCCCACGAACTGTGGGAGACCACTATGGACCCCGCCACCCGAACCCTCCGCCGTATTACCTTAGATGACGCAGTGAAGGCTGACGAGACGTTTACAATTCTCATGGGTGAAAAAGTGGAACCCCGGAAGGAGTTTATTGAGAAAAACGCCCAATATGTGGTAAATTTGGACTATTGAGGCGGCAGCTGTGCAAGAAATTGGAAACGCGTTCCTGACCCTGCTGCTTACGGATTGCGGCATTTGAAAAGGAGTAAGACACAGTGGTTAAGGAGCTGAATATCCTCCGGACGAAGCTCCAGGAGCTGCGGGACAATCCCGGTGCGGCAGAGGAAAGCGAGGGCGGATTGGACAGTGTCCGACTGAGATACGAAGCGCGTGAAACTTGATTTAACGAAAGGCTGGGAAACAGCAGATGAGTAAGAAACCCCAATACGACCCCGAGGAAATCCGATTTCCGGACCAGAGAATCGTGGAATCCCCGTTGGTTCCAGAGATGGAGAAATCTTATATCGACTATGCTATGAGCGTCATAGTGGGCCGGGCCCTACCGGACGTTCGGGATGGCCTGAAGCCGGTTCACCGCCGTATCCTCTACGCTATGTATGAGGATAACCTGACCTATGATCACGCTTTCCGCAAGTGCGCTACTGCTGTGGGCGATGTACTGGGCCGTTATCACCCTCATGGAGACGCCAGCGTTTACGACGCTCTTGTTAGATTGGCCCAGGATTTCTCCATGCGGTATATGCTGGTGGACGGCCATGGAAACTTCGGTTCTGTAGATGGTGATCCTCCGGCGGCTTACCGTTATACAGAAGCCCGTTTGGCACGGATTTCCGATGAAATGCTTCGGGAAATTGAGAAAGACACGGTGGATTGGGACCCGAACTTTGATGAAACCCGCAGAGAACCGAAGGTCCTTCCCTCTCGTTTTCCGAATCTCCTTGTGAATGGTTCTTCCGGAATTGCTGTGGGCATGGCAACCAACATTCCGCCTCACAACCTTCGGGAGGTTATCGGGGCTGTCGTCTGTGTGCTGGATGATCCCAACACTACTTTAACGGATTTGATGCAGCATATGGAGGGACCGGATTTTCCGACAAAAGGTATTATTATGGGCCGGTCTGGTATTCGGGCGGCTTACTCTACCGGTCGGGGCCGTGTGACGATTCGAGCGCGGCATGAGTTCGAGGAGTTTGGAAAAGACCGGACCCGGATCATTATCACAGAGATCCCCTATCAGGTCAACAAGCGTATGCTCATTAAGAATATGGCGGATCAGGTGGAGGATAAACGACTGGAGGGTATCAGCAACATTCAGGACGAGTCCGACCGGAACGGTATGCGCATTGTTATTGAATTGAAGCGGGACGCCAATCCGCAGGTGGTATTGAACCGTCTTTTTGCGCAGACTCAGTTACAAACGACATTTGCCATTAATATGCTGGCATTGGTTGAAGTAAATGGAAAGCTTCAGCCCAAGATTCTTTCTCTGCGGCATATTTTGGATGAGTACATTGCCCATCAGGAATCCGTCATTGTCCGCCGGACCCGGTATGATCTGAGAAAGGCTCAGGAACGTGCGCATTTGCTGGAAGGCCTGCTGATTGCGCAGGATAATATTGACGAGGTTGTTAAAATCATTCGTACCAGCTATGATAACGCCAGGGAAAATCTGATGTCCCGATTTGGCTTGGACGATGTACAGGCTCAGGCCATTTGTGATATGCGGCTCATTGCTCTTCAGGGTCTGAATCGGGAAAAGCTGGAGAATGAATATAAAGAGCTGGAGGAACGTATTGCTTACTTTCAGAAAATTCTTGCGGATGAGAATCTGGTCCGTCAAATTTTGAAGGAAGAACTCACCGCAATTAGCGGCAAATATGGTGACGAACGAATGACAGAAATCCAGGATGTGGAAGATGAAATTGATATTGAAGACCTGATTGAGGAAGAGCAGTGCGTCTTTACGCTGACGCAGGCGGGTTATATCAAACGGACTCCTGTCAGTGAATACGCTGCGCAGTCCAAGGGCGGCATGGGAAAGAAGGGTATTACAACTCGGGAGGAGGATGCGGTGGCGGATGTGTTTACTGCGTCCACTCATGATTATATTTTCTTTTTTACCGATACCGGAAAAGTTTACCGAAAGAAGGGATATCAAATTCCTGTTTCCGGTAAGACGGCGAAGGGAACAAATATTATAAATATTCTTCAAGTTGAGATGGGAGAAAAAGTCCAGACAATGATTCACACCCGTTCTGTTGAAGATGAAGGAAAATATCTCTTTATGGTAACGCGGAACGGTACGGTAAAGCGGCTGCCTGCCAACAGCTTGAAAAATCTTCGGAACAACGGAATTCGAGCCCTGACGCTGGAAGAGGGCGATAAGCTGATTTCCGTTCGGGAAACTGATGGCAACAAAAATATTCTCATTGCGACTCATGACGGTCAAGCGATCTGCTTTGACGAGAATGAGATTCGGCCGACGGGACGCACTTCTATGGGTGTTCGGGGAATCAGGCTCCGGGAAGGAGATTATGTAGTGGGTGCGGCCAGAGCGATTCCTGGAAAGACGGTGTTGTCCATTACGGAAAAGGGCTATGGCAAGCGGACTCCGGTGGAGGAATATCGAGTAATCGGCCGTGGAAACCTCGGCATTAAAAATTATATGCTGACGGAAAAGACAGGGGGCATTGTAAGCGTAAAAGTGGTAGACGGCTCAGAAGATCTGCTGCTGGTTACGCAGGCCGGTATTCTGATTCGCACTCCTGTTGACGCGATCAAACAGTGCGGACGGGCGACACAGGGTGTGATTGTCATGCGCTTTAAAGAAGAGGGAGATCAGGTAATATCCATGGCATTGGCGGATCGGGAAGAACAAGAAGCCGAAGAAAGTTTATAAGAGAAAAAAGAATGGGAGCGAAAGCTCTCATTCTTTAGGTTTAAGTAATATGTCAGAAGTGCTGGAGAAAGGAAATCATATGAAGACAGTTACCATTTATACCGACGGGGCCTGCTCTGGGAATCCCGGTCCCGGCGGCTGGGGAGCTATCCTCATGTATGGCGGACACAAAAAGGAGCTCTCTGGAGGAGAATGCCAGACTACAAATAACCGTATGGAACTCACCGCTGTGATTCAGGCTCTGTCCTGCTTGAAGGAGCCATGTGCGGTAGAGTTGTGGTCGGATTCAAAATATATTATTGACGCTCTGGAGAAGGGATGGGCGGAGGGATGGAAAAAACGAAACTGGATAAAATCCGATAAAAAACCTGCCTTGAATTCCGATCTTTGGGAAAAGCTCTTAAATCTGTTGGAGATTCATGAACTTCACTGCCACTGGGTCAAAGGCCATGCTGAAAATGAATTCAATAACCGCTGTGATGAAATGGCTGTGGCTGAGAGCAAAAAACTTAAGTAAAAATTTCAGGAGCTGCTGATAAAATCAGCAGCTCCTGAGGTTTTCCAGGTTTTTTAAAAAGGCGGGTAATTTTTATGAAGCTCTCTTTTCTGTTTCTTCGCTTTCAGCAGGCAGAGGGGCGCCTGCCGGAAGGTTCATTTCATCTGTGATATACTGTTTGCCATAAACGGCGTCATAAATCACTGCTTCCCGGAGTTTCAACAGCTCCACTGCCTCTGGAGAGAGTCCTGCCTCTTCCGGGCTGACACTGGGATTTCCCTCCCCATCCACAAAGTAAAAACTTGTATGAGTAAGACAGATTTCAGCGCATTTTTCCATCAGGCCCCAATAACGGGAAACGTGCCGGCCCGTCAGCTCCAGTAAATGAGGTCCTATAGCAGTGACACTGCTGTCCCGCCGGATTCCGGTTTGTCCCTGAAGCAGAGCCGCATCATTGGCCCAGATGAGGTAATCGGTGGAATAAAGATCATTAAATTGCTCCGGAACCCAGTTATAGGTCCATGTTCCCGGGCACAGGCCCAATTTTGTGTATGCGGTTTCCCCGTCAGGCAAAGTTAAGTTTGGCCTGTGATCTCCGAAAAACACTAAAATGGTAGGCTCCTGAAAGTCCCGCAAAGCAGTGGTCAGTTCTCCCAGCGCCTGATCCGCCCGAATAATTCCCTCCAGCATGGAACGAAATACGTCAAGTTCCTCTGGAGAAAGAATGTCAGCCGTCACGGTTGTCTGGCAGTCATTATTGAATTTTTCCGGCGTATAAGGCTGATGATTTTCCATACTGATTCCATAGAGAAATGCCCGCCGCCCTTCGGCGTGAATGGATTCCAGGCGGTTTAGAAGCGCTTTGCAGAAATAGCTGTCCTGCATATAATAAGTATCTGGGAGACGTTTTTCCCAATCGATATCAAGGGCTTTTATATCTTTAAAAAAGAGCAGGCTTTCAAAACCAAACAGGGGATAGTTTATCGTTCGGTTGTATAGTTCGTCATTATAAGCATGTGCCATTTCCGCATGATAGCCGTCAACCTTTGTATATTGTTCCGCCAGGGAATCGAAGCGTTCGTAAACTTCGCTGTACATGGCGCACATGTCTGTTCCAGGGAGCAGGTCTGTACTGCGGATGCCGGTAAGCATAGAAATTTCGATATTGCCGGTGCCATAACCCAGGTGGTGGCTGTGAAGGATGCCGCTGATGCCCTCCTTTTCCAAAGAGTGAAAGTTTTCAACGGGGTCCTGTCCATAGATAACTCCGGGCAGACGGGTCGGGTCGAAAAAAGACTCCGATAAAATAAAGATGATATTAGGACTGGTTTCAGGAATGTCCGAGGTTCCGTTTTCCAGAAGCAATTCATCCACCCTGGCAAGAACATCCTGCATATATTCCTTTCCATAGCCTTCTGCAGGGGGTTTGCTCTGGAGAAAACAGTCCCGCCAGAGACTGAGAGTCAGGCCGTGATGCTCATGATTGGTGGCAGGATCCAGCCGGACATTGAAGTCCATTCCCAGGCGGCCGCCGAAGGCCCGTGCGCTGGAGGGAACAGACAGCATTACAGCCAGCAGGACGTAAAGACTGAAGGTCAAAAAGCGTATTTGTCCGTTCAGCATTGTCAGGCGGCGGGTCAGTGCCAGCAGCGTTACGCATAACACCAGCATGACTGCCGATAACCAAAAGTCTAAAGGGGGAATCAGCTCTCCGGCTACCTTTGCTATGGCTCCAATCCGACCGGCCATGCCGAAATCTGCCAGCTCCAGCGGTGAGCCGTTAATAGCAATTTTAAAATAGTCAACCAGAGCTAAAAGCAGTCCGGCCAATCCGACCAAAGCTCCGGAAATCCAAAGCCTCCCAATCAGTGCGCCTAAGATTGCCACGGCCAGAGCATAGAGCAGAGTGGTCATCAGCAGGTTGGCTGGATATTTTGAGGCCCAGTTCCATATTCCAGGCAGGGTTCCGCCGGTAATCCATTGGATTGCCACCGTAATTGCCAGCCCCATACAGAGTGATGCTGCAGCAAAAAGAAGCCAGTGCAGACAGATTAAAAAAATGGCGTATATTCTTTTTCTCAAAATATTCATCCCCAAATTGTAAGAAATGTGCGGTTTCGCCGCAAATTATTTTCCGGTTTTCCTCAAAGAGAATATCATAAGAAATGTTTTTTTTCAATGTTTCTCAAAGATTTTCAGGCAAAAATTGTTTCTGGCGGAGAGTTTTGCCGCAGCTCAGGTTTTTTTAAGGCGTTATAAATCTGAACATTCACAAACTGTTTACAGGCAACTCATAATTTTGCAAAGATTATTGGGTACATTATAAACATGCAAAGGGTACTCCCAGCCCGATGCGTTTTCTCCCTCCTAAAATAAACACACACGAAAGACGGGCTGCTGTTGGCGGCCCGTCTTTCGTGTGTGTTCCGGTCTTTGTTTTACTGCGGTTTTGCGCAGAAGCAATGGGTTAAAAAATTGTCAGGCCTGCGTTCAGCAGGGTTTTTCTTTATAGAAGAGTTCTTAGGGCCTGTTCACATAAGGCCAAACACACATCTTTCCGGCAAATTTTGCCGTCTGCGGCGTTAAAAATTTTTGACGCACGCCAGTGCGCCTGCAAATTTTTGCCTTGCAGCCGGCGAAAATTTGCTCGAAAATCTGCGCATTTGTCTTATGTGAACAGGCCCTAGGTTCTTGTAAAACAGCAGAAAAAAGTATAAAATATAATCGTTAAAAATTTCAGACGGGAGGTTTGAAATATGAAGGACGGATTTATCTCTGTAGCCTGCGGTACACCGAAGCTTCGGCTGGCGGACTGTGCTTACAATGCGGAAGAGACGTTTCAAATGATGCGGACTGCCGAAAAGGCAGGAGTAAAGGTTTTGATCCTGCCGGAACTTGGGCTCACCGGCTACACCTGCGGTGATCTTTTTTATCAGGATACGCTGCTTCAGGGGGCGGAGGAAGCTCTTAAAACCGTTTTGGAAGCTACACGGAATCTGGAAGTGGTGACAGCGGTAGGTATGCCGCTGCGAGTAAATAACAAATTGTATAACTGCGCGATTATTATACAAAATGGGAAAGTTTTAGGTGTAGTTCCCAAGACGCATCTTCCCAATTATGGAGAGTTTTACGAAAAGCGCTGGTTTTCTCCGGCACCCAAAGAAATAGAGAGACTGCCTTTGTTGGGACTGGAATCTGTGACATTTGGGGGAGGACAGGTTTTCCGCTGTGAGAATTTTTCCGAGCTGGCACTGGGTTTTGAGATATGCGAAGATCTTTGGTCTCCTGAATCTCCGTCTGTTGAAATGGCAAAGGCGGGAGCTGTCATCATTGGAAACCTTTCCGCCAGCAATGATGTGGTGGGCAAGGATGCTTACCGCCGCCAGCTGGTCTCTATGCAGAGCGCTAAACTCCTTTGCGGTTATATCTATTCCAGCTCCGGGGCAGGAGAATCCACCTCAGATCTGGTCTTTGGCGCGCATCAGCTTATTGCGGAGAATGGAACGATGCTGGCGGAACGGCGGTTTGACGGCGGACTGATGATTTCGGAAATTGATGTCCACCGTCTTGCTTATGAACGCCGCCGGACACAGTTGCTTGGAGAAGGGCCGGGAAATAACGGCTGCGGGGAAGTATTCCGGCTTACGGTCTCTCCCACAAAGCTGACCCGTTATGTTTCTCCCATGCCCTTTGTGCCTGAGGGGAAGGAGGATCGGGACGCCCGCTGCCGGGAGATTCTGCTGATTGCCTCTTTGGGACTCAAGCAGCGGCTGGAGCATACCGGGGCAAAAACGGCTGTGGTGGGTCTCTCCGGCGGGCTGGATTCAACTCTGGCCGTGCTGATTACCGGCCTTGCCATGAAACTGCTGGATCGCCCTATGACCGATATCACAGCTGTTACCATGCCGTGTTTTGGCACAACAGACCGAACCAGGAATAATGCCGTTATTCTGGCGGAACAGATGGGAGCCAGTCTGCGGACTGTGGATATCTCCCAGTCCGTCCGCGTTCATTTCCGGGATATCGGCCATGACCCGGAAGATCACTCTGTAACCTATGAAAACGCCCAGGCCAGGGAACGGACACAGGTATTAATGGACATTGCCAATGCGGAGGGTGGTTTGGTCATCGGCACAGGGGATATCAGTGAACTGGCTTTAGGGTGGTGCACCTATAATGGCGATCATATGAGTATGTATGGCGTCAATGCCTCGATTCCCAAGACTCTGGTTCGCCATTTGGTGGGATATCTCTCCCAGGATGACGAGGAAGAGAAGCTTCACGACGTGCTGGAGGATATTCTGGACACACCTGTTTCGCCGGAGCTGCTGCCTGCTGTCCAGGGAGAAATCAGCCAACGGACGGAAGATCTAGTAGGCCCCTATGAACTCCATGATTTTTTCCTGTATTACAGCGTTCGCTGGGGATTCACTCCCGGCAAGATTTTTCGTTTGGCACAGTATGCCCTGGGGAGGGCCTACGGCCGGGATGTTATTTTGAAATGGCTGAAAGTTTTTTACCGCCGTTTTTTCAACCAGCAGTTTAAGCGAAGCTGTCTTCCTGACGGACCGAAGATTGGGACAGTGGCTCTGTCGCCCCGGGGTGATTGGCGAATGCCAAGCGACGCACAGGCTGAGCTGTGGCTGACAGAAGCCGAAACGCTTAAATAGGGAAAAGACGATTACTCTACGAGACTTCCGCAAGAATTTGATGCGGCGGTTTTTCGGAGAGCATTTAAAAATAGAGCAGGTATGGTCTCTGCCGGAAGGCGGAAGCGGAGCGCCATGAAGGTTCTGCCGGTGTGGAGGTACGATCATGAAAAAATGGATTTGCGTAACGCTGTGCGTTTTGATGCTGGTATCTGTTCTCTCTGCCTGCGGGGGAGAAATGGTGCCGCCTCCGCCGGTGGAACCGGATGTTCCTCCGGCGGAGGTTCCTGAAAACCCCTCGGCTAGGTCTGAAGAGTTGGGAGAATCTGAAGCGCAGGAGGAAGCTGAAACTCCAGAAGAAGCTGCGCTTCAGGCTCTTTTGGAAAGCATGACTCTGAGAGAAAAGGTGGGCCAGCTCTTTTTTGTCCGGGTTCCAGCGCAGAGCGCCGTAGAGGATGTGAAAAACTACCTGCTGGGCGGATATATCTTTTTTGGCCGTGATACCATGGACAGAACTGCCAGCGAGCTTATTGGGACAATCGCCTCTTATCAGGCGGCAGCAGGGATACCCCTGCTGATCGGCGTGGACGAAGAAGGCGGCAGTGTGGTCCGGGTCAGTTCCAACCATCATTTCCGGTCAAGGAAGTTCGCCTCACCGAGAGTGGTGCTCCAAAACGGCAGTGTGGAAGATGACACCCGGGAAAAGGCGCTGTTGCTGAAGGCATTGGGCTTCAATATAAATTTGGCCCCGGTAGCGGATGTATCCACAAATCCTAAAGACTTTATGTACGACCGCACCACAGGCCGGGGAGCTGAGGAAACGGCGGCTTATGTGACTAAGGTGGTAGAGATTTCCTCGAGCTACGGCTTAGGCAGTGTTTTGAAACATTTCCCCGGTTATGGGGATAACAATGACACTCACACAGGTATCGCTGTGGATAACCGTCTTTTAGAGGACTTTCAGGAGACGGATTTGATTCCTTTTCAAAGGGCCATTGACGAAGGAAAACGGCTTTCCGGGCCCGAGCCTGCCGTGTTGGTGAGCCATAATATTGTAAGCTGCATGGATGCGGAGGTTCCCGCCTCTCTGTCTTCGGAGATTCACCGTATTCTTCGGGAGGACATGGATTTTGACGGCGTGATTATGACTGACGACCTGGCGATGGATGCCGTGGCGGAATATGCGGATGACGGAGCTGTCGCGGTAATGGCGATTCAGGCAGGGAATGATTTGGTAATTACCACGGATTATCGGACGCAGATTCCAAAGGTTATAGAGGCTGTGAGGGAAGGAACGCTGGATGCGGCGGCAGTGGATGCGGCCTGTCTCCGAGTGCTTCGTTGGAAATTGGAACTGGGCTTGTTGAAGCTGTCGGAGCAGGAAACGCTGGAACCAGCGGTTTTTCCTCAGAGCTGAGAGGAGAACATATGGAGACTGAAAAATTATATTATAAAGACCCCTATCTCCGGGAGTTTTTCGCTGAGGTCTTTTCCTGTGACCCTGCCGGGGACGGCTGGAGAGTTGTTCTGGATCAGACGGCGTTTTATCCGGAAGGAGGCGGGCAGCCTGCTGATCACGGTGTGTTAAAAACAGCTGACGGAGAAGCTCAAATAACGGATGTTCATGAAAAAAACGGCGTAATTTTTCACACCTGCGGAAAACCTCTGAAAATTGGAGAGGCTGTTACCGGCGTTATTGACTGGCCCCGGAGGTTTGACCATATGCAGCAGCACTCGGGGGAACATATCATCAGCGGCATTCTCTGTAAGCTGTACCAGTGCGACAACGTGGGTTTTCATCTGGGAGCGGAAACCGTTACCATTGATTATAATACGGAAATTACCTGGGAGCAGGCCTTGGAAGCGGAACAGCTGGCCAATGAGATCGTTTGGATGGACAGGCTAACAGAGGTTGTATACCCTTCTGCCGGGGAATTGCCGGCGCTGGAATACCGAAGCAAAAAAGAATTGGCCGGCAGGGTTCGCATTGTTACATTTCCGGAAGCAGATTGCTGTGCCTGCTGCGGCACCCATGTGAATCGGGCCGGAGAGGTGGGATTGGTAAAGGTCCTCTCCTGCCAAAAGTTTCGGGAGGGAGTCCGCCTGGAAATTGTCTGCGGTGGGCGGGCTTTATCATATCTTTCCGGCGTTTATAACCAGGCAAAGGCGATTGGACAGCGTCTCAGCGTAAAGCCTTTGGAGACGGAAGGAGCCGTGGATCGCCTGACGGTGGAACTGAATGCTGCGAAGGAACGGATTGCCGGATTGGAACAAGCTGTGTTTGCCTCGATTGCTGCGGAACAGGCGGGAAAAGGGGACGTGCTGCTGTTTGAGCCCCATATGCGGTCGGACAGCCTGCGGCGGCTGGCAGATGCCGTGGCAAAGCGCTGCGGGGGACTGGCGGCGGTGTTTTCAGGAGCGGAAGGAAGCTGGGCGTATGCCTTGGTCCATTCCGGCGGTGAAGATATTTCCGCTCTGGTGAAGGAGCTGAACGAAACGCTCCATGGGCGCGGCGGCGGCCGGAAAGGTTTTGCGCAGGGGAGCGTTGCGGCAGAGCAGAAGACCATTGAACATTTTTTTGAAAGGTAAGACAGTCTATGCAGTATGTATTGGTGGAATGGGACCATGACTTGGACGACGAGCCTTATCTTGTTTATTCTGAGTTGGACGACTGCCGCCGGGAGACTCGCCGGGTAGAATTTTATCGGAACGGGATTACCTTTTCGTATGGCGGAGAGCGGGGGAATGAGGGAGCTTTGGCTGCTGAGCCATTTCCGGAGGACATTCGGGAACTTGATCGCGGAGATATGGAAGAAGGGGAGTTTACTGCCCGAAACATCTCCCCTGGGTTGTTCTATGAAATTTGGAATCAGGCACAGGAACGGCCGGATGGATTTATGGGGATGTTTTTTTAATACGATAAAAGGATACCGGTTCGTCTGAGTATTGACGAGCCGGTATCCTTTTTTATACCATCAATTCACAAGGAAAAATCTGCCTGTATTCCAATAATGCTGATTGAGAAATTTCTCTGCTTTTGGCTCTTTATGGCAGGGTGCTTCCAGCTGGCTCATTCATAGCGGCAGTGATATATTGCTTGCCGTAGAGAGCGTCGTATATCACAGCGTCCCGAAGGTCCAGCAGGTATTCCATGTCGGAAGGAAGATTTGCCGCTTCCCGGCTGGAAGCAGCATTGCCCTGACCGTCCACAAAGCAGGAACTCAGGTTGCTCAGGCAGACGTGACTGACCTTTTCCAGCAGATCCCAGTAGCGGGATATGGGCTGGCCTGTGAGCTTGAGCAGCTGGGGCCCCAGGGCGGTGACGCTGCTGTCCCTGCGTGTTCCCGCTTGACCATGCAGCAGGGCGGCGTCATTCGCCCAGATGAGGTAGTCGGTAGAAAAGAGGTCATTAATTTGATCCGGACTCCAAGTTGGAATGTCATTTCCGGGGGAAAGCCCTAATTTGGTGTAAATAGTTTCTTGATCCGGCATAAAGAGATTCGGGCGGTGGTCTCCAAAAAACACGACAATGGTAGGCTCGTCACTTTCCCGCAGCGCGTCAGTTAATTTGCCCAGAGCCTGATCTGCCCGGGTAATCCCTTCCAGCATGACGCGGATAATATCCTGCTGCTCTGTAGTAAAGCCATTTGCGGTTAAGCCGATTTGACACGCATAGTTAAATTTGTCCGGGTCAAAGGGCTGATGGTTCTCCATTGTAATGCCGTAAAGAAAGGCCCGCCTGCCATCGGCGTTGATGTCTTCCATTCGTTTAAGCATTCCCTGGAAAAGGTAACTGTCCTTTAAGTAGTAGCCGCCATAGCAGCTTCCGCTCCACTCAAAGCCAAGGTTTTGAATATCCTGGGAAAAAAGCAGATTTTCAAAACCCAGCAGCGGGTAAGTAACGGTACGGTTATAAAGGCTGTTGTCAAAGCCGTGAAGCATTTCAGCCCGGTAATTGCCGGTATGGGTGTATTGCTCCGCCAGTGAATCAAAGCGCTCATAGGCCTCCTGATCCAGGAAGCAGAGATTAAAGCTGGGGGGAATATCCAGGCTGTTGATGCCGTAGAGCATGGACATTTCGATATAGCCGGTGCCGTAACCCAGATAGTGGCTGTGAAAGGTTCCGCTGATGCTTTCTTCTTTTAAGGCATGAAAATTCTTCACAGGGTCCTTGTCATAGCTCAGTTCCGGAAGACGGGTAATATCAAAGAAGGATTCCGACAAAATGAAAAGGATGTTTGGAGCAGGTGTGCTGGAAGTGTCTGTCATATCAGCCGTATGGCTGTCTTGTAGAATTTCATCTATTTGTGTCAAAATATCCTGCATATAAGCCGGGCTGTATGCGGCCCCACCCTGTTCTCCTTCCATAAACTTTGCCGAGGATGTCATATCCTTCAGGAAATAGTCCCGCCAGAGATTCAATGTCAGGCCGTAAAGGCTGTGGCCCTCTGTGGGGTCTGTCCGGTTATAAAAGTCTATTTGCAGAAGGGCTCCTATAGTTTGGGCCCCTGCGGCGGAATAAAGCCAAACCGCCAGGGCCAGGGAGATGCCAAAAGTGAGAAACCGGGGCCGCCCCTCCAAGACTGTCAGCGGCTGGGTTAAAAACAGCAGCAGTACACAGAGCGCTACAAGTATTACCGCCTGCCAGAAATCCATTGGCGGCGTTAGGTCTCCCGCCAAACCGGCTACATTGCCCGCCTGAGCGGCCAGCCCAAAGTCCGCGAGATTCAGCGGAGTTCCGTTAATGGCGTTTTTAAAGTAACTCACCAGGGCCAGGATTAAGCCGGCGGCTCCCACGGGAATGGCGCCGATCCAGAGCCTTCCCGTCAAAGCGCCCAGGACATAAACTGCTGTGCTGTAGATCAGAACGGTCATTATGAAATTGGCCGGGTGTGCCAAAATCCAGCCCCACGTGGCCGGAAGAACCTTCAAGTCGACCATCTGCACAGCCAGTGTGATTCCTGTCCCCATGCAGAAGCTGGCCGCTCCAAACAACAGCCATCGCAGCCAGTGTGGGCCGATTGGCCGGGGATGAAGTATTTTTTTCAATATACTTTCCTCGTTTCCATCATCTTCAAACGAGATTGCTTTAAAACGGATACTAACCGGGGCCGCAGTTCTGCGGCCCCGGTGTCGCTTGGAAGCTTAGTGTGTGCCTTAGTATGCCAGCTTCTCCGCGAGGTAGGCTTTCAGTTCGCTGATGGGAATGCGGACTTGAGCCATGGAGTCCCGCTCCCGGACGGTGACACAGTTGTCTCCTGCCTTGGACTCGTCGCCTACGGTGTCAAAGTCCACGGTAATGCAGTAGGGGGTGCCGATTTCATCCTCCCGGCGATAGCGCTTGCCGATGGAGCCGGTTTCGTCAAAATCCACCATCCAGCTTTTGGAGAGCTCCTGCTGAATTTCCTGGGCTTTAGCGCTGAGTTTTTTGCTCAGAGGCAGAACGGCGGCTTTGAACGGCGCGATAGCGGGGTGGAAGCGCATGACGGTGCGGACGTCGTTCTTAGCCGGGTCCACCACTTCCTCGTCGTAGGCTTCTACCAGCAGGGCCAGGGTCATTCGGTCTGCGCCCAAGGAGGGCTCGATGACGTAGGGGACATAGTGCTCGTTCTTTTCCTGGTCGAAGTAGGTGAGGTCCTGGCCGGAATGCTTCTGGTGCTGGCTCAGATCGTAGTCCGTCCGGTCCGCCACACCCCACAGCTCACCCCAGCCGAAGGGGAAGAGGTACTCAAAGTCTGTGGTGGCCTTGGAGTAGAAAGCCAGCTCTTCAGGCTCGTGGTCCCGGAGACGGAGGTTCTCCTCCTTGACGTTGAGGCCAATCAGCCAGTCGTGACAGTAGGTCCGCCAGTACTGGAACCACTCCAGGTCCGTATCGGGCTTGCAGAAAAACTCCAGCTCCATCTGCTCAAACTCCCGGATGCGGAAGATGAAGTTGCCCGGGGTGATCTCATTTCGGAAGCTTTTGCCCACCTGGCATACGCCGAAGGGAAGTTTTCTTCTGGTGGTCCGCTGGATAGCGGGGAAGTTCACAAAAATGCCCTGGGCGGTTTCAGGCCGGAGGTAAACCTCGTTGGCGGAGTCTTCCGTCACGCCCTGGTGGGTCTTGAACATTAGATTGAACTTGCGGATGTCCGTAAAGTCGTGCTTGCCGCAGCCGGGGCAGGGGACTTCCTTTTCCCGGATAAAGGCCACCAAATCCTCCTGGCTCATGGCCTCCACATTTACATCCAGGCTGTTCTCCTGGACATAGCCCTCCACCAGTTTGTCGGCCCGGTGCCGCATTTTGCAGGCCTTGCAATCGATGAGGGGGTCGTTGAAGGTGGACACGTGACCGGAGGCCACCCAGACCTGGGGGTTCATGAGGATGGCGGCGTCCAGACCGACATTATAGGGGTTCTCCTGGACAAATTTTTTCCACCAGGCCCGCTTCACATTGTTCTTAAGTTCCACGCCTAGGGGGCCGTAGTCCCAGCTGTTGGCGAGGCCGCCGTAAATCTCGCTGCCGGGGAAGACGAAGCCCCGGCCTTTGCAGAGGGCGACAATTTTTTCCATAGTCTTTTGACGGTTATCCATAATGCGTTCTCTCCTTCTCAGAATTGTTTAAGGTTTTTATTGGGGATCGATGGTGTGAAAAATCCGCTTCAGCCCTCCGTCCTGATAAAGGAATTTCAATTGCAGGACGAGGTTCGTCAGTTCTCCGCCGGAGGTCAGCTCATAATCTGCGGCAAAGCCGCTGCCGTCGTTGTATTCGAAGAACATGATTTCATGGTGATACTCGTACTGAGGCCGAAAGCTGCAGGGTACGCCGTATTCGTCGAAGGCGTCAAAATCATTCAGCTCCAGGGTACCTTGGATGCACTCCTGAATCTGCTCCGTGTCCTCCCACTCCATTTCGTCTACGCAAGAGGGAAGGTCTCCATAGTGCTTTTCATGGAGGACATGGAGAATGTTCTTTACCGTCTCGGTGGCCTGTTCCTTGTGCTGTTCCGTCAAACCATTTCACCTCCTCAAAAACAAAAAAACGCCCCGAGCCTGACTGGCTCAGGGCGAACCTGTGAGGTCCGCGGTTCCACCTGAATTTCCCCCAAGGACGGAGGACGCTCTGCCCGGTAACGGCGGGAAGCCGGCGGGGCATTGCCTCCCCGCGGCACGGAAAGAGGCGCCAAGCAGTCTCCCTCCCGGGAGGGCTCGCACCCAACGCCCTCTCTCTTCGCCGGGATGGGGGAAGCTTCTCCCCTTTGTGGCCTTTGAACTTTCGTCACTGTATCATGTTTTGACGGGAATGTCAAGGGGAGGGGCGGCTTTTCCTTTTTAAGACAAGGGCTACCATGCTGCAGCTTCGACAGTTTCTGCAAACGCATGTTGATATGGTAGTTGCAATATGCTATCATCTAAACGGAAAATCGGAGTTTTGGAGGTGTGTTGAGATGAGTTTTTCTGATATGGTTGTGGGAAAAAACGGATTGTTGGTAGAATTGCGCTGCCATAACTCTTTTAACGAGAAAATCTATATGGATATTACAAACTATCTTAATCAGCGTTTGTCCGAATGGAAACGAACGGGTTTTATACCTGTCGCTGATGCAGTGGCTGTCTTCAACTTAATTGATGAGTTGTCTGGCGGAAGTCAATTTTGGAGTGAAGAGGTGGAACTGCGGGTGGAAGACGCCATACTTGAAATACAGGAAATGATTAGTTCATTAGAAGAATAAACTGCATTTTGCATGGGAGGAACAGATGGCAAACCGACCGGCCTTTTTTGTTCGTCAAGGTAACGTGATTAGTGAAACGTATTCATTTGAATGGTATTCTGGATTTGCAGTATCTCAAAAGCAAAAATCTGTAAGAAGTCTGCACAATGCGATTATAAAAGCAAATATAAACGCGAAACCATTGGAAGTCAGCACCAAAAGCGAAGAAGCGGCCGGAATTAAATTAAGCGCGTTCAATCTCAAGATAAATAGCAATACCCTTGAGAATATTTTTCAGAGCGCGAAAGTTTTTGAGAATGGAGGGCCTTATCTTGATTTGCTTGATGTGCCGCCGAAAGAAGCCAAGCGTGATAAGAGACTGCATAGCTCAGGAAACCTAAAAGCGTTTCGTTACCAGAATGAAGATTTTCCGTTAATCCCCCAAACAGCATTCTATGATTTCATCTATATTACCGCTATAAAAAAATCGTTTACAGCAAAGGAAATCCAGGCAATTCTGGATTACGATTTTTTTACTGATATTGAATTTAATCCTGCAAAAAGCATCAATACTCAAGCAAGAGCTGCCGCAATACTTAGGTTGATTGTAGGCGAATATGGATATCTGCCAGCTTTCAATAAAGAGGAATTTATTCAATATCACAAAGAACATGTTTTGTATGATGGATTCTAGTTTATTGCGCAGTCGCCTTCCTAAGCGACCGCCGTTTTAGGTATTTTAACGAATCGCTTTGTCAAATGTCATGGAGCGGCGCCCATCTGAAAAGGGGCGGTGGTTTTTCCCTTCTGAAACGCCCTCCTGCCAAAGATGGACCTTTGTGCTGCGATAAAAAGCAGATAAATAACTTCGATCGGAAGGATGATGGAAAATGAAGAACGTACGAAAAAAGAGGGCCGTGGCTACGGTCCGGACGCTCTGCCTGGAGGTGATGACCGGATAAAATAAGGAGGTTTTTATGAATCGGATTCCCAATCCCGACGTGGTATTTCCCAACGAATACGACACGTCCTGCTTTTTGAAAAATGTGATTACCGCCCCCAACATTACAGTGGGGGAGTATACCTATTACGACGACCCTGTGGACCCCACAGCCTTTGAGCGAAACAACGTCCTCTTCAATTGGCCGGAGTTCGGAGACCATCTGATTATCGGGAGATTCTGCTCCATCGCCAGCGGTGTGAAATTCATCATGGGCAGCGCCAATCACCGTCTCTCCAGCGTCACCGCCTACCCCTTCCATGTTTTCGGGGGCCTCTGGGCGGAGTGCACGCCGTCCCACCTCTCCCAGCTCCCCTTCAAGGGGGATACGGTGGTGGGAAACGATGTGTGGCTGGGCCGGGAGTGTGTGGTGATGCCCGGCGTAACCATAGGGGATGGGGCCATTCTGGCGGCGCACTCCGTGGTGGCGAAGGACGTGGAGCCTTATACCGTGGTGGGAGGAAATCCCGCCCGGCCCATTAAGAAGCGTTTTTCCCAGGAGTTGATTGATTTGCTGCTCCGGCTTCGCTGGTGGGACTTTCCGCCGGAGCAGCTGGCGAATTTCCTTCCGGCGCTGTGCAGCGAAAACCTGGAGGAGGTCCGGGACATGATAAAAGGTATGCTGGAGGCATAATACAGCGGGGAGGGCTTGCAGGCCCTCCCCGCTGTCTCTTATTCTTCCGGCTTCACCAGGGTGATGTGCAGCTCGTCCAGCTGCTTCTGCGTTACCTCGCTGGGTGCGCCCATCATAACATCCATGGCGTTCTTGTTCATGGGGAAGGGAATAATTTCACGAATGGACTCCTCTCCCGCCAGCAGCATAACCATCCGGTCGATTCCCGGGGCGATGCCCGCGTGAGGCGGCGCACCATAGGTGAAGGCATTGTACATGGCGGGGAATTTTGCCTTCACGTCCTCCTCACCCAGGCCCACCATCCAAAAGGCCTTCACCATAATCTCAGGGTCGTGGTTTCGTACCGCGCCGGAGGAAAGCTCCACGCCGTTGCATACCAAATCATACTGGTCCGCCATAATGCTAAGAGGGTCTAGCTCTCCCCGAATGGCCTTTTCAACGGTCTCCAATCCGCCGGAGGGCATGGAGAAGGGGTTGTGGCAGAACTCCAGCTCACCGCTTTCCTCCCCAATTTCATACATGGGGAAATCCACAATCCAGCAGAAGGCGTACTGCTCCTTTTTAAAATGATTGGGGCAGAAAGCGCCCAGCATTTTTACCAGCACGCCCGCTGTTTTCTGGGCCGCACCCTTGGGTCCGGCGGACAGACCCACGAAGCATCCGGGAGTAAGCCCCAGGGCTTCCACAACCTGCTCTTTGATGGGCTGGATAAACTTAGCGATGCCACCTATAATTTCCCCGTTTTCGTCATAGCGGAACCAGTAAGCCTTATTGCCGGACTGGACCTCTACGTCGGCGCACAGCTTGTCAATTTGCTTGCGGGTGCCCTCAAAGCTGGATACCGCAACCGCCTTCACCGTTTGGTGTTCGAAGGGAGGGAAACCGCAGCGGCCCAGAACCTCTGTTGCGTCTTGGACTGTCAGGTCGATGCGCAGGTCCGGTTTATCGGTGCCATAGGTTTCTAAGGCTTCCCGATAGGGAATGCGCCGGAAGGGAGCGGCACTGGCCGTATCATACTTGCCGTACTTGGCAAAAATGGGGGGCAGCACGTCCTCAATGACAGCGAACACGTCCTCTTGGGAGGCGAAGGCCATCTCCATATCCAGCTGGTAGAACTCGCCGGGAGACCGGTCTGCCCGCGCGTCCTCGTCTCGGAAGCAGGGGGCAATCTGGAAGTAGCGGTCAAAGCCGGAGGTCATAAGCAGCTGTTTAAATTGTTGGGGAGCCTGAGGCAGGGCGTAAAATTTCCCGGGGTGGTTCCGGGCGGGGACCAGGTAATCCCGGGCTCCCTCCGGAGAGGAGGCGGTGAGAATCGGGGTGGTGATTTCCAGGAAATCGTGGTCGCTCATGGCCTTGCGGATGGCAGAGACTACCTGGCACCGCAGGACAATGTTGTTTTTTACGGTCGGGTTCCGCAGGTCCAGATAGCGGTACTTCAGCCGCTGGGCTTCGTCAGCCTCCCGGCTGCGATTTACCTGAAAGGGCAGCTCGTTGTGCTGGCAGCGGCCCAGAACATCAACTTTTGCAGGGACGACTTCAATGTCGCCGGTAGACAGCTTGGGATTTTTGTTGGCCCGTTCTCGGACAGCGCCCTCTACAGAGATAGTGGATTCCTTGTTGATAGTCTTGAATTGGGCCACCATCTCCGGGGTCTCCGCCACGATCTGAGTGGTGCCGTAGAAGTCCCGGAGGACAATAAAGGCCAGCTCGGAGCCTACCTCCCGGATGTTCTCCATCCAGCCGGAGAGCTTGACGGTTTTTCCTGCGTCTGCGGCACGGAGCTCGCCGCAGGTGTGGGTGCGGTTTTGTGTCATAGTGTTTGGCTTCCTTTCCCGTTCAACGGTAAAATTATAAATACAGATTGGAGTTAATTAAAAAATCATTACGATTTGGAATGTTTGGCCTTATGTGAACAGGCCCTAGAAAGCCCCTCGGCTTTCAGCGTGCCTCTCATCTGCGGGAGACGTAGAGAGGCAGATTGAGATAGGTCCCGTAAGACCACTGGCTAATCCAGATGTGGAGGGAGGGAAGCGTCTCCCATTCCTTCTCCGACTGGGGGTCCTGGAAATAGCGGTGGAGATCGTAATCCTTTTTTCCGTCTTCCCCATAGGCGGCAACACCCGGAGCAGGGGTTTCAGAGGAGAGCGGTGGCGGATATCCTCCAATTCCGACAGCGTGTCCGTTGCCAGTTTTGCCACTTCTTGAGAGGTCTCGGGACTTAGCTTCCAGGATTGGCAGCTGTAAGCGGAAGTTGAGTCAATGACCAGTGTGTCGGTCTAGTCCGGCGCAATGTCCCCCAGCAGAAAGAAAATATCCACCGGCCTCGTGTACCAGAGGCATCAGAGGGCCAGCAGTCCGCAGTGGACCGCCTTTTTATGCTGTTGATAAGAGAGCTTCACGGATTTTCCTTTTTCCGCTCACTCCCGGATGACTGCTCCCTTGCTCCTTGCGTCCAGTCCTGCTTTGATGCGGTAGATGGTGGCTTTGGGGTCCAGCTTTGTTTGCTCCCCGGTCTGCATGTCCTTGCAGGCTACAATTCCGGCGCTGATTTCGTCTTCCCCCAGGAAGACTACATAGGGAATCCCCAGCTTGTCCGCATAGGACAGCTTTTGTTTGAACTTCTTTTCCTCGCAGTGGATCTGGGCCCGCACGCCGTTCTCCCGGAGCTCCGTGGCGAGGGCGATGGCGGCGGACAGGTCCTCTGTCATGGGCAGGATCAGCACGTCCGCCGGAGCGGTGGGAAGCTCCGGGTTCAGCATGCCCTGCTCCCCCAGAACGTAAAACAGCCGGGTTAGGCCAATGGAAATTCCCACTCCGGGGAGTTGTTTATCTGTGTAATATTCCGCTAAGTTATCATACCGCCCGCCGGAACAGACGGACCCGATTTCCGGGTGGTCCAGCAGCACTGTCTCATATACTGTTCCGGTGTAGTAGTCCAACCCCCGGGCGATGGTCAAATCCACGGCGAAATTCTCCGCCGGAACACCGAAGGCCCCCAGGTGCTTCACCACGGTATTCAGCTCCTCCAGTCCCTGGTCAAAGAGGGGGTCTCGGCCCTGGTACTTTTCCAGCTGCGAGAGCACCGCCGGATTCTCCCCATTGATGGAGATAAAAGACAGGATTTCCTGCGCCTGCTCCCGGGAGAGCCCCAGGTCCCCGGTGAGAATGGCTTCCACTTTTTCAAGGCCGATTTTGTCCAGTTTGTCCACCGTGCGCATAACGTCCTGGGCCTGCTTTGTGAGGTTCAGCATGGCGTAAAAGCCGTTCAAAATTTTCCGGTTGTTTACTCGGATCAAAAAGCGCTTCAATCCCAGGGCGGAAAAGGTTCGGTAAATGATGGCGGGAATTTCGGCCTCGTTGAGGATGGACAGTTTTCCGTCCCCGATTACGTCAATATCCGCCTGATAGAACTCCCGGAAGCGCCCCCTCTGCGCCCGTTCGCCCCGGTAAACTTTGCCGATTTGGAAGCGGCGGAAGGGGAAGGTGAGGTCGTTGTAATGCAGGGCCACATATTTGGCTAAGGGGACCGTCAGGTCAAAGCGAAGAGAGAGGTCTGCGTCGCCTTTCTGAAAGCGGTAAATCTGCTTTTCGGTTTCGCCGCCGCCCTTGGCGAGAAGCACCTCACTGGCCTCAATAAGCGGGGTGTCCAAAGGGGTAAAGCCGTAGAGGCTGTATGTTTCCCGCAGAATTTCCATAATGCGTTCCATCTGCTGCTGCGGAGCAGGGAGGAGCTCCATAAAACCGGACAGCGTTCGGGGGGTCATTTTTGCCATAGTACGACTCCTTTTTTAATAAATGATTAGAGACTGTTTCAATAATTCCAAAATATCTAAAATAGAAAATAAGAAGAACTGAGGGAATAGGGAATGACTAGGACTTGTTTAAAAAATGTCAAAACGCCGTCTCAGGGCATCCTTTTCCGCCAGGACTCTGTTGGTTTCCCTTGAAATCCGTCAGGATTCCTGCGGGAAATTGCCTTGCTTGGCGATTGGACAGCAGTTGGCGGCTTTGCCGCCTTACGGATATCACATGCTCTCTGGGTAAAAAATCTGCCCCAATCCGTCATTCCGTCAATTTTCAAACAAGGCCTAGGCTTTATAAATAGAATTTATAATTTAAAAAAGAGCACCGTCCTCCCAAAATAGACTTTGGGACGATAGCGCTCGTTCGCTTCGTGGTGCCACCCAAATTCAAGGCTTACGCCTCCTTTGTTCCTCCTGGTACGGGGAGGGAGCCGTGGGCGTTTCCGCCCCCGCTCCGCCGCTGTCCTTCCTTTGGACCGAACCGGGGCCCTTCCAGCCAAGGGGTCCCTCTCTGCGTGCTGGTTCTCAAAGTACTGCTGCGGCATCTTTGCGGTGAAATTGTTGTGATTATATGCGTTTTTTTTCAAGATGTCAAGCTGTTTCCCTGGGCCTGAGGGAAGTATCTTTCCAATTTTGGGCGCAATAACACAAGGAACGACAAAATTGTCAAAAATCAAGAGTACAGCCAGCGGCACAAAGAGAGGGTGAAGCATCCGAAACAGAGAATCCTCTCCGTCATGTTTTTGCCGGTTTCTTCCGACAGAAGATGTTTGCGGCTCCCTTAATATACGCAGGCAGCAGACCGTCCCCGGGAACGGTGGTCCCTGTGAAGGCCACAGCTCTCAGTAGAATTCTGCTTCGATATCATGCCGCTTTATTGCCGCCTCGACTACTGGAGTGAAAAGACTCCTTTATTTCCTTTTTGAAAGAAGCGGTTAGGCGAGAGGGCGGGAGGAGGTGGGATTGACAATAAGACGCCAATCCAGGTCGCCTCTGGAGAGACCCAGAACCAGCATTTCTGCCGTGGCGATATTGCTGGCAAAGGGAACCCGGTTTTGATCGCAGAGCTTGGAGATGTAGGACATGTCATCCGCACGGTCCTCATTGGCAGGGTCGTTAAAAAACAGTACCATGTCAAATTCATTGTAGGCAATCCGGGCGCCAATCTGCTGACTGCCGCCGTGGGCGTAGGTCAGGAAACAATGGACATCCAGGCCTGTGGCATCTGCTACCATGTGGCCGGTAGTATTGGTAGCGTAGAGCTGATGCTGCGCCAAGATACCGGCATAAGCAGTGCAGAATTGGACCATTAGTTCTTTTTTGTTGTCATGGGCCATCAGAGCAATATTCATCTCGTGCTCCTTTCTGGAAATTTGTATTCAGCCCTATTAAACAGGACTGAAGTCATTCGCCAAACGGCGGAACTTTAGATTTGGAATGGCTTTGCTGTGGGAATTTTTAAATTTGCTGCCCGTTCCGGGCGGCGGATTTGACAACCTATCGAATTCGCAGCAGAGGAACCCGCTCCCCTTGCAGGCGTTTAGCAATGTTCCGATAAGCTGTTGCTGCGCTGCCGCTGCTGTTCAGCAGCAGAGGGACTCCTTTATTCAGGTGCAGGGGGAGCGCGTCGTCCTCTGGAATTACACCAATAAGAGGCAGACCGACCCGGTCAATGGCATCATCAATTGTGGCGTGCATATTGCGGAGCATTTTTCTTCGGACCCGGTTTACTGTCAGATGCAGACGACCGGTAGGAAAATGGTGAAGTTCCATTACCGTGTGTTGAGCATCCCGAAGGGAGGAGCTGTCTGCCGTAGTTACAACGATGGCCCGGTCCGCGCCGCAAACAGCGAGCTGAAAGCCGCTGCCAAGTCCTGCTGGCGCGTCGAGAAAACAATAATCAAAGCGCTCTTTTGCGGAGTCGAGCATGGATACCATCTGTTCCTCTGTCACAGGGCGTCCCCGGCTGCGGGTTGGAGCTGTCAGCAGAAATAATCCAGGAATATCCGGATGCTCTACCGCGGCGCTGTCTAAAAAGCAACGCTTCTGGGCAACGTCAGTAAAATCCATCAGGGCTCGGTCTGTCAACCCGAGGGCCAGATCAAGATTTCGTAAAGCGATATCACAATCCACGCACAAGACCTGTTTGCCAGACTGCGCCAGAGCTGCTCCCACTCCGGCAGTGAAGGACGTTTTTCCGGTTCCTCCTTTTCCGGAGACGACAGCAATGCATTGACCCTGCATGGAACACGCCTCCCTTTACACTTGCCGCTGAAAAACAGGCGGCGGATTCGATACATTCTATTATAACGGATTCTTCTTAATTTTTGCAAATGCCCTGGGATATTTTTTGGGTGTTTCCTCAATTTTTTTTATAATTACAAGCCGGTGGCGAAGATCTGTGCCGGGAATTGTATAGTCCAGCGGCTCTTGCAATTGTCCTCCCAGCAACCGGACCGCCCGGCCGGAAGCGTCCAGTTCCTGGCTGGAATCCACAGATTTCATGGCCAGAAAAGTACCCCCTACCTTTACCAAAGGCAGGCAGAGTTCTGCCAGCAGCGGCAGAGCAGCCACAGCACGGCTTACCGCGATATCAAAGCTTTCCCGATGTTCCAGGGAAAACGCCTCCGCTCTTTCATGAACACAGACTACATCTTCCAATTTCAGTTCCTGGCAGACATCCCGAAGAAAATCTACCCGTTTGTTTTGCGCGTCCAATAGCGTGAGACGAAGCGACGGCTCCAAAATACGAAGAGGCAGGCCGGGAAACCCGGCTCCCGTGCCGATGTCAATCACCGCCTTTTTTTGAAAGTTATACAGTGTCAGTAAAGCGGCGCTGTCCAGAAAATGAAGACGTGCAACATCAGAGGGATCATTGATAGCGGTGAGATTCATAACCTTGTTTTTCTCTGCCAGCAGACCGGCGTAGCGAACCAGGGCAGGGATGCCGTCTGTGGACAGAGACAGCGCTGTCAGGCCTTCTTGGAGAATTGTTTCCATCATCTTTCTTTCAGGAGATCCCGAATCTCTGTCAGCAGCTTTTCTTCGGCAGAGGGACCCGGAGGCGGCGGAGGAGCAGCTTCTTTTTTCTTGTGAAGGCGGTTGAGAGCTTTTACCAGGCAAAAGACAACGAAGGCCATAATAAGAAAGTTTAGAATAGCCTGAATAAAGTTGCCGTAGGTAATGAGCGCAGGGCCAATTTTCACAGCCAGCTCGGTAAAGGAGACGCTGTCAGTAAAGATGCCCAATACGGGCATGACAATATCGTTAATGAGGGAATTGGTGATGTTTGAGAAAGCGCCGCCGATAATGACGCCCACAGCCATATCCATCACATTGCCTCGGGCGATAAAGGTTTTGAATTCGGACATGAAGCTGGAGGTTGTTCCTGCCATATTGCGTACTCTCCTTTCATGTGTAAACAGCAAAACGCTGGAATTTAAAAATTATTTTGCGCCCCAGAAAATTCTCGGATTTTATAAATAAAACCGGCGAATTTATTTGGATAATATTTTTAACAGCTAGCGCTCTTCTTCGCCGACTGAAAGTAGGTTTCTGATTTTTACCTCCGGAGAAAATAAGAAATACAAATTTCAGCAAAGAAGAAACAGGTACTGTATTTGCTGATGCTGATTGCGGCTAAGAAATGAATGATAGAAAATTTCTGTTCCCGTATCAGCAGAAATTTAAGGGCGGAATCATAATCTTATTTGGACAAGGGCACCAGCTTTTCTGTTCCGCCCATATAAGGACGCAGGACCTCGGGAATTAGGACTGTGCCGTCAGACTGAAGGTTGTTTTCCAGGAAGGCGATCAGCATTCGGGGAGGAGCGACACAGGTGTTGTTCAAAGTGTGGCAGAGCTGCGTTTTGCCGCTCTCATCTTTATAGCGGATACGAAGACGCCGGGCTTGGGCGTCTCCCAGATTGGAGCAGGAGCAAACCTCAAAGTATTTTTGCTGCCGGGGAGACCAAGCTTCTATATCACAGGATTTAACCTTCAAATCGGCCAAGTCGCCGGAACAGCATTCCAGCTGCCGGACGGGGATATCCAGAGAGCAAAACAATTCCACAGAGAACTGCCACAGTTTTTCATACCAATCCATGGATTCCTCGGGCTTGCAGACGACAATCATCTCTTGCTTCTCAAATTGATGGATACGGTAAACACCCCGTTCTTCAATACCATGGGCGCCTTTTTCTTTGCGGAAACAGGGAGAATAAGACGTAAGCGTCTGAGGAAGTTTTTCATTTGGAAGAATCTGATCAATAAAACGACCGATCATGGAGTGCTCGCTGGTTCCAATAAGATAAAGGTCCTCCCCCTCGATCTTATACATCATGCCATCCATGTCCGTTTGACTCATAACGCCTTCGACGACATTGCCGTGAATCATGAAGGGGGGGATGCAGTAGGTGAATCCCTTTCCAATCATAAAATCCCGGCCGTAGGCGAGAACTGCCTCATGAAGCCGGGCAATGTCACCCAGAAGATAGTAAAAACCATTTCCGGAGACACGACCCGCAGCGTCTAGGTCAATACCGCCAAAAGACTCCATGATCTCTGTGTGGTAGGGGATGGGGAAGTCCGGAGTTTTTGCCTCGCCGAAGCGCTGCACCTCCACGTTTTCGCTGTCGTCCTTCCCGATGGGGACAGAGGGGTCGATGATTTGGGGAATCAGCAGCATCCGCTTGTGAAGCTCCGCCTCCAGCTCGCTTTCCTGTTTCTCCAGCTCCGCCAGCCGGTCTGCCTGCTCCTTGACCTGGGCTTTGACGGCCTCGGCCTCCTGGAGCTTGGAGGGGTCCTTTTTAGCTTGTCCCATCAATATGCCGATCTGCTTGGAAAGGGTATTCCGGTTGGAGCGGAGCTGGTCCGCTTCGGCGATGGCGGTCCGGCGCCTGGTATCCAGGTCGATGGCCTCATCCACCAGGGGAAGCTTGCTGTCCTGGAATTTCTTTTTGATGTTCTCCTTCACAAGTTCGGGATTCTCCCGAATAAAGCGGATATCAAGCATTTGAATCTTCCTTCTTTCTTCAATTTAAGAATATGCAAGTTGTTTCACGTGAAACGGGGAGAATACCTGTGATTTTGATCTGCAAAAAAAGCTTGTTCCTTTAAAGCTTTTTCTGTTTGCTGCCGCCTGCTGATTCACATGAGCAATAAACAGAGACATTTCAGCAGAGCCTGTCTCATTGCTTTATATTGCTGGATCCGTTTTCTTCTTCGGAAAGGGCTGCGATGTCTTCCTCAATCTTTTGGTATCGGGCGGCGGCGGGACTGCCAGGAGAAAGATATTCTTTCAGAGGAGTTTCCTTGTTTTCGTTCATGACATCCAAAATTTCCTGACACTTCACAA
This sequence comes from uncultured Oscillibacter sp., assembly GCA_910576845.1. Taxonomy (GTDB): domain Bacteria; phylum Bacillota; class Clostridia; order Oscillospirales; family Oscillospiraceae; genus Oscillibacter. The sequence goes on from CAJTJA010000004.1 coordinate 67,378, forward strand.
AGTCATTAAGCACATAGGCTTCGTTTAGCTGCCAAAACCAATCCATGGCTTCCCTTGTTTGTTCCAAAGTATGCTCCACATGTGATGAAGTATCTGTGGCGCCATCCAAAGCGATTTGGAATGCTTCGGCGGTTTGCTTTGCTTCTGCCAGCTCCTTTTGAAGAGAAATTACCTGATTCTGAAGTTCCTGAACCTCCTGCATAGCGCTGACAGAGCTTTGGAGCTGACCAAGAGCTTCCGTGTTGCTCCTTTGATGAGAGGCAAAGGATAGAGCCATCAAAAGAAAGGCTACAATGAAAAGAATCATGATATAAACAACGACCGGTTTTTTTCCTTTGGAGCTGCTCTCCTCCGGGGGTTCTATTGGCTTGCCGCCGCTTCGTTTTTCAAGCTTCATGCTTCGGATCCTTTCCGGTTTGTCCGCAGCAAGGCCAAAGCGTCCAAAAGATCGTTCAGATCATCAAGACCATAGTATTCCAGTTCAATCCGGCCCTTTTTCCGGCCAGTGACAATTTTTACGCCCCGCCCCAGCTTGGAAGCCAGGCTTTGCTGAGCCTCGGCAGTATAGTCCACTTCATGAGAGTCGTTTGTGGGTTTTTCATCTTTGGGCTCTGCGGACAGCCTTTTTACCAGAGCTTCGGTCTGACGGACCGACAGCTGACCCTGAATTATGGTTTGGGCCGCCTTTTCTTGAAGTGCGGGAGGGAGGGGGAGCAATGCCCGGGCGTGCCCGGCAGAAAGGGTTCCCTCTTCCACCAGGTTTTTAATGGAGGGCTGAAGTCCCAAAAGCCGCATGGCGTTGGAAACAGCGCTGCGGGATTTGCCCACCCGCTGGGCGGCTTCTTCCTGAGTCATATGGTAAGTTTGAATCAGAGACTGAAAACCGGCAGCCTCTTCCATAGGATTCAGATCTTCTCTCTGAAGATTTTCCACCAGGGCTAGTTCCGCGGCTTTTTTGTCGTCGGCGTCAATAACCACGGCAGGAACTTCGCTGAGGCCTGCCAGCCGTGCCGCCCGCCAGCGGCGCTCTCCGGCGATAATTTGATAATAGCCGGAAGAGAGCTTCCGTACAGTCAAGGGTTGAATAATGCCGTGCTCCCGAATAGAGTCTGCCAGCTCAGCCAGTGCTGCCTCATCAAACAGTTTTCGAGGCTGAGAGGAGCAGCTTTCCACTTGAGAGATTGGCAATTGAAGGTTTCCCGCGGCCTCTGGCTTTAATACGTCGTCGCCTAAAAGGGCGCCCAGTCCCCGCCCAAGGCCGGAGGGTTTTTTGCTTGCCACAAGAGTACGCTCCTTTCAAACAGGAATCATTTATTTTAAAAATTCTGAAACAAACGCGAGATAGGCATCCGCGCCCCGGGATGCCCGGTCGTAAGCGGAGATGGGTTTTCCATGACTGGGAGCTTCCGAAAGCCGAATGTTTCGGGGAATAACGGAGGCATAAACTTTGCCGGGAAAGTAGTGTTTTACTTCTTCGGCCACTTGCAGGGCGAGGTTTGTTCGCCCGTCAAACATCGTTAGAAGCACTCCCTCCAGCTCCAGGGATGGATTCAGAGACCGGCGGACCAAGCGAATGGTGTTCATCAGGTCGGAGAGGCCCTCCAGCGCGAAATATTCGCACTGCACTGGAACTAAAATGGAATCTGCGGCGCAAAGCGCGTTTAGGGTCAAAAGCTCCAGGGAAGGGGGGCAGTCAATCAAAACGAAGTCATATTTCTCCTTCAAAGAAGATAGAGCCTCTTTCAGCAAAAATTCCCGGTGCTCCATACCAATGAGCTCGACGCCCGCTCCCGCCAATGCTTTGTTGGAAGGAAGAACATCTCCGTAGCGGGTATGAACAATGACTTCTTGGGGCGGAAGCTCGCCAATCAGGGCGGAGTAAATTCCTTTGGAAACGGTTTTGTCCACGCCCATTCCGGAAGTGGCGTTGGCCTGGGGATCAAAATCACAGAGGAGGATATGTTTTCCCGCTTCTGTTAAGAAGGCGGCCAGATTGACGCAGGTTGTGGTTTTTCCTACGCCGCCTTTCTGATTAACAATCGCAATAATTTTTGCCACAAGAGCACCTACTTTTCTGACGTTAGGGTTGAAGAGATGAAAGCTTGTCTATATTCCGTAAGGAGAATAAAATGGGTTCTGCCTGTCTTTTTGAAAATTTTGCCCCGGTGCAGCTGTGCGCATACAAGATCAAACCCCAAAAGACAGATTTTCGATTTGTGGAGGATGTCTGGCATGACAACAAATTCGAGAAGCGTGAAAAATATGTGCCGCCGTTCATCGGGGCCGCAAAAATAGGGCTTGAATGCGTTTTGCTCCGGCAAATAAATCGCTGGTTGAAAAAAGGTGTCACGCCTGCCGGCAGTCAAAATAAATGTTGGACTTTGTTCCCGAATTTACCGGCTCTCATTTTCGCCGGCAGGCCTTTTAACGATATAAGAAAACGCGAAAATGTTTAAGACATTTCAAAAAGACATGTATAGCTTATTATAACAAGAGCTTTCCGGCCTTGCAAGGGCAAATCAGCAAATTCTAGAAAAAACGAATAATTTGCGGCAAATGTCAGGTGGCCGCGGACTTAATGTTTACCCGAATATTATTTCCGAATTTAAAATTCGGAAATAATACAATTGGATTCAAGCCGTTTATGGCGGCAGCCGCAAAACATGACACATATTACTTCCGGCCTTTCCGCTTAGAAGCAATAATGCTTTTAACAAAAGGAATGAGGCCTGTCCGGATGGACAAGCCTCATGTTTCACGTGAAACAATTATCCTTGCCCCAGCAAAAGGGCAGTGCAGGGATCAACAATAATTTCTTCGCCAGAAACTGTTTCTCCGGAAATCAGGTTCTGATAATGCCTATCAGACAGGAAAAGTGTCTGACACTCATCTCCGGCGTTAATTACGGTGATGGTAGTTTCTTCGGCGGTGCTTCTGGCATAGGCCAGGAGCGGGCCGTTGGCTTTCAGCCAGGAAATACCGCCGCGGCGAAGAGAGGGCCTGCTTTGGCGAAGTTGGCCCAACAGAGTAAACCACCCCAATAGGCCCTGGTCCTCGTGCCCCCAGGGATAAGTCCCGCGGTTAAAGGGATCTGCCGCACCTTCCATTCCGGCCTCGTCGCCATAATAAATCATAGGAGAACCAGGAAAAGTAAACAGTACGGCGGATGCTATACGCAGACGGAGGGAGGCTGTCTTTCGCTCTGCGGAAGAGAGATGAAAGGTAGATTGAGCATCCCGGCCCTCGGGAAGGGGACGGCCGCCCAATACCGTTAGAATGCGGGGAGTATCATGAGTTCCCAAAAAGTTCAAAGCAGAGTAAAAGGCGGCGGGGGGATAATTCTCCCGAATGGTTTCCATGGCTTCCTGAAAATCCTCGGCCCCTCCGCCTAAAAGATAATGCAGGAGGGCGGAACGAAAAGGATAGTTCATTACTCCATGGAGTTCCGTGCCCAGGAAATAGCGGCGGCGCTGAGAGTAGGAAATCTTATTGCTGGCATCTTCCCAAACCTCCCCCAGAAGCAGGGCGTCCGAGTCGGTTTCTTCTACTGCGGCACGGAGCTTTTCAATAAATAAATCCGGCAGTTCATCCGCCACATCCAACCGCCAGCCGGAGGCTCCGGCCCTCAGCCAATGTTTCACTACGGAATCCTTCCCGCTGATAATATAATCTATATAGCTTTGACAGTCTTCACGAACATTGGGCAGTGTGCTGATGCCCCACCAAGACTCGTAGGCCCGGGGCCATTCGCTGAAATGAAACCAATCATAATAAGGGCTTTCCTTGCTTTGGGCGGCACCCAAAGAGGGATAAAAACCATCTGCATTGAAGTAAATGCTTTGAGAGCCGGTATGGTTAAAGACACCGTCTAAAATTACCCGAATATTTCTCCTTCTTGCTTCTGCGCAGAGAGTTTTAAAGTCCTCCTCTGTTCCCAGCATAGGATCGATTTTCATATAATCCGCCGTATTATAGCGGTGATTGGAGGCGGATTCAAAAATGGGGCAGAAATAAAGATTTGAAACGCCTAAGGCGGCCAAATCATCCAAGTGGGCAGTTATACCGGCAAGAGAGCCGCCAAAAAAATCCCGATTTTTTATTTCGCCATCCTCCGGCATCCAAGCCGGAGCATCTCTCCAGTTTTCATGAACCCAGCGATTACCAATCAGGCCGGAAGGGTCGGGGATGGACAAGCGGCAATAGCGGTCCGGAAAAATTTGATAGGTGACGCCTTCGCCGAACCACTGTGGAGTATGGCTTCTCAGGTAAACCGTCAGCTGCCAAGGCTGCGGTTCCCCCTGACTGCGGTAGCCGGTTTTGTCCAAAAAACAGCCGGTGCCATCGTCACGCCAAAAACGAAACCAATACCAAACCAGCTCCGGGACTTGAAAGGGAATCAGAGAAATAGAAAAACAAGCCCGGTCATCCCAAAAGCCAGAAAAGGGCATCTCTGCTTCTATCTCATGTCCGGAAAATTCCCGGCGGATAATAACGGAGCAATGGGTAAAGCCTTCGCTGGAGAGAGGGCGGCAGGTGAGACACCATTCTTCCCCACAGGGAAGGGCGCCATAAGGCTTTTTACAGTGAGCGTCACGGGAGTCAAAGACGGCAGGCGCATTCATTCAGAAATCTCCTTGTTTGTTGGAATGAGCCGCTTTTTCTTTAAAAGCGGAAAAATTTTGGCAGTCCGCAAGCCGGCGCAGCATACAAAAGGGAGAAGAGTGGCGGTGTTATGTTTCACGTGAAACAACTGCGCAAACAACTAGGGCGGAACCTAAAAAAATAAATAATTGGTTTCATGGAGCACAAAATTCTGGGAGAGAAGTTTTGCCGAAAATGGCGCTGAAAGGTTGGAGTGCTCACATCATATTGACTAAAAGTCCCATACTTTTAAAAATATCAAGGCAAAAGCTGATTTTCTCCGGTTACGGTGGTACCATTTCCGCTGGGGGTAAAATAGGCGTTCAAAATGTTAACGGCTGTGGAGGCCAGGGCCGCGCCGGAATCTGCCCGCTCAATGGCAATAGCAACCGCAATCTCCGGGTCATCGTAAGGAGCAAAGCAGACAAAGACACCGTGGTTTTTGGTATCGGCCCGGACTTGAGAGGTGCCGGTTTTAGCGCCTGCGGTAACGACACAGTCTTTAAAATAAGGAGAAAGTGTACCGGTAACAAGACCTCGCATGCCCTCTTTAACAGCATGCAGGTTTTCGTCACTGATATCAATCGTATTGACAGGATCGGTATTGCCTAACGCCACAACAGAGGAATTATCATAGGCTTTGGCCGCTTTCAAAAGATGGGCCTGGCAATGTTTGCCGCCGGAAACCAAGGTGGCGACATAATTGGAAAGCTGAAGAGGGGAGTACAGCTGGCTGGATTGGCCATAGGCCGCCCAAGGAGCCTGGTCCTGGCCCTGAGGATTTTCCGGAAGAAGACCGGCAGTCTCCGGTATTTCAATGCCGGTTTTTTCACCAAGGCCAAACATGGTGAGATATTCTCTGAGAATCTCCATGCCCATACGGTAGCCAAGCTCAGAAAAAAAGTAATTGCAGGAATTGGTAATGGCCTGCGTAACGTTCTGCAAACCGTGACCGGAGCGTTTCCAACAATTAGAATAACTGTTTGCCTCGTCTCCGGGGTAGCCCCATCTGCCGGTGTCTTTAATTTTTTCCTTCAGGCTTACATCCCCATGGAGCAGGGCGGCCATGGCAGTGAAAGGCTTCAGGGTAGAACCGGGAGGATAACCGTTCATAGCGGCCCGGTTGTACATGGGCTTCCGGGGATCGTCACGGACAGCGGCAAAATTTTCGCCCTGGCGGAAGGTTGCCAAATCATAAGAAGGATAGGAGGCTAGTGCCAGCACCTCTCCGGTGCCGACTTGAATGACCGCCGCTCCCGCGCCTCGTTTCTCATCGCCGTCAGCATTAAGGCGGGTAATGGTCTCCTCGAGAAAGCCTTCCACCTGAGCCTGGAAACCCAAATCGATTGTCAGCTCCACAATACTGCCGGGAACAGGCTCAGTGGAATAATATTCGCCGGTAATTTTTCCCTCACTATTGGTAGACACCATGCGAGAGCCGTCCTGGCCTTTCAGATATTCCTCAAAGGCCAGCTCTGCCCCCTCTTTTCCAATCCAGTCGTCATAGTCATAACCCTTTTCCTTCAAAGAGGGGTAGTCGTCCTCAATTCCGATTTTGCCTACATAGCCCAGGATATGGGCAGCATAGGTGGTCTCATATTCCCGGACGGAGGAGAGAGTGACTTTTGCTCCGGCGTAGTTCCCATCACTGAGGACCGAGATAAAGGGTGTGTCAATATCTTCCGCGAGGACATAAGCCTCATAGTCATTCAGCTTTCGGATAGAGAGCTCATACTGAACACCCAGCACCATCCGGGCCTGCGTCAGCGAATAGTTTTCGGGGATGCCCAGCTCCCTGCGCATCACATCCATCAATTTTGCAGGAGTAATACCGGATTGTACCAGCAGGTCTGCTGTCAGATCGACGGCAGTAAGGCGGTCCAGAAGAGCCTCCGCCTTTTTCTCTGGGGTTAGAATCTCGCTGGGAGGTGCTTCTATTGGTTCCTGCGCCTCCGGTTCCGGAGCAGAAACCGCCTCCGGGTGAAGAAGAAGATATTGACTCAAGGCTTCTGCGCAGAAATTAAGACTTTTAAGATAGGTGAGAAAGCGCTTTTTCTGCTGGTTGTCCATTTGGTCTATTGTGTAGCGATAGGGGGCCTGACGGGAAACGGGAAGACTGTCGTTCCAAGCAACCCCTTCCTCCTGGCAGAGTTGGACCAAACGAAGAATGTCCTCATTACTGTCACTGTTAGGGGGGAGAAGGGCGGCGTCGAACGTCAGATCGTAGGTAGAGCGGTTGCTGACCAGGGGCTTGCCGTTTCGGTCTGTAATGATACCCCGGGAGGCTTCCACCTTTTCCATTCGGACGATAGAACGAATCGATTGGGCGGCATAATCCTCATGGTGTATGATCTGAATATCGTAAAGAACAAAAAGGTAGACAATTAAAACCAGCACCAAAAAGAAAGCCAGAAGATAGAGTCTGGTATTTTGCATTTCCTTGCGATCCATAGGAAGCCTTTCTTTTTCAGTCATCCAAGTGGGTTCTTCGGAAGACGGAACGGTAAAGCAGAGTTAAAGGAATAATAAGGGGCACGGTGACAAAAAATTCCCGCAGAGCAAGATAAGACCCGGCCTGCCAAGCGGCCTTGCCCAGCATCCAGAGGAGAAGACAATGAAACCCGCCGGTAAGAAGGAAAGCGATTACGGAAGAAACCAAGGAACAGAAAAACCCGGCCGGAAGCCAGCTCTGGGAGAGCAGTCCTGCACAGAGGCCCACCAGAGGAAATGTTAAGGTATAGAAGCAGGGGATAGGACTGGGCAAAAGTAAATCGCAGACAAGGCCCACAGCCAGAGAAAAAATACTCCCGGCCAGGGGGCCTTCAAATGTGGCGGGGATGGCGGCAAGAAAGGGATAAAGAAAGGGAATGACTTCCCAGAACTCCAGCCGCTGTAGAAGCCCACCTTGCAAGAGAAAGCAAAGAGCGGTTGCGGCGGCGTATAACAGCCACTTGAAAATGGTTTCGTTTCGCGCGATCATGAAAACCTCCTGAAAAGGGAGAAGTGCGGACACAAAAAGAAAATTGTCCTTGGTGGCTGGGAGTTACGTGACAATTTCAAAGGATTTGATGACGAAAACCTCTGTCAGGGTGTCAAAGTTCACCGCCGGAGTCAAAATGGCATAGGAGGCCGCGCCGGAATCGTCAACTTGAACTTCCTCTACAGAGCCAATTACCAGACCGGACGGGTAATATCCATTTAGACCGGAGGTGACAACCAGATCCCCGCTGAGAAGCCGGCAGTCCGCCGGAAGAAAATCCAGGCGGAGGCGGTTTTCAAGCATCAGGGAAAAATCGCCCTGAGCGACCCCCAAATCTTTCGTCCGAAACACTTGGGCTCCCAGGGAGGTATCTGTATCCACCAATGTCAGCACCGTGGACCAGTTTGTTCCGGCTTTACTGATAACACCCACCAGGTTTCCAAGTTCATCAATGACACAGTCACCGACGTCAATGCCGAGGGAAGTTCCTTTGTTCAGGGTGAGAGAAGATGTCCAGTTGCTAACAGCGTGTTCTGTGACCATGGCGGCTTCAAAATCACTGAGGTCCCGGCGCTGCTTCGTCAAATTCAAGAGCTCTTTGAGGAGCTTGTTTTCCTCCCGGTCGGCTTCAGCCAGACGGATTTCCTCTTCCATTTTTGCAATTTGCTGGCGCAGGGCAGCGTTTTCTGCTTGGAGGTCTGTGGTATCCTTATAATAATTCTGCAAATCGTTAAACCAAGCAGCGACGGCCGTATAACCGGCCCGGAGAGGTGAAACAAGAACGCCGGTCAAATTGACCAAGGGAGAGGAACTAGTGCTGAGTACCGACATCACTGCCAGGGCCACCGATAAAACGGCAGCGGTAAAAAGCACCCAAAGTCCATGTTGCTTCAGGAAATTTTTCAATCTGATCACCTAAAAGGTCAAAGATAAAAAAGAGACGGGTTTAGAGCAGAGAAATGCCAAACTGTTTCAGCATTCTGGATAGACGTAGGACCGGCAGCCCCATCACGTTAAAGAAATCGCCTTCCAGCCGTTCCACCAGAAGCGCGCCGCGGCCCTGAACACCATAAGCGCCCGCCTTGTCCATGGGTTCGCCGGTGGCAATATAGCTGCGCAGCTCCGTTTCCGTAGCGGAGCGAAAGAAAACGCTGGTGGATTCCGTTTCCGTAAGAGAGTGCATTCCCCTCCGGACGGTAATGCCGGTGCAGACTGTGTGCTTCCGGCCCTGAAGTGCCATCAGCATTTCCAGGGCATGGGTTTCATCCCGGGGTTTGCCCAGGCGGCTTTGGTCCAGAAAAACCATCGTGTCGGCGGTAATGACAATGTCGTCCTCCGCACAGAGCTTTGCTGCCGCCTCTGCCTTTTTTCGGGAGATATACGCCACCACTTGCGGCGGCGTCAGCTCTTCAGGGAAGGTTTCATCCACTTCCGGCACCCGAATAATGAAATCTGTAATTCCAATCCGTTCTAAAAGCTCTCTCCGTCTGGGGGAGCCGGAAGCCAATACAATTTGTGCCATAAGTCCTGTACCTCAAATAATATATTCCGCCCTGCATTCACATAGCCGGTCATCGTCAAAAAGCTCCATCTACACAGCGGTTTTCACCGAAACAGGCCGCTTACGTGAATTCAAATTGGGATTTTGAAAACCATGCGCCCTTTGTGGGCTGGCAGACGATCAGCCTGCTGATGAGAGAACGCGGATTCCTATTGTTTTGGGTTTGAACGTTTGATTTCATAAGCGTATTTATCTGCCGGTAGAGCCAAATCCGCCCCGGTCAGGGCCGTTCAGATGCTCCACTCTGGTAAAGATCAGGGCGGGCTGATTTTCCACAATGCGGAATTGGCATAACCGGGTGTTTTTGGGAATAGTCACGTCCCGCGTGGCATAGGCCGGCCAGCGCCATTGGTCGCCGTCTCCCCGGTAGGAGCCGTCTACCACTCCCATAGAGTTGGCCTGCAGCAGGCCGTAATTTTTAAAGGTAGAGCTCCGGGGAACCACATGGGCCTCGTAACCATCGGGAAGCGCTACGGCGATCCCCAGAGGAATCAGGCGGAATTCCCCGGCTTTCAGCGCAAGGTCCTCGGCGGCCCGCAGGTCCACCCAGTCGGAACCGGGAACGCAGCGAAGCTCCTCAATATCATCCACGAAGTATTTGACTTTCAGTTCTTTTGTCTCTCTCATAACAAACTCCCATGCAATTACACAACATATCAATCAATATTACCGGAATTGTATCATCCGTATTCATTCCACGCCCCGCTGATAGAGTCCCCGGGTAAACTCTGCAGGAGCGGCAGTACCTTCCAGATAGCGGCGGCAGACGTCGGAGCATTCCTCCGGAGTTTCTGTAGTAAAACGAAGCCGGGCATAAGCCAATCCCAGATGGCGGTAATCCGGACGGTCTGCCAGCCAAAGCACACGGCTGTTCTGAATCTCCGTTCGATGCCCGAAGGCCGGCAGGAGAGGAAACGCGGCGCCGGTGCGGTCATTCAGAAAATTGGGCTGGTCGCAGCGGCAGCCCACGCTGTTTTGAATCAGGCAGTTCTCTGTAATCATCAGCGGAAGGCGGCCATAGACAATGGACTCAGAGGGAAGAAGTTTCCGCATATCCCGAATTTGGGAAAAACGAAGTTCAAAAGAGAGGCAGGCAGATTCCAGTCCCTTTTCCCGAAGCCAGGCCAGAGACCGGCTGTTAAAAACATTCAAGCCATAGTCTCCATAAAGATGCCAGCCGCTGTCTCGGACCAGGGGAAAGTGCCCCAAATTACCCAGCAGCAATCCAGAAACCCCCAAGGAACGGGCTCTCTTCAGCCAGCGGCAGAGTGTGTCCTCATCGCTGTCCTTCCAGACCCGGGGCAGAATAGCGCACCATTCCGACTTCCCTTCCGGCAGAGCAGAAATATCGGCCAGCAGCTCCAGAGGCACATAAATTCTGGAAGGAGAAAAATCCAAGAGCCCGCCTGTCAATTGGCTGGCGCTGGCAACGGAGATGGTAAGCTTTGGCAGGATTTCGGAACAATTAACATCCGGAAGGAGCGGAACGTCCAGCTCTCTCCGTACCGGCGGTGCGGAGCGCAGAGCGCTGAGAGCATCCAGCGCCTTCCGCCGCAACGCATTAAGACTGGCGGCGGAGAGAGACAGTCCGGGTTTTACCAGCACATCCGTTTGTTCACAATAATAGGGAGTTCCCCCGGTCTTTTTCAGCCGGGCGGTTAAATCCGCCTCCGTCAGCTCTCGGGTCCGGGCTGCCTCCGGAATGGGGCCTGTAACGGTGACGCTGTGACCGTCTCGGTCCTCTGTCGTTAGAATGGAAGGAGAACCCGGCTCCACACAACAGACAAAGCGAATGGGTACCCGCTTCTCTTTCCGCTTCAGAGGAGCGGAAAAGGCGGCGGAGTTTTCCGGGCGGAAGCCAAGCATTTCCGGGCCGCAGCGGCCCTTCCAGTAGGCATCGGTGAAACCGGAGCGGGAAAAAGCCTGCTCCAAAATTTCTCGTTCCTGGGAAGACGGCTTCCGTTTTTCCCTCAAAAGCCGGGCATAGATATCCGTAACGGCGGCGGCATAAGCGGGACGGCGCATACGTCCCTCAATTTTCAAACAGGAAATGCCCATTTCCGACATCTCAGGGAGATGGTCCGCCAGGCAGCTATCTTTTAAGCTGAGGGGCCGCTGATCCTTTGCCGGTCCATTGATTCCATAGGGCAGGCGGCAGGGCTGCGCACAGCGACCCCGGTTTCCGGAACGGCCGCCAAGAACTGCGCTCATAGCGCACTGCCCGGAGTAGCACATGCAGAGGGCTCCATGGACAAAGACCTCAATCTCCGCCGGGCAGGATCCGCAGACCGCCGCCGCTTCTTCCCGGGAACACTCCCTGGCCAATACAATCCGCTCACAGCCATCCGCCGCGATTTCCTTGGCGCCTCCGGAGGTAAAGATACTCATCTGAGTGCTGGCGTGAAGAGGCAGGTCCGGGAGAGTCCGGCGAAGCAGATCAAACAATCCCCAATCCTGGACCAGCACTGCGTCTATCCCCAGACGGGAGGCGCTTCTGGCCGTTTCCAGGGCGCCGGGAAGCTCCCGGTCGGTCAGGAGAATATTCAGAGTCAGGAAAACCCTGACGCCCCGAATGTGGCAGTATGCCAGGGCTTGAGCAAATTCCTCCTCGGAGAAGTTCTGCGCACCTCTCCGGGCGTTGAAGCCGCCCCAGCCCAAATATACGGCATCCGCCCCGCTTTCAACGGCTGCCTGCATGGATTCTGGGGAACCGGCGGGAGCCAGCAATTCAGGGTTCACTTGGAATTCCGGCTGTCCAGCCTCTGCTGAAGGCGGACGATTTCACGTTTGAGTTCGCTGACCTGGCTCTGCGCTTTTCCGGCCTCATCGAGATAGCCCTTAATTTGGCGGCGAAGCTGTTCGGCAGCGGCCTGCGCTTTGAAGAGCTCGTCGGCAATGTTGGCAGCGGTGAGAACAGCGGCGTCCGTTCGGCCGACACGGGTGCTGTTGAGCACCTCGTCCATCTTGTCTCCGACATAAGCGCCGACCCTCTGCATGTAAGAGGGGGATTCCTCCGCCACAAAGGTATAATCCTCCCCGCAGATGGTTACAACCACACGGTTTGCCATGAAGAAACCTCCTTTGACTGCGGGAAAGCGGCCCCGCAAATAAACTGCACAATAAAACAGCATATAGTATAACATACCATGGCAGGAAGACGCTACAAAAAATGAGAAGAAATAAAAAAATTTACAAAGCTTTTATTTGAAAGCATAAAAAGGAGAGAGGAACCGCGATTCCTCTCTCCGCAGGCGGGCTGTCTGTGTCAATATCCGATAATAAGTCCCTTTTCCATAGCATAAAAGCTGGTCAGGCCGCGGCAGGGAAGTAATTCCACACTCTTAACTGGGAGGTCCTTCATAATCTGCTCTTTGAGCTTCAAGGCGCCCGGCAGGTTTTCGCAATGGCAGATAATAACTTCCGCTCCTGTACAGTCCTTGCTGCTGCCCATTAGCGCCGTGATAGTCTGATAGGTTTTGGCCTCTCCCCTGGCTTTGCCGGCCACATGAATTGTTCCCTGGGGTGTGGCATCAGCCACAACATGGATACCCAAGGAGTGGAGCAGTGTCCCGACAAGGGGGCGCATTCGCCCATTTTTAATAAGGTTATCAAAATTTTCCAAAGTAAAGCAGGTTCGCAGTGCCGCTTGATACAGCCGGAGCTGAGCACAGATTTCTTCAAAATCGCCTCCGGCCTCCAGCAGAGTTTTGGCCCGGCGGATCAGCAGAACCATTGCCCCGGCAGTGGCCTTGGAATCGATTACACAGATTTCCTTCTCGGGATGCTCCTCCAGAACCATGTCCCGGCCCAAAACTGCCGCGTTATAAGTCCCGGAGAGATTGGAGGAGATGGTAAAGCAGATGGTCCGGTCTCCCTTTTCAAAGGTCTTGGCAAAGGCTGCCGGGGAGGGACAGGCAGTGGAGGCGGCAGCTTTTTCCAGTGCCATCGCCCCGAGAAGCTGGGGGATTTCCAGCTCGTCATTGTCGATAAATTCCCGCTCACCTACCTGAAGGCGCAGCGGTACCGTCTCAAAGAGAATCTCTCCGCTGTCAAATTCACTCATGCGCAGGTCGCAGCTGCTGTCGCTCACGATGCTACAAATCATATAAAACACCTCGTAATATGGTTTTGAATACTACGTTTTCTGTTATCATACTGTATTTCGTCACACTTGTCAACCAAAAATCGAAAAAACTTGAAAAGTTTCTCGCTGTGAAGCCTGTTTGGGCAGCCTGGGCGGGTGTTATGATTCAGCGCAATGGAAAGAAAGACTTTTTTTGAAAGTCAACAGTTGACATAACGGTGTTGAAAACTCTGTGGATAATGTGAAAAACTCTGATTCCGGAAGGGGTCTCGGCGGTAGCGGAAGGATTATGAGAAAGTTACAAAAGTAACATTTGCAGGAAAAACCAGACAGCGGGGCGGGAAAAGGCGGGAAAGAAGAGAGCGGCGGCTTCCGCCGGGAAAGACTTGAACCTTGGAAATTCTTATGATACAATAATCAGCAAACAAATGAAGCATCCCCGGTGGAAATCACCGGTTTTGGAGGAACTATGGCAAAAAAACAGGATTACGGCAACGAAAGTATTTCAGCTTTGAAGGGTGCGGACCGGGTCCGAAAGCGTCCCGGTGTTATTTTCGGCTCCGATGGGCTGGACGGCTGTGAACATGCGGTATTTGAAATCTTGTCCAACTCCATTGATGAAGCGAGGGAAGGACATGGCGGTTTCATCACGGTTACCCGCTTTTTGGATCACAGTGTGGAAGTGGAGGATGCTGGACGGGGCTGCCCGGTGGATTGGAACGAAAAAGAGCAGCGGTGGAATTGGGAGCTGGTTTTCTGCGAGCTTTATGCCGGCGGCAAATATGACAATGTATCCGGGGAGAATTACGAATTTTCCCTGGGCCTCAACGGTTTAGGCTCCTGCGCCACCCAGTATGCCTCCCGCTATATGGATGTCACGGTTTGGAGGGACGGCTTTGAATACCGCCTCCGCTTCGAGCGGGGAGAAATTGTGGGAGAGCTTGAGAAAACCCCCCTTCCTAAGGGACAGGTGAAAAAGACCGGTACCCGAACCCGGTGGCTTCCGGATTTGGATGTTTTTACTGATATTGCCATTCCGGCGGAATATTTCTTCGATGTAATGAAGCGTCAGGCTGTAGTCAACGCCGGAGTTGCCTTCCGGTTCCGCAACGAGACGGAGGCCGGGCAGTTTGAGGAGACGGAGTTCGTCTATGAAAACGGCGTTGCCGATTATGTGATGGAATTGGCGGGGAAAAACAGCCTGACATCTCCGGCATTTTGGCAGGCGGAAAAAAAGGGACGGGACCGGGCAGACAAGCCGGAATACAAGGTGAAGCTCTCAGCCGCCTTTTGCTTTTCCAATCAGGTGAATGTGGTGGAGCACTATCATAACTCCAGCTGGCTGGAACACGGCGGGAGCCCGGAAAAAGCAAGTAAATCCGCATTTGTTTCCGCCGTCGACAAATATCTGCGGGAGCAGGGAAAATACCAAAAGAATGAGAGCAAGGTCACTTGGGCGGATATAGAGGACTGCCTGATTTTGGTCAGCAGCAATTTTTCCACGCAGACCAGCTATGAGAATCAGACGAAGAAAGCGATTACCAATAAGTTTATTCAGGAGGCTATGACGGAGTTTCTTCGCTCCAATCTGGAGATTTATTTTATTGAAAACCATTTTGATGCGGAGAAAATTGTGGAACAGGTACTCTTAAATAAACGGAGCCGGGAAAAGGCAGAGGAGGCCCGCCTGAACATCAAGAAGAAGCTTTCGGGCAGCGTTGATATAGCCAACCGGGTGCAGAAGTTCGTGGACTGCCGGACAAAGGAGGTGTCCCGCCGGGAGATTTATATTGTGGAGGGTGACTCGGCTCTGGGGAGCGTAAAGCTGGCCCGGGATTCGGAGTACCAAGGAATCATGCCGATCCGTGGCAAAATTTTAAATTGCCTGAAGGCGGACTATGCCCGGATATTTAAAAGCGAGATTATCACAGACCTAATCAAGGTTCTGGGCTGCGGTGTGGAGGTACAGAACAAGCATGTAAAGGATGTGTCCGCCTTTGATGTGTCCAATCTCCGGTGGAGTAAAGTGGTTATCTGCACGGACGGCGATGTAGACGGTTTCCAGATCCGCACGCTGGTTTTGACGATGCTGTACCGGTTGACCCCGACGCTGATCCGAGAGGGGTACGTCTATATTGCGGAAACGCCTTTGTTTGAGATTAGCAGCGGCGAGAAAACATGGTTTGCCTATTCGGACAAAGAAAAGAATGATATTGTCAGGGAGCTGGAAGGGAAAAAATACAAAATTGACCGCTCCAAAGGTCTGGGCGAAAACGATCCGGACATGATGTGGCTGACCACTATGAATCCGGAGACCCGGCGGCTGATCCGGGTGATGCCGGAGGACGTGGAGCGGACGGCAGCGGTATTCGATCTCCTGCTGGGGGACAACCTCCAGGGGCGGAAGGACCATATTGCGGAGAATGGGTACAAGTATTTGGAGATGGCGGATATTTCCTAAGGCTTTTTTAACAAACTGCCTATGTAATGTGGTATACGACTGAGCGCCGGTGAAGGAGCCGCACAGAGATGCGCAGTCCTCTGCCGAAGGCAGCATGCGCGCCGCCTTGGCGGCGGGAATGCCAACAATTAATAAGAGCGTTTCATTCCAAATTCTATGTTTGCAATATAAAAAGTGAAAAGAAAAGGAGGACGCGCTGCATGAACTTGTTTGACATCATGGGTCCCATTATGGTGGGTCCCTCCAGCTCGCATACGGCGGGAGCCGCCCGAATCGGGCGGGTGGCCCGATCTTTGCTGGGAGAAGAACCTCGGGAGGCGGAGCTTCGGCTCCACGGCTCCTTTGCCTCCACCGGCAAGGGCCACGGCACCCATCAGGCTCTGATCGCCGGTCTTCTGGGTCTGGCCCCGGATGATCCACGCCTCCCGGACAGCTTCCGCCTTGCGGAAGAGAGGGGACTTCGCTTCACTTTTGACACCTGCACTATCCGGGACGCCCACCCCAACAGCGTTCTCATCCGCGCCACTGGGAAAAGCGGGCGTACCATGGAGATGGGAGGCGCGTCCCTGGGCGGGGGCCGGGTAAAGGTCTTTCAAGTGGACGGAATGGATTGCACATTCAGCGGTGAGCTGCCTACCCTGGTGGTCCATAATACCGACCGGCCCGGCTGCGTCAGCCACGTCACCATCATCCTGGCCAGCACCGGGGTGAACGTGGCCACCCTCCAGCTGAACCGGGGCAGCCGCGGCGGCCGGGCCGTGATGGTCATCGAGTGCGACAAGGCGGTTCCGGCCCACGTGGTGGAGGAAATTCGGGCTCTGCCGGGCATTCAGAGAGTAACCTGCTACATTCCCGAGGGACAGGAGGAGACGGCATGATTGATTTTCAGTCTATTGAACAGATGCTCCAGGACACCCAGGAACAGGGCATAGCCCTGTGGGAGAACATTCAAATTTCCGACTGCCGCCAGCAGGACATCAGCCGGGAGGTATCCTGGAAGAAGATGGCGGGCCTTTTGAAGGCCATGGAGCAGGCGGACGAGGGCTACCGGGAGGAGGACCGGTCCAACAGCGGCCTTACCGGCGGCGATGGCGGGCGGATGACCCGCTATGGAACCGAGACCGGGGAGGACAGCCTCTGTGGCCCGTTTTTCAACGAGGTTATTGCGGGAGCTCTTCGGATGGGGGAGTGCAACGCGTGCATGAAGCGCATTGTGGCGGCTCCCACGGCGGGAGCCTGCGGTGTGCTGCCTGCGGTGCTGCTTCCCTGCAAGCGGCGCTACAGCCTGAGCGAGGAGTCCCTGGTTCAGGCACTTTACATTGCCTCCGGTTTCGGCATGATCATCGCCGAGCGGGCCTGTATCGCCGGAGCGGAGGGTGGCTGTCAGGCGGAGATCGGCTCCGCCGCCGCCATGGCGGCCCCGGCCCTGGTGTTTCTCCAGGGGGGCACGCCGGGACAGATGGCTCATGCCTGCGCCATGGCTATGAAGAACCTGCTGGGTCTGGTCTGCGACCCGGTGGGAGGCCTGGTGGAGGTGCCCTGTGTGAAGCGAAATGTTATCGGAGCCATGGATGCCCTGTCCGCGGCTCAAATGGCCCTGGCAGGCATTGAAAGCCGGATTCCGCCGGATCAGGTGCTGGATGCCATGCGCCGTGTAGGCCAGTCCCTGCCTCCCAGTCTCCGGGAGACCGGCCGGGGCGGCTTGGCGGTTACGCCGTTCGGACAGCAGTATAAGCCAGAGGCTGTCCAGGGAGCGTGAGGGACGGAGAGCGGCGGCAAAAACGCTTTACTTGCGGGGTATAATTATTTGGAGCCTGGGAACCGTTTCATAAGCATCTGAACAGAAATGCGCCGCGAAGAACTTTTATGGTTTCCCAAGGACTGCCCGCAGGGGCCGCCGCTCCGGCGGCCTCTGCGCCTGTTTTGGGGAAGCCGGTGCCCTAAAGGGGCTGTCCAGCAGAGAGACCGGGTATTTCATCTGGCAGCGGGGCGGTTACGATCTCATTATCCGCGGCAGAGCGGATATGAAAAGCATACACAAAATACATTCAGGAGAACCCGTTGGCCTGGATAATGAATAAGGAATGATTCAATGCCAAAGAAGAAAACGCCTGACAGCAGCAAAAATCCAAATCCCAATGTCCTGGGACTCCGCGCGGCGGTGGTGGAGCAGCCCATTACCGACACCCTGGAGACCAACTACATGCCCTATGCCATGAGCGTCATCGTCTCCCGGGCTATTCCGGAGATCGACGGCTTCAAGCCCTCCCACCGAAAGCTTCTTTATACCATGTACAAAATGGGCCTTCTTACCGGGGCACGGACAAAGTCCGCCAATATTGTGGGCCAGACCATGCGCCTCAACCCTCACGGTGACGCGGCAATTTATGATACGATGGTTCGCCTCAGCCGGGGCTACGGCGCTTTGCTCACTCCTTTTGTGGATTCCAAAGGCAATTTTGGCAAGCATTATTCCCGGGACATGTCCTGGGCCGCCCCCCGGTATACCGAGGCGAAGCTGACTGCTATTTGTCAGGAATTGTTTCGGGACATTGACAGCGATACGGTAGACTTTGTGGATAACTACGACAACACCATGAAGGAACCCGCTCTGCTGCCCACAACGTTTCCCAATATTCTGGTTTCTGCCAACAGCGGTATCGCCGTGGGTATGGCTTCTCAGTTCTGCGGTTTTAACCTTAAGGAGGTCTGCGATACTGCGGCGGCTTATTTGAAAAATCCGGACTGCGATCTGCTGGAGACTCTACTGGCTCCGGATTTTCCAACAGGCGGAGAGTTGATCTGCGACCGGGACGCCCTGCGGGATATTTATGCCACCGGCCGGGGCAGTGTGAGGGTCCGGGCAAAGTGGCGCTATATAAAAGAAGAAAATCTGATTGAAATCACAGAGATTCCTTATTCCACTTCCACCGAGGCGGTTCTGGACAAGGTGGCGGAGCTTATTAAGGCCGGGAAGGCTAAAGAGATCGCCGATATGCGGGACGAAACGGACCTTGGCGGCCTGAAGCTTACCATTGACCTGAAGCGAGGGGTGGACCCGGAAAAGCTCATGGCCCGCCTCTTCAGGCAGACGCCCCTGGAGGACGCGTTTTCCTGTAACTTCAACGTGTTGATTGCCGGGATGCCCAAGGTTTTGGGTGTGCGGCAGATTTTGGAGGAGTGGACGGCCTGGCGGACGGAGTCCGTCCGGCGGCGCATCTTTTTTACGCTGGGAAAGCGAAAGGAAAAGCTTCATCTCCTGAAAGGCCTGAAACGCATCCTGCTGGATATTGACAAGGCCATCCGGATTATCCGGGAGACGGAGGAGGAAGCCGACGTTATTCCCAATTTGATGATCGGCTACGGCATCGACCAGGTTCAGGCGGAATATGTGGCCGAGATTCGCCTGCGGAATATCAACAAGGAATACATCTTGAAACGGGTAAAGGAGACCGAGGCCCTTCAGGATGAGATTGATGATTTGGAGGATATTCTTCAGGATGCCCGGCGGGTGAAAAATATTATTCTGGAAGAACTGAAGGAGGCGGCGAAGAAATACGGAGAGCCCCGCCGTACTGCAGTTATTTACGCGCATGAGCTTCCTGCTTTTGAGGAAGAGGATGGGCCGGAGGAGTATCCGGTTCATATCTTCCTTTCCAAAGAGGGGTACTTTAAAAAAATCACGCCTCAGAGCCTCCGCATGAGCGGGGCCCAGAAGTTTAAAGAAGGAGACAGCCTGCGGCAGACATTCGAGACCACCAGTGGGGCGGAGGTCATGTTCTTTACAGATCGCTGCCAAGTATACAAGACCCGTCTCAGTGAGTTTGACGACGCCAAAGCCAGCATTTTGGGAGATTATCTCCCGGCAAAACTGGGAATGGATGCGGGAGAGAGCGTCATTTGGATGGTTCTCCCCGGAGACTATTCCGGCGGCCTGATTTTCTTCTTTGAAAACGGCAAGGCGGCAAGGGTGGAGATCAAGGCGTACCAGACCGCCTCGAACCGTCGGAAGCTTACCGGAGCTTATTCCGACAAATCACCGCTGAAGGCGGTAATTCGGGTGGACCAGGAACGGGAATTGGCGGTGTATTCCACGGAGCCGCGCTGCCTGATCTTCCATACGGCATTGCTGACGCCCAAGACGACCCGCGCTACCCAGGGCGTGGCAGTTATGACCATGAAGCCAAAGTACGCGCTGGACACAGTTTTGCCGCTGGAAGAGACGCCGATCGCCAGCCAAAGCCGTTACCGGGTTCGGACGGTTCCCGCCGCAGGAGCACTGCTGAGGCAGGAGGACACAGAGGAGACGCAGATTACGCTGGAATAAGGCCGGCGGAGAAGAGAGAATGAAAAGAACGGTTATTATCGGAAGTCCCGGAGCAGGAAAAAGCACCTTTGCGCGGGAGCTGAGGGAGAAAACAGGCCTTCCGCTTTTTTACCTGGATATGCTGTGGCACCAGGCGGACGGAACGCATGTTTCCAAAGAAGAATTTGACTCCCGCCTGGACAGAATTATTCGAACGGATCGTTGGATAATTGACGGCAATTATCAGCGTACGCTGGAGCTCCGCCTGAAAAAATGTGATACGGTTTTTCTGATGGATTTTCCGCTGGAAATCTGTCTTGCCGGAGCGAAAGCCCGAATTGGCAGACGCCGGGAAGATCTCCCGTGGGTGGAGATGGAGTTCGACGGGGAGTTCCGGGAGTGGATTATGGACTTCCCAAGAAAGCAGCTTCCCCAAATTTATCAATTGCTGGAAGAGTACCAGGAAGGCAGAGAGATTTTTATTTTCAGGTCCAGGGCGGAAGCCGGCGAGTATTTGAACCGTGAGTTTTCAGCCAAGAAGTAATAAATGATATAATAACAGGTGATGGAGGTTGACAGCATGGGCTTTGAAACGGTTAAGAAGAGCCTGGAGAACCGGGGCTTTACCGTTCATGTATTTTCTGCCGGACAGGAAGCCGCGGACTATCTGGATGCCGCTATTGACGGAAAGTCGGTGGGCTTTGGCGGATCTGCCACATTGGATGCTTTGGGTCTGTATGAACGCCTTGGAAGCCATAATCAGGTCGTTTGGCACTGGAGGCAGGAGGACGCTCCCGCCCGCAAAGCGGCTGTAGAAACGGATATTTATCTGACGTCTGTCAATGCCTTGGCGGAAACCGGAGAGCTGGTAAATATCGACGGCGTGGGGAACCGGGTTGCCGCTACGCTCTTTGGTCATGAGAAAGTCATCTTTGTCATCGGGCGGAATAAACTGGCTTCTACCTATGATCAGGCTGTCTGGCGGGCCAGGAATATCGCCGCGCCCCGGAGAGCCCGGGAGCTTGGAAAGAAGACGCCCTGCGCCGTAGACTGTGACCGCTGCTACGACTGTAGGAGTCCCGAGCGTATTTGCCGGGGGCTGGTGACGCTTTTCGGACCCATGATGGGCATGGAGGCAGAAGTCATACTGATTGATGAAAATTTAGGGCTGTAACAGCCCTGCGCCGGTATCTGTGGATTAAAAGAAGAGGAGGCTGCTCAATGGGCCGGAAGATTTGCGTATTGCTGCTGGCGCTGTGCCTGCTTACAGGCTGCTCGGCGCTGCTGGAGCGGACCTACTCAACCGCAGAACCCCACAGCAGTAAATTCTGGGAAAGTGAAGCTGCGGGAACGCTCCGGGCGGAGAACCACCAGGATGTGGTGAATGACTTGCTACTGCTAATTGGGCAGCACACGGAATCGGCAACATTACGGCTCTACAATTTTGAAAGTGACATCTCTGTGGCGGATACTCTGGAGGGAGCCACCACGGAGATTCAGCAGGAAACTCCCATGGGAGCTTACGCCGTGGAGTATATCACAGCTTCCAGCCGTGCGCAGCGGGGATATTATGAGGTTGCTGTCCGTATCAGTTACCGCCGGACATTGGAACAGCTTCAGGCGGTGGTAAACGCCACCAGTCCGGAGGCGCTGTACAGCCTTTTGGCCGCCGCTTTGGACAGCGGAAAAACAGAGCTGGCGGTCCGCATGGGATATTGGGGAGAGGATGGCGGAAGCCGTGTAGAGGACGCCATATCTCAGCTTCGGGAGGAACGGGAGCTGACGGAGACGGTTCCTTGGGTAGTGAATTACTATCCTGGGGCCGGCAATCCCGGTTTGGTTGAATTTTTGCTGGACCCGCCGGAACCTGAAGAGGGAGAATTCCCTGAGAGCGAAGAGGACGAACCGGAAGGGGACCAGCCGGAAGAAGAAAGCAATCTCCCCGAGGAAAGGGGAGAAGAGACGGCGCCAGGGAATGGAAACGAAGACGGGACGGCCAGCGAAGGCGCCCCGAAAGAAGAGGCGCACAGCGGGGAGGATGCTCCCTAAAAATGGGGAGGTTTTAAGCGGCATAAGGCAGGAAAAAGCGCCCCTTGCAAAACTAAAAATTTATGATATAATATGGCATCCATTGAAATACAGGAAATCGGGTGAATACAATGAGCTATACAAAAATTACGGAAATTTTCGCCAAAGCTGAAGCCCTTAGCGGTCAAACCGTCACTGTGGGCGGCTGGGCCCGCACCATTCGAGACATGAAAAACTTTGGCTTTGTTGAGCTGAACGACGGTTCCTGCCTGAAGAACCTTCAAGTGGTTATGGAGGCCGGTACGCTGGAAAATTATAAGGACATTGCCGCTCAAAATGTAGGCGCGGCGCTGATTGTCACCGGGACGGTAGTCCTTACTCCAGAGGCCAAGCAGCCCCTGGAGCTGAAAGCCTCCCAAATCTCCGTGGAGGGGCCCTCGACTCCTGACTACCCGCTCCAAAAAAAGCGGCACACGGTAGAATACTTGCGGACTATTCAGCATCTGCGGCCACGGACAAATCTGTTTTCCGCGGCTTTCCGGGTGCGGAGCGCGGCTGCCTTTGCCATTCACGAATTTTTCCAGAGCCGGGGCTTTGTCTATGTCCATACCCCCATTATTACCGCCAGCGACTGTGAGGGCGCCGGAGAGATGTTTCGCGTCACGACGTTGGACCCGGAGAATCTGCCCCGGACCGAGGATGGAAAGGTTGACTATTCTCAGGATTTCTTTGGGAAACCCGCGAATCTGACTGTCTCCGGCCAGCTGAACGCGGAGAACTTCGCTATGGCCTTTGGCGACGTGTACACGTTTGGTCCTACCTTCCGGGCGGAGAATTCCAATACCCAGCGTCATGCCGCCGAGTTTTGGATGATTGAGCCGGAAATGGCTTTCTGCGATCTGGCGGGAGACATGGATATCGCCGAGGCGATGATAAAATATGTCATCAAGGCTGTGTGTGAACGCTGCCCTGATGAGATCAATTTCTTCAACAGCTTTGTAGATAAGGGCCTGAAAGATCGTTTGGAACATGTAGCCACTTCCGATTTTGGACGGGTAAGCTACACGGAGGCCGTGGAGATTTTGGAGAAGAACAACGACAAGTTCGACTACAAGGTCTTCTGGGGCTGCGATCTCCAGACGGAGCACGAGCGGTATTTAACCGAGCATGTCTTCAAGCGCCCGGTGTTTGTCACGGACTACCCAAAGGAGATCAAGGCGTTCTATATGCGCCTGAATGACGATGGGAAGACTGTGGCGGCGGCAGACTGCCTGGTTCCCGGCATTGGGGAAATTATCGGCGGAAGCCAGCGTGAAGAACGGCTGAACGTTTTGGAGGACCGGATTAAGGAGCTGAATATGGACCCGGAGAGCTACTGGTGGTACTGTGACCTGCGGCGTTACGGCAGCTGCCGCCATGCCGGTTTCGGCCTGGGCTTTGAGCGGCTGGTGATGTACCTCACGGGTATTTCCAATATCCGGGATGTCCTGCCTCATCCCCGTACCGTGGGAAGCGCGGATTTTTGAGGCAACATTGTAAATAAAGGAAAAGTGTGATTTCATAAAAGACGGCATGACTTTAGTCATGCCGTCTTTTATGGGTGGGGTGTCTGGGGGGAATTTATCCGGCTCTTTTCAAGCACAGTGACGTTTTACGCCGCCTGCCAACGAAGCTCGCATCTTCCCGTAGCACTCTTAAATTCCCAGCGCAGATAATATTTTTTCGTTGCATCAAGATTTATTTTCCCCGTAGGAGATTCCTGGTTCAACTTCAGTAACGGTTGTTTTCTTGCATCCAATAGAATTACCTCTGTATTTCCCTTTGACAAATACGTATCAAGGACAAATTCATATGTTCTGCTTTCGTGAAATCTTCCCATGTGCTTAACCCAACCAGTACAGGAGTTCAACGTTGCTCTATCTGTATCTTTGCCGGGACGAAACACAAATAAAATGGCAGTAATACTTTTTGATACCGCAATACCACGGAAATATTGCCATATATTCAATATCTTATCCCCCAATAAAGCCAAATTCCGATTTGTGAAATAATTATATGATGCCCCAATTTTAAGTTCAAGCTGTGGCTGGTGAAAGTGCAGGTGTTTTGTCCCATCAACATGAAAAGCAGAAGGGACATGGTTCATGATAACCTTTTTACCGGCAGGCGATTGGCCGCTTTAACAGAAACCTGCATGTTTTTTCCAAAAATCTGTTTTACAGAGACTTAGCCTTTTCATAACGCTCAGCCAGATAACGGAATGCCGACAGCGGCATTCCGTATTTTTTTGCTGCTCGGTGATCGCTCCGGCTTTCCAACGCTGGTAGGCGCTGTGATAGTTCTCCGGCAAGGCCTGGGCGGTCTGCCAAACCTTACGCCTCTGGCCTTTGCCGCCGCAATGCCCTCCGCTTGACGCTGGCGGAGGTTGGCATGCTCGTTCTCCGCCACGAAGGACAGCACTTGCAGAACAATATCGCGAAATCTCGCCTCACCTGGCAATTGGAAATCGACTGGTGCCGCCGTCTTGCGGATATCACATGTCCTTGATGTTTCGCCATTTTTTTAAACAGCCCTAAAGGATAAGACATAACCGGAACACCCAATTTTGGATGTCCCGGTTTACTTTGTGGATTCTTGACTAGGCCTTGTTTAAAAAATGTCAAAACGCCCAAACAGCGGATCTTTTTCCGCCGC
>CAJTJA010000005.1:0-46673 GCA_910576845.1 uncultured Oscillibacter sp.
TGAAAAAGTATCTGGACAGTCTGATAGCTAAGAATCTCATCGGCGAAGATGGTACTCCTGCGCTCAAGAGCAAAGACAAAAAATTTTTCACTCTGCCCAACGAGGTGTTCCTGCTGAAGCTCTCACCCTCTGCATTTGTAGTCTACGCCTATCTGCTGTTGATTGAGGACCGCCGCACCCACACCTGCCACCCCAGCTACAACACCATCGCCGCCGCAACAAGACTGGTTAAGAACACCGCGATGAAAAGTGTTAACACGCTGTTGGAGATGGGGCTCATCTTGGTAGAGCCCAGTAGCTACTTCGACAAGCGCGGAATGAAGTGGAAGGGCAACAACCTCTACATGATCCTGCCGGTGCGGGTGGCTGTGGATGAGTTCCATCAACGGCAGCTCCGTCAACTGGAGTTGGATGCGGAGCGTAGACGTACTCTTCGAAGGCAAGAGGAATACGACCGCCACCACCCCAGAGCGGCCCCGTGTGCCACAGCTGTCGCTGAGGCAACTCCTGACCAACCCAATAGCGCTTGCCGCTGTGCGCCCGTTGAAGGCCAGTGTACGAGGGGACGGAGAGAAGCAGGAGAAAGCACCGGCGCTTTTGCCGCGCCGGTGCGGTCACAACCGCCCGCAGTGCGGGCGGTTTCAGGGACGGAGGCTGACGCTTTTTTGAAGGCTGGCATCTTTGATTGACGCTGATCTTCTAAAAAGCAGAGAAAAAAGCCGCTGTTTCAAGGTTTCACATGACGCTATTACAAAGTAAAGGAGGCTTTCAGGCATGAACGAGAACAAGAACCGGCACACCGTCTGGCTGACGGATGAGGCCTGGTCCAAAGTCAAAGATCACTATCGCACCGACAACTGCTCCACGCAAAATGAGTACATTGAGAAAGCGATCCAGTTCTACTCCGGCTATCTGGATACGGAGCAGGCCGACAGCTACCTGCCCCGCGTCCTCTCCGCCGTGCTGGAGGGTAAGTTGAGCGCACTGGGCAGCCGCATCGGGAAACTGCTGTTCAAGCTGTCAGTAGATGACGCAGTTATGGCTCACCTTATTGCCGCCATCGCTGATGTGGATCTGGACACGCTGAAGAAAATGCGGGTCAGGTGTATCAAGGACGTTAAGGAAACGAACGGCGAGGTCAATTTTGAAGACGCCTACAAATTCCAGAAGAGGCTCGACTGATGCAGGGACTGATTCAAAAGAGCGGATACATCAAGCCAGGCGGCGGAGCTGGAAACTATGCGGAGTACATCGCCACCCGTGACGGCGTAGAACTGTTGAACAGAAGTGGTCAGTACATGGAGTACATCGCGGAACGTCCCAGGTCTCACGGACTGTTCTCCAACACCGAGTCCGTTGACCTTGAGATGACAATGAAAGAGGTGAGCAATCACCCGACCCCAGTC
This sequence comes from uncultured Oscillibacter sp., assembly GCA_910576845.1. Classification (GTDB taxonomy): domain Bacteria; phylum Bacillota; class Clostridia; order Oscillospirales; family Oscillospiraceae; genus Oscillibacter. Next base: position 1,407 of record CAJTJA010000005.1, read on the forward strand.
TGGACATTCATCTACTCGCTCAGGCGTGAGGACGCCGCCCGACTGGGGTATGACTCAGCAGCGAGTTGGCGAAGGCTCCTCCTGGCTCATCAGACGGAACTGGCAGAGGCAATGAAGATCCTGCCCAGTCAGTTTCGCTGGTGCGCTGCCTTCCACGATGAGAAGCACCACCCGCATATCCACATGATGGTCTGGTCCGCTGATCCGACGCAAGGCCATCTGACAGAGCAGGGAATTAAGACAATGCGCTCTAAACTGACCAACGATATTTTTCGGGATGAGCTCCTGCACCTCTACCAGCAGAAGAATCTGTCCTACCAGGAAGTGCGCGATGCGGCGCAGGAAGCAATGAGCCAGCTGATCCGTGAGATGGAATCCGGTATCTGTGACTGTCCAGCTATTGAAGAAAAACTGGTCACTCTAGCAGAGACACTCCAAAATGCCAAAGGCAAAAAGGTATACGGCTACCTGAAGAAGCCTGTCAAAACTCAAGTGGATGCCATTGTAGACGAACTGGCACAGCTCCCGATGGTGGCGGAGTGCTATAAGCTCTGGAACAAGCTGCGGGACGAGATGGAGGATTACTACACAGACAAACCCAGGGAGCACCTGCCGCTGTCTCAGCAAAAGGAGTTCAAAGCAATCAAGAATCTGGTCATCCGGGAGGCGGAGCAAATACGGTTGGGCAAAATCACTTTTGAGGATGAGCAGATGGATGATGAGCTGGCCGAAGAGGAAGAAGTTCTGACTTCCCATACGCGCCTGCAGATGGTAAATACGTATCGGAAAGCCAAGTATGTTCTCTGCGATGACGATTCAACGTGGGCGGAGCAGGAGAAAGCTGTCCGTATGCTGGAGCAGCTCTGGAACAACGGCTTCACAGCAGCGGCGCACCAGCTGGGTAAGTGCTGGCGGGACGGTCTGGGTATCTACCCAGACGATGACAAAGCAGAGCTGTGGTTTCGGCGCTCAGCCGAGGCCGGAAATGATTTCTCCCAATACGCACTGGGCCAACTCCTACAAGGCAGGAAACGAATTGAGGAGGCTGTCGGCTGGTATGAAAAAGCCGCCGCCCAAGGGAACCAGTTTGCCGGCTACCGGCTGGGTAAGCTCTATCTCTTGGGTGACGGTGTTCCAAAGGATACGGAAAAAGCCATCGTCCACTTGACCCAATCCGCTGAAGCCGGAAACCAGTATGCCCAATACGCTCTAGGGAGACTGCACTTGGACAGACAGAACCGTGAGCAGGCCCAGTACTGGTTCTTACAGTCCGTCGCCCAGGGCAACGAGTACGCTCAGTTCTTTCTGGACCGCTGGGACAGCCTGAGGCCTCCCGCAGTGATGCTGTCGATCACGCGACTGCTCCACTACATGAGTGAAATCTTCCAGGACAACTCTGTACTGCCCCAAGCTCCGGCTGGACAGCAGACAGATCGAAAGCTGCGGCTCAAGATCAGAGAAAAGAAAATCGCTATGGGCCACAAACCGGACGATCATGAGGAACAGTCTCAGGGGCAGTCGATGACGATGGGGTAATCGGAAGCGGCTGTCGATTGCGCCACTGTCTGCAAAGAAAACGAACCGGCACGATTTGAAGGCTAAATGATAACAGTTTGATAACTCTGCCCTTGGCCACTGGCTATTGACCAGCGCCGCTGGTATTATGTGTGGCTTGAAAGGAGGGCGGAGAAAATGCGAAAGGTTTTGGAGGATCTGTACTTCGGAAATATCGTGCCCTATGAAAAGCGAATCGCCGCCGGTTCAGAACTGCGGCATCTGGTGAAACGCGCCGCCGACTGTGAGGCCCGGCTTGCGGAGCAGCTCAACGATGAGGAGAAGCAGATGCTCGATACCCTCATCAGCACACAGCACGAAATCGACAGCACCATGGCGAGGGAATATTTCATCCTGGGATTCCGTCTGGGCATCAGATTGATGGCGGAGTGCATGGATGAGGATGACGGAGAACTGACCGACAGGGGGTGAGACAATGGCAAAGCGCAGACCGTCCGGAGACGGCATGGTACGTAAACGTGACGATGGCCGCTGGGAGGGCCGCATCGTAGTGGGGCACAAGGAAAATGGCAATTCCATCTTCCGCTATCTCTACGCCGACACGCAGAAGGAACTGACCGCAAAGCTACGTCAGAGCATCGACGCTTACCAGGGCGTGGAGCTGACAGAGCAGAGCAGGATGAGCCTTTCCGAGTGGCTGGATCAATGGCTGGACCGGCGCATGGCCGGGACCGTCCGCGGCGATACGCTGGACGGGTACCGGCAGGATTTGGACAACCATGTCAAGCCCCGCCTGGGGCAGAAGCAGTTGACGAAAATCACGCCTGCTGATTTGAAAGATCTGTATGCCCATCTCCTGGAGCATGGCCGCCTCTCCAGGGGCCGGGATACTGGTAGTGGCCTCGCCCCCGCCACTGTCCGCGGTATCCACACAACCCTCCACCACGCGCTGAAAACCGCAGTGGAGGAGGGCCTGCTGCCCACCAACCCCGCCGATGAGGTGACGCCGCCCAAACTGCCGCGCAATCCAAAGGGCATTCTCAACAACGACCAGCTGGACGCTCTGATGGCGGCGATCCGTCAGGACCCGCTCTGGCACGACTTCTTCTATACAGAGCTGACCACCGGCCTGCGGCGGGGAGAATTATGCGGCCTGAAATGGAAGGACTTTGACGGCGAGACTGGGACTCTGAAAATATGCCGCACCATCCACATCAAAAAGGGCGGCGGCCTGAGCGAGGGAGACACCAAGACCTATGCCGGGACGCGGACCATCCTGCTCCCCCACAGCACGGCCCAGCTTCTGAGGGAGAGAAAACGCGCCGCGCTGACAGAGTGGATATTTCCCAATCCCCTCAAGCCGGAAAACCCCACTCATCCCAGCCGTGCCTACCGACAGCTGAAAAAAATTCTGTCGGAGGCCGGGCTGCCCGACATACGCTTCCACGACCTCCGCCATACCTTTGCCACGCACGCCCTGGCCGGAGGGGTGGACGCCAAAACCCTCTCCGGCATTCTGGGCCACACAAAAGCCAGCTTCACACTGGACACCTACGCCCATGTCACCGGTGATATGCAGCGCCATGCCGCCGGGATCGTGGGCGATTTCATTCAGGACATACTCTAAAGGAGGTGCTCATGGGAAAGAAGAAAACCAAGCGCGGGAACGGCAGCATCCACCTGCGAAAGGACGGGCGCTGGGAGGGCCGGGTAGTCATCGGCCGCAATGAGAAGGGCCTGCCCAAAACGAAAAATGTCCTGGCCAAAACAAAGCGGGAGTGCGAGGAGAAGCTGAAAGCCCTGCGGGACAGTCTCCGGGATGCCAAGCCGGAACCGCCAAAGGCGGGTATGACCTTTGGGGCGTGGCTGGACCACTGGTATCAGAATGAGTGCAAGCCAAACATCGCCCCCAAGACCCAGACGGACTATGAAAATCGTATCTACCAACACATCATTCCGGAGATTGGGCATATCCTGCTGGTCAAACTTACCTCCGGAGATCTCCAGCAGTTCTATATCCGCCTCAAACAGGGCGGACGGCTTCTCCAGCCGGAGCGGTACGGCCCCGGCCTGTCGGACCGCATGGTGAAAACCTGCCATGTGACCTGCCGTACAGCATTGGACAAGGCAGTGTCCCAGGGACTGCTCCTGAAAAATCCTGCCGCAGCCTGCAAGGCGCCCACGACCCATCCCAAAGAGATGCAGGTGCTGACGCAGGAGGAGATGCAGCGGCTGCTCATTCAGGCCAAGGAGAACGGCTGCTATGAGCTTCTGCTGCTGGAGCTGACCACCGGCCTACGCCGCGGAGAGCTGCTGGCACTCCAATGGGACGATCTGGACTTCCAGACCGGAGAACTGTACATCCAGCGGCAGGTACAGCGGATCAGGGGAGAACTGACGGTCACCCAGCCCAAGACCAGATCCTCCAGCCGGAGCATCATCCTTCCGCCTCCAATCCTGGACATCCTGAAGAGCCGCCGGCAGCACACAGGGTCCCGGTGGATGTTCCCCTCACCCAGGAAAGAGGACTCTCCCCGGGACCCCGCCGCTGTCCGGAAAACGTTGTCCATCATCCTGGAGCGGGCCGGCTGTAAGCACGTCCGCTTCCACGACCTCCGGCACACCTTCGCCACCAACGCCCTGGAGCACGGGATGGACGTCAAGACCCTGTCCGCCATCATCGGCCACGTCTCCAGCGCCACGACACTAAACGTCTACGCCCATGTCACCGACGGAATGCGGCAGTCGGTGGCGGCAAAGATCGACTGCGCCATCGCTAAAGCAGAGCCCGGTCCAGATGCAATGGTTCCGAAAAAGCCCGCCCGCACCACCTTTCAGGCAGTCAAGGGCAAATACCGCAGGCCTGGAACCGGCTGTGTCTCACAGATCAGCGGCCAGCTCTGGGAGGGGCGGTACTCACCCAGGGTCAACGGGAAACGTATGGCCCGGAATGTCTATGCCCACAGCGAGGAGGAGTGTGAGGAAAAATTGGCGGAACTTATCAAGGAGGTGAAGGAGGAGATTGCTACTTTGCGGGTCCAGGCAAAAACAGGTTGAATAGAATGTAGCCGCCCTCCGGGACAACGGTTCCCGGAGGGCGGTTTTTCCTCTGTCTGTGGCTGGAACTGTGGTCAAGGTAAATGCGGACGGATAACCACCGCCACAAAACCACATAAAAAGTTAAGAAAAACCGCCGTTTCTTCTCGGAAACAGCGGTTTTCATGGTGGACGATACAGGACTCGAACCTGTGACCCCCTGCACGTCAAGCAGGTGCTCTAGCCAGCTGAGCTAATCGTCCAAAACAGAACATATATAAGATACACGAACTCCTTTTGTTTGTCAAGCCTTTTCTTGCGCTTTTCTTTTTTTTCTGCTATACTGCCTCCAACAATCCTGTTAAAGAAGAAGGAGCTGAACGCATGAAAAGATCTGCCCTTGTTACCGGGGCATCCCGAGGGATTGGCCGTGCCTGCGCCATTGCCCTGGCCCGGGAGGGCTGGCCGGTCTGCGTCAACTATCTGGAGCGCCGGGACGCTGCGGAAAGCCTGGTCTCAAGCCTCCGGTCTCAGGGCTTTGCAGCCATGGCTTTTCAGGCCGACGTAGCTGACCGAAAGGCCGTGGCGCGCATGGTCCGGGCGGTTTCGGAGACCATGGGCCCCGTGGAGCTGTTGGTAAACAACGCGGGTATTTCCCACCAGGGCCTCTTTCAGGATATGGATGATGAGCTCTGGAACCGCATTCTGGCGGTAAACCTTACAGGGGCAAGGAATGCGGTCCAGGCAGTTCTTCCTCATATGCTGTCGGAGAAACGGGGGGCTGTCATTAATGTCTCCTCTATTTGGGGGCTCCGGGGAGGAAGCTGTGAAGTGGCCTACTCCTGCTCGAAAGCCGCTGTGATTGGCCTCACCCGTTCCCTGGCCCTGGAGCTGGCTCCTTCCGGAATTCGGGTGAACTGCGTGGCTCCGGGCTGTATTGAAACGGACATGGTTCGGGCTTTAGGGGAAGAAACACGGGCAATGCTGGTGGAGGAGACCCCCTTGGGGCGGCTGGGGACGCCGGAGGATATCGCAAATGTGATTGCTTTTCTGGCTTCGGACCGGGCGGCGTTTGTCACCGGACAGGTGGTCAGCGCCGATGGCGGCTTTATCGTATGACATGAATTGGGAACCGGGAGACCGAAAGGCCTCCCGGTTTATCATATCTCTACAGGGTACGCATGCTTCATCGGCTCGTAAATCAGCTTTATGGGGCCCGGCAGGCACCGCCGTAACGAGGAGAAGAGATGCGGCCCTTCACTTAATGAGCTGCCTCCATGTCCGCCGGAAAAGCCGGCAGGTTGATGGGCCCGCCGCCCCAGCCGCAAATCCAGGCAAAGACGGCCGGAAGAATGGCCGGTTTCCTGTTTGGAAAAGCCGCTTTTTTTGAAGCGCGCCTCATGGCGTCATTGATAGCGGTACTGCATCCCGGTGTATTGCTCGATACAGCTGAAAAACATATCCCGATTTCGAAATTCCAGAAGTTTACAGTCCTCCTCCTCATGGAAGGACACGATCCGGCGGCGGGTGTCGACCCAGACGCGCCACAGATTTTCAGCAGCAGTTGTTTTTTCCATAGGGGGGCTCCTTTCTTATTGCTTATTATATAAGACGATTCAAGAGGCAGTTTTGTTTCATCATTTCACAATTTTTTAAAAAATTTTTCAGCTGCCCGTCTCCCGGGCCTCCTGCTCTTCCATTTCCTCCGCAATGTCTTCCAGCAGAGTATCCCAGGCGTCGGAATTTTCCACATAGTACAAAGGGCAGAGCTTTCCTGTCACATCATAATGGCGGATAATGTCTTTCTTCGGGTTCAGACGGAACTCCCGGCACAGCCACGCCGTCAGCTCCGTCACACGGGCATAGGTGACGGAAGAATACGCTCCGCTCTCGTCCGGGTGGCAGACCTCTACGGAGATGGTGTCTTCATTTCGGGTGTTGGAGGCATAGGCAATTTCTGTTAAAGGCACACATTGGATGACTTCTCCCTCCAGACCCACAATGAAGTGGCTGGAGGCATAGGTTCCCTTCTCTCCGGAAGCCAGAGAATTGAAATAATTCCGATTGGCTTGGGCGGAAGTACCCGGGTTGCCTACATAGTGCAGGACGATGCCGTTTACCCGCTCCAGGAGGTCTCCGGGCCGGGACCATTCGTTGACATCCAGAAGATCGCGGGTCACATAGTCCGGGACGTTTTCTTCCGCCTCGGCCGGATTCGTGCCCCGGCTGAACAGCCTGACGGCGGCTGTGATTATCACAGCCACCGTCAGCAGCGCCAGGACGGCGCAGAGCCCGATAAATTTGATTTGCTCATCCATCCGGTTTGACATGTTTCTCTCTCGGGACATAGCTTAGAACGCCTCCTCGGGATAGACCGCGGCGCTCTCAGGGCTGACGGAGGCGGAGGCTGCGGGAACCGTCTCGGCAGGGAAGAAGCCGCCGCCGTAATAGGAGTCATAGGAGTCCGGGAAGGACGCGCCGCTCTTTTCCGCATCCCGCAGGGCGTGGTACTCCTCGCGGGTCAGCAGCTGGAAGGGGTGGCGCAGGATACCCAGGTCCTTCAGGGCTGCCAGGGTCTCTGTGCAGTAGGTGGAGATTTCAAAGTTGATCGTACGGACGTCTTCCCCTGAGTAGAATCGGTTGGGATTTGGCTTCCGGGTGACGTTGTAGTCCAGCTGGATGGTTCCGTAGTAGACAAGCCCGTCCCGCTCTTCGCCCTCCGGTACGAAGAGGGTCTTGCCGAAATGACCGGCCTGGATATCCCGCCGGACAGCGGCCTCTAAGGCCTGGGCCTCCTCAGGGGTCAGGTCCACGCCGTTGATCTCGTGGGTTTCCCTGTTATAGACATCTCCAAGGTAGCCGTGGATAATACGGCTGTCCATAATGTCATCCCAAAGAATCTGCTCGAAGATATTGGCCTCCTGAATCGCGGGGTCCGTCGCCAGAATTTCGGCTTTGTTTAGAGACTCCAGCGGGGCCTGCCCGCCGGCGGGGATGAGAAGAGGATAAGAGCGGTCTGTACGCTTCCCATTCACCCAGTAGCTCAGATGTACCTGCGCGGAATTTCCCAGACGCCAGGCATCGGAATCCCGGTTGTTCAGCTGCTCTTTTTCTGAGAGGATGGTCCGGTGGAGGTCCAGCAGCTTTTGAATCGCGGCTCCGTCGCTGACATCAACGTCCAGGTATCCTCCCATATTGCTGTAAGCATTGCCATAAATAGAGATGCCGGCCTGTTCTATGCCTTCCGCTCCAGGGACCCAGGTCTCCACGCCAAAGGGGTCCGCCGCAATCAGCATGCAGATGGCCGCGGCGGCAATCACGGTAGCCAAGGCCCCTTTCCCGCTGCCCCGGAAAATCCGAAGGGACTTGGCCAGCAGCATGGAGGCGATGTAGTAGCCCACAATCCCGGCCAAGGCCATACACACGATCATGGGGATGGTCCAGGCGGTCTCGCTGCCGGAAAACACGGCGACAAACAGATTGTACAGCAGTACGCCCCCGGCCAGGGCGGCGCAGAGGGCCACGCCGTAGCGGAAAATGGGCTTCATCCAGCCCACGGCTACCACATCCCCGGCGCTCTCGCTCCGGCGGCGGCGGTACAGGGCCCAGGCCGCAGCCAGAAGCACCGCGCCCACCAGGGCGTATACGGCGATGAGCCAGCCGTTTTGCAGAGTGGCGGATTCTAAGGCGCCGTGCTCGATCCAGCCATCCGGGGTGGTAATCTGCTGGTAGACCGGCCAAACGGAGAGATTCGATTCCAGGTAGTACGTGGGACACAGGAAGGAGACGATGCCCTCATATGTCTGGTTGACGCCGAAATAGAACTCCGACACCAGCTCCCCCACCAGCCACTCGGCTCCGACAGCCAGAAAATGGAAGATGAAGTAGAAGGCAACAAAGGCAAAGGCGTTCCCGGTAATGAAGATCACCAGGGTGGCGGAGGTGAAGTAGAAGAAGCTCTCGCCGATCACCCCCAGGATAGCCACCAGCACACCCACCGGCTCGAAGAGGCCCGCCGCCAGAGTGATGAGGATGGTTACCCCGCCGGTGACGGCGTAGGGAATCAGCATCATCGCCATGCCGGAGAGGAAGTTTGTGACGAAAAGGCCTTTCCGGGTGATAGGCAGGGAGTGAAAAAGCCCTACGCTCCGGGTGTTGTACAGGTAATGCCACACTGCCAGAGCGCACAGCGCCGCGTAGACCAGGGAGATGATGGGCACAATATAGGACAGGGCCGCATAATAGCCCAAGGTGATCTCCAGGCCATTTCCGGCCTGGGAGCGAAAACCCTCGTCCAAAAGCTCCACCAGCAGGGCCAGGGGCACCAGGACTCCCAGGGCCGACGCGCCGCCCCACAGCGGCCAGAACCGGGTAAGGTTCTTCTTAAAGAGCGTGGAGTTAAAGTACGATGTCTTTGACCGCATAGTCGGCACCTCCTAACTCATAGATGAAAATTTCTTCCAACGTCAGCGGCACGGCGTCCACCAGCATGGGCTCGTAAACCGCCAGGCGGTTCGTGGCCTCTTCTGCATTCATGCGCATAATCAGTGTGTGGATGCGCCCTACATGCGAGGCGTGGAGAACGGTCAAATCCTCCGGCACGCCGCCGCCGTCCTTGAAAACCACCTGAAGCTTGACCATATTGTCCTGCAATTGGGCCAGGGACCGCTCCAAAAGAACCTTGCCGTGGTCCAGGATGCCCACATGGTCACATACGTCCTCCAGCTCCCGGAGGTTGTGAGAGGAGACCAGGACCGTGGTTCCCCGCTGGCTGACGTCCCCCAGCACCAGCGACCACACCTGCCGCCGCATGACGGGGTCCAGGCCGTCCACCGGCTCGTCCAGAATCAGATAATCCGGCAGAGCGCTGAGGGCCAGCCAAAAGGCCGCCTGCTTTTGCATGCCCTTGCTCAGACGGCGGAGAGGACGCCGCTCGTCGATTTCAAAGACATCCTTGAGCTTTTCATACCGCTCCATGGAGAAGCCCGGGTAGACTCCCCGGTAAAACCGGCACATATCCCGGATGGTGGCCTGGGGGAAATAGTACCAGTCGTCGGCAATGGCGGCGGTCCGGGCCTTCAGGGCCTCATTCTCCCAGACGGGTTCGCCGTCGATGGAAAGCTCCCCCTCATCCTGCCGGTAAATACCCGTAAGGCACCGGATCAGAGTGGATTTCCCTGCGCCGTTGGGCCCCACCAGGCCATACACGCTCCCCGCGGGGACGGACAGCGTTACGCCGTCCAGGGCGACAAAGCTGTCGAAGCGCTTGACCGTGTTGGTAATTTGAATCATTGTGTTCCCTCCTTGCACACCCCGGCGGGGACCCCGCCGGATGGCTCTTCTTGAAGAAGAGCCATGAGCTCTTCCTGGCTGACGCCGAGATAACGGAGCTCCGCCAGCAGCTCCCGCGCCTTTTCCCAGAGCTCCTGGCGGCGGGAGTCCCCAGCGCCCGTTTCTCCGGTGGCGAAGCTGCCCTTCCCGGGGACAGAATAAATGTAACCTTCTCCCTCCAGCTCATTATAAGCCCGCTGGATGGTGTTGGGGTTAATGGACAGCTGCGTTGCCAGGGACCGGACCGAGGGGAGCTTCTCGTCGGTACCGATGGCCCCGGTGACGATTAGCTTTCGGAGCCCGTCCTTAATCTGTTCATAGATGGGGCGGGAGTCCCGGTAATTGAGGCTGATCACCGCATACCTTCCCTTCCGCGGCAAATTCCGCCGCACTGTATTAGCAAACTGTACTAACTGTATTAAGAAAATTAACACAGTGCGCCGGGTTTGTCAAGAGGGCCGCGAAGTATTTTTCAATTTTCGGAAAACTTCGGAAAATCGGGACGGCACTGCCGTCCCCGGAGTATGTGGCAACTGTGATTGCGCTCTTCTGGATTGAAAAGCGGATTTTGGACCCGGAGTCCAGGAAAGCTGATGGAGGCGCCCGGCAGGCTGCGGAGCCGGGGGTGAACCTGTATTATAGAGATACCGGTTGCAGATTACGGAAGAATGATTTGACTTTCCAATAAAGAGGCGGAAAAAGAAACCCAATGCTTTGAAAAGGGGCGCGGGTCACAAATTGAGGAAAGCCGCTGCGGCGGGCTGAAAATTGTGAAATTCCTTTGCTTATTCGGCCTTGGAGAGGCCGGAGAAAAAATAAGAGGAATTTTTACCCTGTTTTCCGGAAAAATCATGAATTGACCCTTTACAACAGCAAATCCCTATGATATAGTTACTAAGTCCGTCCGGCGGACGGCATATACGCCCCGGAGCTTTGTCCCGAGGAGCTTCACCGGCCCGGAGCACAGCCCCGCGGGGAATACTTTATGAAAGGTGGAAACACACTATGCTTCGCAAAGAAGAAAAGACCGCAATTATCAACGCCAACCGCACCCATGAGACCGACACCGGCTCTCCTGAGGTTCAGATTGCCATCCTGACCGAGCGCATCAATGTCCTCACCGAGCATATGCGGGCCAATCCTCAGGACAAGCACTCCAACCGCGGACTCCTGAAAATGGTCGGCAAGCGCCGCAGCCTCCTGGACTACCTTCAGAAGAAGGACGTGGAGCGTTACCGCGCCCTTATTGCCAAGCTGGGCATTCGTAAGTAAGACGCGAAAAGGGCGGCGGATTAACGCCGCCCTTTTTTAGCATGGCTAAAGCATGTCTGAATGCGCTTCGCTGTGCTGAGCGAGTGTTCAAAACGCTGAAGACGCTCTGAAAACTTAACTGGAATGATGCGGGAAGGACATCCTGGGTTGTCCGGGCGCCGCCGTAAGCGGCGGTCGTGCTTCTGAAACGCGCCTGCGGGCGCCGTCCGCACTCGTTCTTCCCTCCGGATTGGTTTTCTCGTTCTTGGGCGGTCTGACGAAAGAAATTCCTGAAAGGGGTTCTTTCACGGATATTTTCTGTTCCGGCAGCGTTCAAAATCCCGTTTGTCTTTCGCTGGGAGCCGTTGCTTTTTGTGTTTGAACGTCCCCCCAGATTCCATTTGGGCCCTGGAGGAAGGTTCAAATACGAAAAGGACCGCTCCCTCATCAAAAATAAAAAGGAGCGAATTTATGTCTACCATCATCACACAAAGGCAGTTCCCTCACTACCGCAAATATGAAATGGAGCTGGCGGGCCGCCCTCTGACATTGGAGGTCGGGAAGCTGGCGGAGCTGGCCAACGCCGCCGTTATGGTGGGCTACGGCGACACCCGGGTCCTGGTCTGCGCCACCGCCTCTGCCCGCCCTCGGGACGGCATCGACTTCTTCCCCCTCAGCGTGGACTTTGAGGAAAAGCTCTACTCCGTGGGCCGCATCCCCGGCAGCTTCAACCGCCGGGAGGGCCGCCCCGGCGAGAAGGGCATTCTCACCAGCCGGGTCATTGACCGGCCCATCCGCCCCCTGTTCCCCCACGATTTCCGCAATGACGTCAGCATCATGGCCACAGTCATGAGCGTGGACCACGACTGCTCCCCTGAAATCTGCGGACTCATCGGCGCTTCCGCCGCCCTGGCCATTTCCGACATCCCCTGGCACGGCCCTGTGGGTGCGGTAAAAATGGGCCTGGTGGACGGGAAGCTCATTTTTAACCCCACCAGTGAGGAACGGAAGGTCTCCGATTTGGATGTCACCGTGGTTTCTACCAGCGAGAAAGTGGTCATGATTGAAGCCGGGGCCAACGAAGTGGACAACGAGACTATGTTTAAGGCTATCCAAATGGCCCACGAGGAGAACCAAAAGCAGGTGGCCCTCATCAACCGGATGGTCCGTGAAATCGGCAAGGAGAAGTTTGAGTATCCTCATGCCGATTTCGACGAAGAGCTCTTCGGGAAAATTGTCTCCTCCACCATGGAGGAGGCCAAAGCCGCTATGGACACCGACGATAAAAACATCCGGGAGACCCGGTGGAACGCCCTCATTGAGAAGTGGCATGAGCTGTTCCTGGATGAATATCCCGAGATGGACAAGTATCTGGACGAGATCACTTACAAGTTCCAGAAGAAGATCGTAAAGGCTTGGCTTCTGGAGGGCCACCGGGTGGACGGACGGCAGAAGAACGAAATCCGGCCTCTCGGCTCTGAAGTCGGCGTTCTGCCCCGGGCCCATGGCTCCGGCCTCTTTACCCGGGGACAGACCCAGGTCCTGTCCGTGGTCACTCTGGATACCCTCTCCGCCAATCAAAAGCTGGATACCATCTGGGAGGAGACGGAGAAGCGCTATATGCACCACTATAACTTCCCCGGTTACTCCGTGGGCGAGGCCAAGCCCGCCCGCTCTCCGGGGCGGCGGGAGATCGGCCACGGCGCTTTGGCTGAGCGGGCCCTCCTGCCCGTGATTCCTGACGTGGAGCAGTTCCCCTACGCCATCCGGGTGGTCAGCGAGGTAGTGAGCTCCAACGGCTCCACTTCCCAGGGCTCCATCTGCGGTTCCACCCTGGCGCTGATGGACGCGGGCGTCCCCATTAAGGCCCCTGTGGCGGGTATCTCCTGCGGCCTTATCCAAGATGACAACGGAGGCTTCACCACCTTCATCGACATCCAGGGCGTGGAGGATTTCCATGGCGAGATGGATTTTAAGGTGGCCGGCACCAAGAAGGGCATTACCGCCATTCAGATGGACCTGAAGAACGACGGCCTCACGATGGAGATTATCAAAAATGCCTTGGATATCACCTACGACGGGCGCTGCCAGATTCTGGATCAGATCATGCTTCCGGCTATTTCCGAGCCCAGGAAGGACGTGAGCCGTTATGCCCCTAAGATGCTGACCATGCACATCGACCCCTCCCGTATCCGGGAGGTCATCGGCTCTGGTGGCAAGGTGATTCAGAAGATTGTAGCCGATACCGGCGCGAAGATCGACATCAATGACGACGGTTCCATTTTTATCGCGGGCATGGACGCGGCTTCCTGCGACGCCGCTAAGAAATGCATTGACGACATTGTGTTTGTTCCTGAGATCGGCGCGCTGTATTATGGCCGTGTGGTCCGGCTGATGACATTCGGCGCCTTTGTGGAGCTGGCCCCAGGCAAGGATGGCCTGGTCCACATCTCCAAACTGGCGGACCACCGGATTGAGAAGGTAGAGGACGCCTGCAAAATCGGCGACATGATGTGGGTGAAGGTGACGGATATCGACGAGAAGGGCCGGGTGAACCTGAGCCACAAGGACGCTGTCCGGGAGATTAAAGCCAAGGAAGCCGCCGGCGAACGGACGAAATAAAAAACGGAGTTTCAAAAGGGGGGCGGGCATGATGCCCGTCCCCTTTTGAAAGCGGTCCCCTGTTCCGCGGCGGTCTTTCGCCGCGGATTTTTTTTGCGCAGGCGTTGAAAGACTGCCGGCCTTATGCTATGATATAAATGTAAAGTTATGTGAAGCATATGGAGCGCAGGACAGGAGGAGCGAAGATGAGGCGTTGGGTTTGGAGAATTTTCATGGTGATTGCCGCAGCGGCAGCGCTGGCGGGAAGTGCGCTGGCGGCGAATCCGGATGAGGAGTTTGAGTTCATGTCAAACGGCAGCGGAGAATACACGCTGCAGTTTTATCATGGTCAGGATGACGCCGTTGTGATTCCGGGCACCCACATGGAAGAGGGGGACGAAAAACCCCTGCCGGTCACAGAAATTGCGGCAGGGGCCTTTGAGGGCAGTGGTTTGCTGGAGCTGACCATTCCCGGGGAGGTAAAAACGATTGCGGAAAACGCTTTCGAGGGACAAAAGAGTCTGATGAGTGTCACCTTTCTCGATTATGTGTCGGGAGCGGCAGGCACGACCATTGTGCCAAACCGCACGGTGATTGGAGCGAAGGCGTTCAAGGATTGTGCGGCTTTGACCACTGTGACTTTTTCCGGCAGCATCGGTGAAATTGGGGAGTCTGCGTTCAGCGGCTGTGCTTCTTTGTCGCATGTTGTAATTCCGGGAAACGTTGTAACGGTTAAGAGCGGAGCCTTTTCCGGATGCACGGGCCTGAAATATTTTGACTTCCCCGGAACCGCGGTGACATTTGAAAGCAATGTGTTTCCTCAAAAGACGGTAAATTCAAAAACCGTACTTGTGCCGGAAATTATTCACTGCCGCGACAACGCTACCTATGCGGGCCTGTGCGCCAAGTATCCGGCATTGGAAGAAAAGGTTCATCTTATTGAAAATTATACGGAAACGCCGGCACCGGCTTCTTCGCAGGCCTGCAAAAACTTCGGTACGGTATCGGTTTCCTTTACCTGCATGGTTTCTGTCACCACTGAGAATGACGATGGAACAACGACATCTTCCAAAGAGCCCTGTTCGTATTATCAAGTGGATTCCAATGGCGGCTATACTGACAGCGGCACCCGCAAGGTTTCCCCTGGGCCGCATACGGTAACCACCATTGACGCAAAACCGGGCTCCACATGTGGAGAAACCGGGTTTGGAGAAGGGAAGAAGTGCTCGGTTTGTGATTATGTGCTGATAAAGCCGGAGGAAATTCCGACAGAGCATCAATACGAGACGGCTCCTTTTGATGCGGATCAATACGCTCAGGATACAGACTATCAGAAGAAATTTAAAGAGTATGCGCTTGCGTCCGGCATCTGCAGTGCCGGCGGAATGAAAGGCTATCGAAGAGTCTGCTCCGCCTGCGGCGAAGTGGAGATCTGCCAGATATGCAGCGTTCATGAACAGAACCAGGTTTCTCCTGATGAAGTGTTCCATCGCTATTCTTATACCGCTCGCCCTCCGGCATCTCAAAGCACGATTACGTTTAAGGAGCTTTATTTGGAGCATTTTGAGACGCAGGACTATATTTATGAGTCTCAGAACCGGTATTACCACTTTGCGCGCGCTGTTCCCCATTTTGCGGCGGGTTCGGATGAGCATGATCCGGCGGCAGATCCTGCTGTTGGATACTGCAATGACGCGGAAAGTAGAGATCAGGCATCCCAATACAGCGCCGGTGGTTATGACTGCACGAAAACGCTGTTTAGAGCGGAGATCGGCCAATGCAAATTATGCGGTGAATCCTATTTTGCCGGAGAAATAGAAGAGTTGACTCCCGCGGAGCACCACACATCGCCAAACAAGCCGGTTTCGAGTACGGATGCTACCTGCGATGCTCCCGGAGAAACGGTTTATGATGCATATGAATGCACCAGATGCAAAAAGCAGATAACGGACAGCGCCGATTTGAAGATTACCATTTCCGCCCTGGGCCATGATTGGGGCGAGGACACTTACGGCTACAAGGAGGAAACAGATAAACCCACCTGCACGCAGACGGGCACGGAAACCCTGCGGCACACCTGCACCCGGTGCGATGCCGTTGAAGATGTGCTGGATGAAGACGGGAATGTTCAGACGCAGATAGCCGAGGCTAAGGGACATGAGCTTGAAAATGTGAAAACTTCTGTTACCAGAGAGGCTACCTGCCAGAAAGAGGGCGAGAAGACCACTACTGGCGACTGCGTGAGCGAAAGCCACGATGAGAACAAGGACGGTCCGAAGAAGGTTGTCACAACAGAAACGATCAAAAAGAAAGATCATGAGCCAAACAAGCCGGCGGAGACCGTTCAGAACCCCACCTGTACGGAGCCTGGACTGAAGACCGTTCCTGCCACAACCTGCATCACCTGCGGTACGGTAATTACCGCTGCCCCGGAGGACGTGGTGCTAAAGCCGCTGGGTCATGACTGGGGCGAGTTCCAGGAGGGAGCGGATAAAACCGAGCCCACCTGCGGCACAGCTGGAAGTGTTGCGGGCTCCGTCGCCTGCAAACGGTCGGGCTGTGATGCGGTGGAAACGAGGGTGCTTCCCATTCCAGCAACCGGAAAGCACACTTATGGTGAATGGACCGTCGTCAAAGAGGCCACGGACACGGAGGAAGGCTCCCGTGAGCGGGAATGCTCCGCCTGCCATGAGAAGCTTACGCAGGTTATCCCCGCCACAGGCTCCGGGACGCCGGTCGATCCTGACGGCGATGAGAAGCCCGACGACGAGAAGCCAGATGATGACAAGAAACCTGATGACGATAAAAAGCCGGGCGGCGATAAGCCCTCCGCTCCCGACACGTATCTCATTGACATTATCGAAAGCGCCCATGGCTCTGTTTCCGCTCCCGACAGCGCCGAGCCTGGAGACCGGGTGATATTGGCTGCCTGGGCCGACTCGGGCTATGAGCTGGACAGTGTGCGGGTGCGGCGTGCCGGCGGCGGCTCCGTTTCCGTCACCAGCATCGGTGATGACGAGTACAGATTTACTATGCCGGAGTCCGACGTGGAAATCCGGGCATATTTTGGACGAAAGTCTTACAGCGGCTCCTCCGGCTCCTCTAGTTCCTCCAGTTCGTCCAGTTCTTTCAACAAGAACGATACGCCGGCGCCGCAGACGGTTATTCAAAGCGTGCCCCGGATCAGCGCCTCTTACCAGATGTTCGCTGATATTCCCACCAGCCACTGGGCTGCGGGAGAAATTAACTGGGCCAACCAAATGGGCTATATGAATGGCAGCGGTAGTGGCTTTAACCCCGACGGAAGCATTACCAATCAGCAGCTATGGATGGTGCTGGCCCGCCTCACCGGCAGCCGGCCCGCCAATATGGCAGGGGCCCGTACCTGGGCCACAGCCGGCGGCTTTGCCGATGGGGCCAATCCCACTGCCTCTGTCACCCGGCATCAATTGGTGACGGCTTTGTACCGCTGCGCTTATTTGATGGGCAGCACCAACCGGAACAGCGTTAGCCTGGCAGGCTACAGTGACAGCCGCACTGTGCCCGCTTCCGCCAGGGATGCCTTTGCCTGGGCTGTGGCGAACGGCATTGTAGGCGGCACCGCAGGCGGAAAGCTGGACCCCAACGGCACGCTCAGCCGGGCCCAGTTTGCCGTGATCCTGTACCGCTACAGCCAGCGTATTTGAGCCGGTTTTTTGCGGAGTGCAGAACCTCCGGACGGTTTTTTGTGCTGGGAGAGCAGGCGCCCGGCGCACGGCATAGCTCTGCGGGGACCAGTCGTCCCGGTAGGCCGGAGCGGTGAAAAAGGAAATTGTTTTTTCATGCCGAACAGGGGGGCGGGCATCAGCCCGCTCCCTGTTTTTGTGGAGAGGAGAAGTTTATGGATACGATTGCCGCCATTGCCGCCGGAGGAAATGCACCCTGCGCCATCGGTGTGGTCCGGGTCTCCGGACCGGATTGTTTCCGCCTGTGCGGACAGGTTTTCCGGGCCTCTAAGCCATTTGGGGAGCTGGAGGCCAGAAAAATGGTTTTAGGTGAGGTGCTGGACGCTCAAGGACGGATCATTGACCGGGGACTGGCGGTGCGCTTCCCCGCCCCTCACAGCTACACGGGAGAAGACTGTGCCGAGATTCACTGCCATGGCGCCCCGGTAGTTCTGCGGGAGGTGCTGGAAGCTCTTTTTGCCGCCGGAGCGCGGCTGGCCAGCGCTGGGGAGTTTACAAAACGCGCTTTTTTAAATGGGCAGCTGGATCTGACTCAGGCGGAGGCCGTCATTGATCTCATTGACGCTGAATCCGCCGCCGCTGCCCGAAATGCCGCCGCTCAGCTGGACGGCGGCCTCCGCCGCCGCCTGGAGCCCGTGCAGGACGCATTGCTGGAAATCACGTCCCGGTTTTACGCTGTGGTGGACTATCCGGACGAGGACATTGAAGATGTGAGGCCGGAGGAAATTACCGCCGCTCTTCAAGAGGCGGAAAGCAGGCTGGCAGCCCTGCTGAATACCTGCCGCCGGGGGCGGGTGCTGAAACGCGGAGTGAGGACAGCGATTGTAGGGCTGCCTAACGCTGGAAAATCTTCCCTTTTGAACGTCTTGGCAGGCTATGACCGGGCCATCGTCACCGACGTGCCGGGGACCACCCGGGACACGGTGGAGGAGACCGTCCTCTGCGGCGGCGTTCTCTTGCGTCTTATTGACACAGCGGGACTTCGGGAGACGGAGGACCTGGTGGAGCAGCAGGGCGTGGAGCGGTCCCGTAGAGCGATGGAAAGTGCCGATTTGATACTGATGGTGTCTGATGACGCAGTAGAGGAAGCGCATTGCTCCCGGGAATACAGGGAGGAATTCCGCCGGCTTCTAAGAGAGGTGGGCGGCTGCCAGACGCCTTGGATTTTTGTAGCCTCCAAGCGGGACTTATCTGGCAGAACCTCTGAGGCTGCCAGAAGGATTGATGGTGATGCGCGGAACCGCCCCGCCGCCTGCGTGTCCCTTTCCGCTCTCACCGGTGAGGGACTGGAGGAACTGGAGACGGCCGTGGCGGCCCTGTTCCCTGCCGGGGACCCCGCTGAGTCGGGAGGACTGCTGACAGACCAGCGGCAGGAAGAGGCTGCGGGCCGGGCCAGGGAGGCGGTTTGCCGGGCGCTGGAAGCCCTGCAAGACGGCCTGACGCCTGACGCCATTCTCACTGACGCAGAAGAGGCCTTGGATGCTCTGGGTGAATTGACGGGGCGGACAGCTAGGGAGGAAATTGTCGAACGAATTTTTTCCCGGTTTTGTGTGGGAAAATAGCAGCTGCTATTTCAAAAATTTTCAAATATGCTTTTCGTTCTTTTAAAATATAGTTTACAAAACTGTGTTGTGGTGTTACAATAACCATTGCCCCGCCGTCCGGCCTGCCGGGCGGCATTTTTATTGATGTAATTAAGAAAGGACGCCTCATGAACGATCTTAATGACCTTCAAGCCCGTCTCCGTGACCAGCGGCCTATTGACTGGGAGCAGCTCCCGGATTTTTCCCTGTACATGGATCAGGTTCTCTCGTATATGGACCGGCAGGTAATCCGCTTTGACGGAGACGACGGTCTCACCGCCGCTATGGTGAACAACTATACAAAAAGCGGACTCGCTCCCCGTGCCGAGGGAAAGAAGTATGGCCGGGAGCACTTGGCTTATTTCACTGTGATCTGCGTCTTAAAGCGAGTCATGTCGACGAGGGACATGGATCTGCTGATTCGGGAGGAGCTTCAGGGAGACCGCCCGATAAGGGACGGCTACGCCGCTTTCCGAGAGAGCCTGGACAAGGCGCTGAATATCACTGCCGATGAGCTGGCGTCCCGTACAGGGGATGAAGAATTGGACGACGCCGCGCTGGCGGACACCGCTATTCATTTTGCCCTGCTGAGCTATGCGGCCGGTGTAGCGGGAAACCGGTGCGTGGCGCTTCTCCGGGAACGGAAAGAGACTGGTAAAGGAAAAAAGGAAAAGGAGCGTGAATGAGCATGGCCGATTATGTGATTATGACGGATAGCTGCTGTGATCTTTCCGCGGACATGGCGGAGGAATTGGAGCTGAATGTTCTCCCCCTGCGGCTGGAGATGGAGGGCAGGAGCTATTGCAATCTGCTGGACGGCAGCGAAATCGGGTTCAAGGAGTTTTACGACCGGGTCCGCGGCGGCGCCATGCCCGTCACCTCTGCCGTCAATGTGGGGGAGTTTGAGGCCGCTATGCGGCCTGTGCTGGAGTCTGGCCGGGATATTTTGTGTCTCTGCTTCTCCTCTGCCCTCTCCACTACCTACCAGTCTGCCGTCATCGCGGCTAAGGAGCTGAAGGAGGCATTTCCGGGACGAAACGTACTGGTGGTGGACAGTCTCTGTGCCTCCATGGGACAAGGCCTCTTTGTCTGGCTCTGCGTTCAGGAAAAAAGGAAAGGAAAAACCCTGGAGGAGGTCTGGGATTACGCCGAGGGGGCCAAAGCGAATATCTGCCACTGGTTCACCGTAGACGACCTGAATCACTTGAAGCGAGGCGGCCGGGTCAGCGCCACAGCGGCCCTGTTTGGAACAATGCTTTCCATCAAGCCTGTCCTTCATGTAGATGAGCAGGGACGGCTTATTCCTGTGGAGAAATGCCGTGGCCGGAAGGCCTCTTTGCTGGCCCTGGTGGACCGCATGGAGAAGACTGCCGTGGAGCCTGAGCGCTATCCGGTGTTCATCAGCCACGGGGACTGCCGGGAGGATGCGGACTTTGTGGCGGAGGAAGTCCGCCGCCGCCTTGGAGTAAAGGAAATTTACATCAATTATGTGGGACCTGTTATCGGAAGCCATACCGGGGCGGGGGTTATGACGCTGTTTTTTGTTGGCAGGAGCCGGTGATGTCAGTTGATGCTGCCGCGAATTTGGAAAGATTCCGAATTCTTTGATTTAAAAAGAAAGGTGGTTTCGCAATGCGCTGGCTGGAGGTGCATATCGACACAAATCACGCCGGGCAGGAAACAGTTCAGGCGCTGCTGTCTGCCTTGGATGTGGATGGTGTGATGATCGAGGATGAAGAGGAGTTTCAGGAGTTCCTGGAAAACAACCGGGACTATTGGGATTATGTGGATGAAGACCTTTCCAACTATATGGCGGGCCGGTCCCGGATTACCTTTTATTTGGAGGCCAGGGAAGCGGGCTTTGCCAAGCTGGCGGATATCCGCATTGCTCTGGAAAGGCTGAAACAGGAGCGGCAGGACATGGGAACGCTGCTGATGACGCTGGAGGATGTGCAGGATGCAGACTGGGAAAACAACTGGAAGCAGTATTATAAGCCCATGGAAATTGGGGAACGGCTGCTGGTGATTCCCCAGTGGGAAAAGGCAGAGCCTCAGGGCCGGATAGCGCTGTATCTGGACCCTGGCCTGACTTTTGGCACCGGGGCCCACGCTACCACCAGGCTGTGTCTGACGGCTCTGGAAACATTGGTTCAGGGTGGTGAACGGGTGCTGGACATGGGCTGCGGCAGCGGTATATTGTCTGTAGCGGCTCTGCGGCTGGGTGCGTCTTCAGCCTTGGCTGTGGACATTGACGACAAATGCCGGGACGCCGCTCGGGAAAACGCCGGACTGAACGAAATTGGTCCGGAGCGTCTGCCTATTCTGGTGGGAAATATTCTGACGGATGAGACCGTGGCGGAGCAGATCGGCGGAGGCTATGACCTTGTGCTGGCGAATATTGTGGCAGACGTAATCATTGCACTGGCCCCACGGGTCCGGGGACTGCTGAACGAAGGCGGAACCTTCCTTTGCTCCGGCATCATTGAGGGCCGGGCGGAGGAAGTAGCGGAGGCCTTGACCGCTGTGGGACTCAATATTCGGGAACAGCGGGAAGACAACGGCTGGTACGCGATGATTTGTCAATAAAAAAATAAAAGAGCGGACCCACATGGGGCCGCTCTTTTCAGTCTGCCGAAAAACAGGAAAATTATATCGACGGGAAGGAAAGGTGTGTGCGGGAAACCCAGGAGGGGTTTCCCGCGCCATTGAAATCATAAGCTTACAGAGCTTTTTAACGTTCTGAAAGGGCGGACCCATACGGGTCCGCCCTGTTTGTTGCTCGTTTGACGTGGTCAACGGAGCTTGAAAATAAAGATTTTCTGTTTTTCAGCTGGCGGACTCATGCCTTTCCGGCACACAGCGCATGTTTTTGCCAGACGATAAAGTTATTGCCCTGACAATTGAATAGTCCAGGAGTTTGCAAGAATTCTATCTTGATCATGTTCAGCGGTCCGGCCGGTGTTCACAGTGAAAAGCGCCTTCAAAGCATTTTTAAGGAACCACTGAATCAATCCCCACACGTTGATTGATTCAGTGGTTCCTTAAGAATCTGCCTGCTGGATTTGGTCTATGACAATGACAAGACCTACCTTGTCCAGCTGGATATTCCGGGGCGTGCCTTGATAAAGGTCTATAATGGAGTGAATTTGGCCTATTTTCTCATTGGGGACGCAGAAAAGCATTCCGCCCCCGGAGTCCAGAAAATACTGAGCCTTGGCCTCACCACTGTTTTTGTCTATACCGGTGACGCGGAAAAATGTCCCGTCTTCCATTTTTACGCTCTCCTGGTCTTGGAGCACATAAGCTTCCTCGCCCAAGTGCTGGTCCGCCAGCCCGCTGTTCTCCAGGATGTAGCGGCAGAAAGCAGGGCCTACCTGAGCATAGAAGGACAGGGCCTCCTCCGCGTCAAAGGACTTGGGGGCGTAGCCGTCATAGAAGGCCAGGTCCTTGTGGCAGAGATAGACACGATAGCCCACCTCCCCAATGCCCTGCTGGCTCCTCCGCTTGGCGGCGGAGCGCTGATGCCAGGGCTGGGCGGCCAGCCGGACCAGTTCTTCCCCCAGGGCCGCCACGTTTTCCTCTGCTCCGAGAAGGGGCAGGTTTAAAAGGTAGCCCTGGGGTGCGCCGCCCTGCTTTTCATCATTGTCCAGGAAGACCAGTGTCAGCTCCTGCTCTTCGGCAAACGCTTCCAGGGCCTGCCGCACACGGACATAGGGGTAGTTTGTCCGGTAGCCTGGCCATCCGGCTGAACGCTTCGAATCCCGGTAAGCCCAAAAGCAGAGCTCCGGGTCCGACGCCGGGGCAAACAGGTTCTCAGAGGGCCCGGGAACAAAGGACTCCCCGTAGTCCTCCTCCAGCCACTGGGGCGCCTGCTCTGCCCAGGGGATATCCGGCTCCTCCACAGGCGGTTCGTAGTCATTGTAGACGGAACCGAACCAGATAATCAGCATACATACCGCCAGCACAACCAGGCACCCCACGGCACAGGCCTTTCGCCACAGGGGAAAGCTCCGCCACCGGGCCCGCCAGCCGCTCTTCTCCCGGGCTATCCGTCTTTTGTCCTTTCGACCGATATTCAGGAGGCGGTAAAGGCGGTTGTACATAGGATAGCGCGAGGCGTTGCAGGATTCGTAGGCCAGGAAGAAGGCCCGGCGTACCTCCTTGGAAATATCCGGATGCTGCTCGAGAAAATCCTCCAAGGCGAAAACAAAGTCAATGTTGGCCCGGACGTTCAAAAACACCGGATTTTCCAAAAACTGCCGCCACTGGGACAGCGGCGCTCCGGTGGCATACAGCAGCTCCAGGGCGTGAGCCGCCGCCATGACAGCGGCCCAAGACTCTTCCTCATCCGCTGCCCTCCGCCGCTGCTCCTTTTCCTGCTGTTCATAGCGGGCCCGGTTTTTCTTCCGGAGCTCCTCCAGCCTCCGGCGGCGGGCCGCCTGGGCCTCCGCCTCTCCCTCGGCGAAGAGGCGTTCATAATCCCATTCAGCGGTTTCCTCTGCCTGTTCTTTCGATTCATTGACGGACTCTTCATCCTCCTCCAAAAGCTTTTCGCAGTTCTGCCCGGAGTCTTTGGACTCCGTTTTTTGGGGAGGTTTTTGGGTGCGCTGCTGGGCCTTTAAAAGTTCGTCGTAGTCCCATTCCGGTTCTCGGGCCTCTGCGCCTTCCGGCGATGTTTTAGGCTCCCCACAGTCCTTCTGCTGGGGAGCTTTTTCGTCTGACGGAGCCTGGCGTGGGGCTTTGGGTTCCTCTGGGGCGCTCCGGGCGGCCCGGCGGGCATATCGGCTGGCCTCTTGATAAGCGGCATGCAGACGCTGAAATTTTTCCGGATTTTCTTCAGGATGAGCGGTTTTCAGGCGCTTGGCATAAGCCTGCCGGATGTCTGGAAGCGCTGCCGGGCCGGGCAGGCCCAGCTCACTCCAGGGCCAGCTCACAGGTCCTCCTCCTCTCCGTTGTCCAGGGGTTCCGGCGGAGGCAGGGCCGCGTCGCCAAGGTAGGCCTCCGCATCGTCAAAAAAGCGGTCCAGACGCTTGGTGGCCTTTGCAATTTTTAATGCCTCCTGGCTGGAAAGAACTTTTTGATACCAATCCAGCAGTTCCCCTACCTGCTGCCGGAGAGGGCCCACAGTGACAGCGTACAGCCGCTCGCCCCGGGCCACCATGGCACGGTATTCCTCCCGGTCTCTGGGGTGAAGTTTCAGATGGGACAGCTCCTTCAGGCGGCGCTCCGCCTCCGCTGGAGACATGTCTTTGTTCTGGAGCACCAGACGTTCGGCACGGCCTGCCTCATTCAGGGCCTCTACTTCCAAAAGGCCGTTAATGTCATAGGTAAAGCGGATGCGAATGGACTGCTGCCCTTTGGGAGCCGGGGGGACAAGAACCAAAAGCTTTCCCAGGAGAGTGTTGTCCGCGCAGTAGCGGTGCTCCCCCTGATAAATCTCAACGTCCACCTTGTCTTGTCCGTCCCGGACGGTGTAGTAAACACCCATTTTGCTGGTGGGGAGGACGCTGTTGCGTTCAATAATGGGGCTCATGAGGTGACGGTCCGGCTGGGCCTCGTTATACCGGGCCACACCCAGGGTGAAGGGGCACACATCCGTTAGGACCAGCTCCCGAAGATCTCCCAGCCGGGCTTTCATTCCCGCGCAGACGCCCGCCCCCAAAGCCACAGCGGTATCCGGGCGGCTGTCCTTTACGGGTTCCTTGTGGAGGAAACGGGCGATATACCGCCGGACGGCGGGCATGTGGCTGGACCCGCCCACCAGCACCAGATCGTTCAGCTCCCGGGGGGAAACACCGCTGTCCAGAAAAACCCGCTGAATGGGAGCGGTCATCCTCCGGAAGAGAGCCCCGCATTTTCGGATCAGCCACTGGTTGGAAAGGGTCAGGGCGGCAGAGATGGTCCCGTCGTCCACAGACATGACCACCATCTCCTGGTTCGTCAAAGCCATTTTGCAGGTTTCCGCCTGACGGATCAGCAGCTCCCGCTGGCGGGGAAGGAGGGTCTCGAAGTCCAGTCCGCTGTCCTCACAGAAGCCCTTGGCAATGGCCAGGTCGAAGTCCGTGCCTCCCAGGCGGTTGTCCCCGCTGACGGCGGTAACGCTGACCACATTCCCGAAGCGCTCCACCAAAGACACATCCAGCGTACCGCCCCCAAGGTCAAAGACCAGGCAGACTTTATCCTCTTCCCCTTCGATGATGCGGCCTGCCACTGCGGCGGCGGAGGGTTCGTTTATCAGCCGTTCCACCCTCAGTCCTGCCAGGGCGGCGGCCCGTTTTGTAGCGGCCCGCTGGGCTTCGGCAAAATAAGCGGGGACGCTGACTACCGCCTCCTCTACCGGCTCTCCAAGATAAGCTTCCGCGTCCTCTCGAAGGGAGCGGAGTACCAGAGAAGATAAGTCTTCCGCCGTGAAAGTCCGGCCTCCCAGGGCGTAGGTCTTGTCCGTGCCCATGTGGCGCTTGAAGCGGGCAGCGGTCCGCTCCGGATGAGAAATGAGGCGGTCCCGGGCGGCGCGGCCTACTAGAACGCTGCCGTCCTCGTCCACACTGACCACGCTGGGAGTCAAAACTTCTCCGGCGGCGTTGGGAATCAGCTCGCTTTTCCCGTTCCGCCACACAGAGGCCAGAGAATTGGTAGTGCCCAGATCAATACCGATGACTGCCATGCCATATCACCGCTTTCGTCGCGTTTTCTCCTTATATCATATCATTCCAAGAGAAAGTCTGCAAGGGCAAACAGGGAAAGACCGCCCGTCGGCGAGACGCTCTGCCCCGGCAGAAAAAAGACTGGCGGAAGGTGCAGCCTTCATCCGGCTTCAGATGCCTGAATCCAAGTCAGGAGATTTTTGGCAAAGCGCTCCAGCCGCAGGTCAATTCCTGGCAGGGCTAAGGCGGTTCCGGCGTCGTTGGCAGTTTCAAGCAGGCAGAATCCCGGCGGAAGCCAAAAACCCTTGTTGACGCACAGCGCCGAGACTGCCTGGCTTGCCACGATGTCTCCTCCGGAGTAACCGGAAACCACAATGGAAAACACCGCCTTATTCTCAAAAGAGGTGGTTCGGTACAGCGCCGTCAGCCGGTTGACCGCAGCGGTAAGATTGGCAGAGAGGGCGTCGTTATAATTAGGGCAGAGAAGGACCAGCGCATCCGCCTCCCGAATGGCGGGAAAGACGTCCTGGACCATGACGCCGCCATAAAAGCAGCCGCCTTGTTCCCCAAAGTGCAGGCAGGCCGTGTAAGAGCATCCGGCACAGTCCTCCAGCGTTCCATTCCGCAGGCCGATCTCCGTGACATCGCAGGCCGGTTCCAGCTGTTCCCGGACCCGCCCCCAGAGCGCTAATGTGTTGGAGGTGGCCCGGCTGGATGCGTGAAGCGCCAGTACATGGGGACGCCTTTTTCTGGGCGGGGTAAAGCCCAGCACCCGTTCCGCCAGTTCGGAAACCGCAAGCCGGTAAGCTTCCGCCAGGTCACACCCGGCATTTCGTGCCTGTACCGTAAAATTTTGAAGCGCTCCCGTAGCTTCCACCAGGGGGCGGCCCGGAAAGGCACAGCCCGCAAGGCTCGCCGCTAAGATTAAATCTCGCCCGGCAGCTTTGGTATAAGTGTCTCCGGAGCCGTCGATTACCACTCCGCCCACACTTCCCCGAAGACAGCCAGGGTGATCTCTCAGCCAGCCAAGGAGACTCCACAGTCCGGCGTTTACTCCATTTTCCGGCAGGGAAAACGCAAACAGAATGCGCTGGTTTTCAAGAGACATGCCTTCCCTGCCAAAGCGAATTGTCCGCCCTGCCAGAGCGGCATTCAGCGTTTCCCCCAAACGCCCGGAAAGGCAGCCGGAGAGGCCGGAGCGGAAAATCAACAATTCACGTTCCATATATCGTCCTCCTGCCCGCAGGAGAGCGCCCGCAGGGTCCGCTCCGTTTCCTGGAGGCGGGAAAAGAGATTATCCGGCAGCTCTAAAGTTTCCAGCTCCAGCCCATAGGCGGTGAAGCGGTTTTTGCAGCCAAACCACACGCCCCCCAGATTCACAGACCCGCAGTGCCATCCCCCCCGAAGGGCGAGCAGCAGCTGCATGGCTCCGGAGGAGACGGCAGGGGCGACGTAGGGCTTGAAGCCCAATTCCCGGATACGAAGGTTGGCCTCCAGAGTGAGGCGGGTCAGCTCCTGGGACAATTCGTCATCATAGTGCGTAATAGAATTGGCGGCCACCAGGCCTTTTCCGTGGGGGCCAAAGGTCCGGCCCTCCGTGAGAAAAGAGGAGAAACGTGGGTCGCGCTTGGCAAAGAAGGCGGCCCGGGCATTCATTACCCCCAGGCCGAAGCCCTGAATCTGCTCTGGAAGAAGTCCCAGATAATCAAAGTTTCCATCCGGTCCCTGATTGGAGGCCCGCCAGGCCGCTTGACACAGCTGGTCCACCGGGTCGCTGAGGACTATGAAGAGCCCTGAAAAGTCTTTGTCCCTGGCCTGCCTCGCAAAATGCTCCACCAAGGGGCGGTTGGCATCCAGCTGAGCCATCCGCACATCTTTTATACCGCTGCCCACCGGCGGAACGGCGCGGGTGGCGGCGAAAACAAAAATATCGCAGTGAAACAGTTCCTCCGGCAGGATTGTTTCCACCTCCGGCAGGACGCCGTACTCCCACGGCCAGGAAATCTGACCCATCTCCGCAGTCCACCGGGCCGCCGTTTTTTCGTTCAGGTCACAGATACCGATGGTGGAAAGCGTTTTACCTCCCAGTACTTTCAGGGCGGTCAGCAGAATTCCTCCCACATCCCCCACAGCCAGGAGGTGAAGGCGCTTTTTCCCCGGTTTGGGCACGGTGAATTCCAGTGCCTGCCTCCATCGGGGATGTCGGACGTTTACTCCGGTCAGCCGTTCCGCCGCAATAATGGAAGAGATGTCCGGCCGCAGCTCCGGGAAATCTCCTATGCGCCTGGGATCCAGCCAGGAGACGTCCGCCGCCGCCCTTAGCTGCCTGGAGTCCGATACTTTCCAGGCGGCGGGTCCCAGGCCGGGGACCGTCTGGGTAAGCGCCAGCTCCGGGGATCCGTCTGCCCCTGGGGGAAAAGGCAAGCCCGGCTCAAGAGAGACCGCTTCCCTTCCGTCGATCAAATAACGGTACAGGTTTTCCACAACACATCTCCTATATTGTTATTTTAAAAGCTCTCTTATTCGGCCCAACTGCCGGAGATCGCTCTCCAGGCATACCGATGCCGGCAGATTCGGATCATAACGAAGAGCTGCGCCCTTATCCGGCGACAAAGGGAGTATTACCGCCTCACTGAGCCGGGAGAGCGTCAGATTTCGGGCATAACGTTCCCGGTAAGTTCGTTCCAGCGCCAACAGAATATCCCGGCTGTTCTCAATGCAGGTCCGGGAAAAGAGGAACACCGCCTCCCGGCTGCACTCCCGGTAGAACCGGGGGAAGGCATAGGGCAGAATTAGATTTACCGCCGGAGTCAGGCCCGGTACAGAGGCCGCTGTTTTATCCACAGCGTCGCCGCCGATAAAGGGGTACATCGTGGATTCGACAAACCAGGCTCGAAGGTCCGGCACAAAATAAACACTGTCTACCTCCCGCCCTTTGGCGCTCATCAGGTCCCGTCCCCGGCCGGAGAGGAGACCCACCACACAGCGGTCGATCTCCAGCTTCTCCCGGCGGAAAAGAGGGTCCAGAGTGTTGATCCGGTTTCCGGTGTGAAGCAGGTCATCCACCAGCATTACGGGCCTGCGGAAAGAGCGTATGGTTCGAATTTGGCTCTCCAAAGGAGCATAACCCGGAAAGGGAGCGATGGAGAACGAGTGAAGGTCCGGCGCAAAGACCTTGTCGGTGTGGATGGTCTTGGTCACGGTGTTGGGCACGGCATTGCCGCGCAGAATTTTTCCGAAGGGGACGCACATCTTAGGGCCTAAAATTCTTGGCGTCTGTGGTTCGGCGGGAACGCCGTTTTCCCTTGTCAGCTTGCGAACCAGCCGGTGATAAATCACCTCGGCATTGAGGGATAGCACCAGTGTTCCCGGATACAGGCGGCAGACGGCCTCCTGCAGGCGGAGGTGCGCTGTACCCATAGCCGCCAGTACCTGCCCGTCCGAGGCAAACGGCTCTTTCAGCGTTGTAGGAATATTCTGCACCAGCACCGCCGGAGACCGCATATCAACCAGCAGCAGCGGCTGGGGTGTCTCCATCTCCGCCGGAACAAAGCCTTGCCGCAGCAGCATTTCCACATCCTTCTCATCCGCCCTGCCCCACCAGACGGCATAGCCGCAGTCTGCGGCTGCCGCCTGCGTGAGCACTTCTGTTAAGAGAAGCTGGCGGATATCGTAGTTTCCGCCAGGGGCTTTGACGGCCCAAAGCCCGGTCAAAAGCTGGATGCGCCCCGCCGTGCGGGTTCGGACCCAGTTTGCCGTATCTTCACTGCCAAAGGCGTGGTACAGCTCACCGGAGTTGATGGTGCGGGAAGTCAAAAAACCAAGGGTACGGGACCGGGGGCCGGCGGACCGAAGAAGGAAAATGCTGTCTCTTAAATCCGGAGGGGGCAAAGGTCCGAAATCTGAACACAGAGCGTTCCACAAGGTGTGATCGGGCTGCTCAGCTTGGGAGAATTCCAGGAAACTGGCCCGAACCAGCTGCTTATACTGAGGCTCCCGAAGATAAAGACTGTTCCGGTAAATGAGGTCCTGAACCGTGGGGTCCACCAGGTTGGAGATATCCCGGCCCAGATCAATATTTTCCCGGATGCGGGTAGAACTGATATCCTCCAGATGGGTAGGGAGCTGAAGCTGGATCACCTGGCCGGTAATGCAGGAAAGGTCCGCTTCGATTTCCCGGCCCTCCGCATCGCTGGAGCGGCGAAAGACAATGTGGTTCAGGGAGTGAACGGAGCCTTCCCCGGGCGGTGCCTTGTATGAGGACGCTCCCGCCACTACATCGGACCCCACCACCAGATAAAGCTCCCGCCCGTCAAACACCTGCCGCAGCCGTGCCAAATCCTCCGGCGTGGCCAGATTCACAGGAATGTCGTGGGGGAAAAGGTACACATCAAATTCATCGGCTACGGACATGCTGACAATTTGGCGCCGGATCAGGGACGGCTGGGCCTTCTTGGACCAGGAGAACTCATCTACGGCGAGATAGACCTCCATTCCCAGGTCGCGAATGGCAGTAACAATGCCCTTATGAGAAAGGGAAAAGGGATCGAAGGTTCCCGGGAAAAAGGCGGCGGCCTTGTCCCGCCACTCAAAGCGGAAGGGGCCGCTTTCAATCCGGTGCTTGACGGCAAAACGATAGATGTGGGACAGGGCGGCAGCGGTATAGAAAAACGTCAGCTCCTGCTCTTCCTGTTCTCCGATCAGGAAGAGCAGCTTTTTGGCCGTCAGAGTGAAAAGGCCCGCTTTCTCGTCGTAGCTCAGGTCTTTGGAGGCAAACAGTCCTTCTCCCAGAACCCGGAGCGCCTCCTGCCGCACCGGCTCCATACAGGAGGCCAGGCCCTTCAGCAGCAATCCGGCCATCCGCCTGCGCCGGGCGCCCCGTGCTTTTTCTGTTTCAAAGAAGCGCTTTTTATAAACGGCGTAATGCTCCAGCAGCGCCCCTACAGTAGCCAGGGCGGCCGCGGCTACACTGGAGCTGGAGGAGGAGAGAAAGCGAAGCAGTTCATCCAGTATTTCATCCAGTTCTCGGGGAGAAAGCCACAGCAGGAACTGGCCCAGATACTGAGGAATATACTGGGAGATTTCCGATTGGCCGGTTTCCAGAGCCTCGCAGAGCTCTACGGCAACCTCATTCCGCCGGTCCGGTGTCAGTAAAGGGGCGATGTCAAGCAGGGCGTTTCCGGCAAGGCGGCGGACAACCACGTTTTCGCTGACCTTTATCAGATTGGAAAAGTGCGCCGCGATATGGAGGGCGTTGACAGACTCTTCCCGCCGGGCCTGGTCCAGCAGATATTCTACTCCCACAGCCTTCAGCACCCAGGGTGTGGCCGTCTTCAAATTGTCCAGAAAGACGCTGCTGGCGGCCTCTCCCTGGTCCAGCAGTTTTTGATGGCCGGAGATGTCCAGGCCCAGGATGCCGCTCAAGCGGGACTGAAGGTAGAGAAGGGGGGTGGAGGAGCGGCAGTCCGCCGTCTCTACAGCCCTGGCAATGGCCTGGCGCTCGGAAGAAACTGCTCCCAGCACCGGCAGGAGGCGGCGGGCCAGGCGCATGGCCGCCGCCTGCTGAGGCGCTTCGCCATTTTCCAGCCACCAGGCGGAAAAATCCGCCAAGCGGGTTATATCCCTAGGAAAAATCCGCTCCATAGGCAGGTTTAAAGCGGTATTCAGCAGGACAAACGCCACCTCGGCATCCTCAGCGGCGGGATTTTGGTAGTGGCGGAACAGCAGCTCGGCAAATCGGGGCATGTCGGCGTCGGAGCATCTGCCGAGCAGCGCATCCGCCGCTGTCTTGGCCTGGTAGCGGATCATACTGATCTGCCGGGGAGTCAGACGGCGGTCAGGATGAATCAGCTTTTCCAGATACTCTGCCCACAGCTCGAAAGGCCGTTCCTCCTGTGGACTGGGAGCAGCGCCCTTGGGCAGTTCTTTTTTGTAGCCGGACAGGAATTTGGCCAGAATACGCCCCATGAGCCCCGCGGCCTGCCGGCGGATATCGCCGTCCGGCTGAAGCAGCAGCTCATAAAGAAACTCCAAGGTCTGCTCTTTCTGCTCCACGGTCCAGTAAGTGAAGTATTCTCTGAAAATAGAGACGTAGGCTCGTATACGGGCAGGGTCTTTTTCTCCGCGGGCGGCTTCCAGGGTGCCGACAAACAGCCGTTCCCGGCTCAGCCTGTGCATCAGGCGGATATTGTGGTCCACGGCTGTCATCCGAAGGCCAAGCACCACTTCGTCCTCGCCCATAAGGGCAGGGTCCTTCCGGGGCAGGGGAGGACCTCCCGCGGTTTTCAGCGTTATATCTGCGCCAAAGGTTTTCAAATAGTCTTCAAAATCCCGGAGTTTCAGATATACATAGTTATACCGGCGCCGCTTGGCGGCGTCCACGTTGTCCAGCTTGGAAAGAATGACGTCAAAGGCGTCTGCCAGAGAAAAGAGCCGGGCGGTTTCCTGGCCCTCCGCGTCCCGCTCCTGCTTCACGCGGAAGTCGGCGTAGACCAGCACCAGGGATTCGGAGGACAGATTTTCCAGCTCCAGATCCCAGACGGAATGGTTGGCGGCAATGCGGCCAAGAACCCCCAGTCCTCTCCAGGCAAACCATTGGTCCGTGTAGTAATAATGAAGGTAAGGCACCCGCTCTCCCGGCCTGCAGCCGAATTTGCCGATGTCATGGCCTGCGGCCGCTGCGGAAATCAAGCCCAGGTCAATCTTCCCTCCCCCAGATTTAAAGGCTCTGGAAACCATCATAGACACGTGGTGAACGCCGGCAATGTGTTCCATCGTGCGGAAGGGCGTCACTTCCCGGCCCAGGCGCAGCAGCTCATAAACATACTCCTCCCGCCATCGGCGGAGAAATAAACGGTAGTCCTCCGCCACGGTGCTGGTCTTGAGTTCTTCCTCCGTGCAGAAGGCGAAGTCCATCCAGAAGTCAAAGGGAAGAACCTTTCGCTCAGCGTTAAAAAGAACTTGCAGGAATTGAAGGAAGCACTGCGCCCCGTTTCTTTGAGCGGGGGTATGAGCGGAGTCCTCCTGAGGATAGAGGAGAGATACCGCCGTTCGGTAGGCATAGAGGGCCCAGCCCTCCTCCGGTTCCGGGGCAATGCGGCTCAAAACGGGCCGAAATATTTCCAGCGCCTGGGTACAGATAATCCGCCTCTCCAAAGGCAGCAGGGGCGACAGCAGTTCCTGCCAATCCAAATGGTCAAAAATATCCGCCGCGTCCAACTGGGCTTCAGACAGCCTTTGCAGAAATATCTCTTCCTGAAAGGCGCTGGCCATATCCAAATAAAGCTGCTCCATAGGTTTCCTCCATTCTGCCCGGAGGGGCCGGTGGTTTTGTGAGTGCTTTCAGTATACCGCAGTTGAGGGTTGGGGGAAAGGGGGAAAATGAAAGTCCGCGTCCTTTTCTTGCGAAAAGGTTCCGCTTCGGCGAAAGGACTTGTGCCAGAGGGATGGGTATGATAAAATTAAATTAATATATTTAACTGCGAAGGATGGAAAAATGGACAAACCTTATTGTTGTTGGATGTTGAATTTGCGGTATTCCTGGAACGGAACGGTGCAGTATCTGCATCCGGTGGTTCTGTTTGGGGAGCGGGATATCGTGCTGGTGGACTGCGGCTATTCCGGTTCGCTGAAGCTGCTGGAGAGGGAGCTGTCTTCCCGGGGACTTGGACTGGAGGGAATAACCAAACTGGTCCTGACCCATCAGGACGATGACCACATGGGCGCGGCGGCAGAGCTCAAGGAGGCGTATCCTGCTTTGCAGATACTGGCGTCTTGGGAGGAAGCGCCTTACATCTCCGGGGAGCGGAAGAATCTCCGCCTCCAGCAGGCGGAGAAGATGCAGGCATATCTGCCGGAGGAGCAAAAAGCGTTTGGCGAACAGTTCTGCCAACGGCTCCGTGCGGTGCGGACAGTTTCTGTGGACGGGATTCTTCGCCCCGGAGACCGGTTCGATTGGGGCGGCGGCTGTGAGATTCTGGGCACGCCGGGGCATACGCCGGGACACCTCTCCATCCGAGCGCTGGACGGGAGCTTCCTGATAACCGGGGATGCGGCGGTAGTGGAAAACGAAGCCCTGGCAGTGGCGAATCCGGAGTACTGTTTGGACGTGGGGAAGGCGCAGCGGTCCCTGGAGAAGCTGGAGGGATATGGCTGCCGCCGGTACCTGTGCTTTCACGGCGGCTGCCTGGAGCGCGGCTGATGGCCGGGAGGTAACTATGAGCGTCTATTTTTATGGCTGCGTCACTCTGGACGGATATCTGGCGGCACGGGACCACGGGCTGGACTGGCTTTACCAGACGGGGGCTGTGGAGGAAACGGACTATGAGGATTTTTACGCCCGGATGGACGTGACCCTCATGGGCCGCCGGACATTTCAAGAGCTCGAGCGCCAGGAAGAAGACCCGGCGGAGGTCTATCCAACCACGGAAAACTTTGTCTTTACCCATAGGGCTTTGAACCAGAAGGGCTTCACCGCCGTATCCGGGGACCCGGCGGTATTTACGGAGAGTCTGGGCCGGGAGAAAAATATCTGGATTGTGGGTGGGAACACCATCTTGGCCCCAGTGCTGGACCGGAATCTGGTGGACTATTTCATTGTGCAGGTGGCTCCGGTGCTCCTGGGGGCGGGGATTCCCCTCTTCACCCAGAAGGAAGCTCTTCGAAGGCTCCGGCTGGAAGAGGTTCGGAAATACGGCCAGTTTGCACAGCTGGTTTACAGCAGGCTGTGAGGAACAAAAAAGACCGCCCTGGGGCGGTCTTTTCCTGCTCAATAGCGGTTCCGGATGACGTCCCGGTGGCTCCCGTCCGCAAGGTTTACAAACCGGACGAAGAGGGACACCTTATTTTCCGGGTTCAGAGCTTCCCAGACCTGTTCTGCCAGGGCCTCCGGTGTTTTGGCATCCAGGACGACCCGTTCCGGGTCCCCCGCGAAGGACGGAAGAGGGTTCCCGTCGCCCATATAGGTGTGGAGGAAGCGGCCCTCTCCGGCAAGGGGCGCGTCGTAGTGGTAAAAATACCGGCAGCAGCAGGCCGGGTCCCCCTCTGCACTCTTCAAAATGGAGAGCTGGAAGCTGCCGTCAGGGCTCAGCAGGCCGGAAATCCGGGGGGTCCAGTTGGGCCCGTCGGGCTCGAAAGTCCGGGTTTTCAAAGCTTCGGCAAAGGTCCGGCCCTCTAAGATATAGTTCCGGACGGTGTCCGTCTGGTCCCCATTGGTGACAATGAGGCCCCGGCCGGCCTTGCGGACCGGATGATAGATAATCAGGCTGGGGTCCGTCATCTTGGCGGGGTCGTGAGCCTCGGTGCGGATGCCGTCCTCCGTGGGGACAAAGACCCGGTTTCGGGAGTTTTCACTCCGGCCCATGATGAAATACACGGCCACGGCCTGATTCCCGTCCGGACTCTTCCCCAGCACGATGCCCCGGCCGGGGTAGGGATTGCCGCGCAGCAGGTCCAAAAGGTTTTGCTTTTCCATAACAGTTCCTCCGTTCATTCATTCGTGTTTTCCCAGCTCCAGAGAACGCCTAAGGCGTAGTAATTCCTGCCGTCTTTCAGGATGACGGACTCCACGTGCTCCGCCCCGTCCCGCTCCTTGGTGTAGAGGATGGCGTAGCGGGGCTCGCCGTCCTCCGGAACCAGCTCGTAATATCGGGCGATCTCCTCAGCATTGGGGGGACCGAAGCGGTTCAGGAAGGCATCCCAGCGGGTTTCCCCTGCCAGGAAGCTCAGCAGCTCCTCCTGGGTAATGGTCCGGTCATAGGAGGTGAAGCGCCGGGGCTGGTCACCGATTCGCCGGGTCTCCCCCTCGGCGGCAGGGGTGGTGATGATGGAAAGCCCGTCCTCCAGCTCCAGGGAGTTCTGGTAGTAGTCCGGGTGGCATTTCGCCGCCTCCGTGGCCAGGACCACCCGCTTGAGGCCCACGTTTTCCGGGGCCTCCTCGTCCGTAGTTACATAGCTGAAGGAGCAATAGTAATTCACGCCTCCACAGACCACCGGGAAGGAATTGTGAACGTTTACCATGGTCTGCCGCCCATACTCCAGGTGCTTGGAGGCGCCCACAGGAGACAGCATCTCGCAATCTTCCGTGGGGCCGGGGTAGATGTCGAAGAGAGCCTGGATACTCTCGTCCAGGTCGTCGTCCCTCGCCTGAACATTGGGGGAGAACATGGCCCGGACGGCCTCTGGGTCCCGGGCGTCCACTGCGGCGAAAAAGGCGTCAATAGGGTCCTGGAGGCTCCAGCGGGTGTTGTTCCAGACCCCGGCGGCCTGGAACGCCGCGTCCCGAACATCCTCGGGCAGAGCGTCCAGGGCGGTTTCCGCCAGCCCGGCGCAGCCGCTTAACAGCAGGAGCAGGGCAACCCAAATCAGACGCTTCATGTTGTCTCCTCCATGTCCCGGGGCATAGTCAGGCGCTTCTTCCGCTCCCGCCAATCGGGGAGATAGCGTTCCAGCAGGGCGTAAAACCCGGGACCGTGATTTTTTTCCAGGATGTGGCAGAGCTCGTGGACTACTACCAAATCCACAGCTTCCTCCGGGCAGGCCATCAGGAAGCAGGAAAAGCAGAGGCTGTTCCTGGCGCTACAGCTTCCGTAACGCTTTCGGGCCGCCGTAATTTTCAGCCCGGTGGGGACCAGGCCCATCCGTGCGCTCCAATAAGCCACCTTCCCCGGCAGCTCCGCCCGGGCCCGGGCTTTCAGATCCTCGGTCTCAGCGGCGGTGGGGGCAGGTGGACGGAGGGCAGCCCGTTCCCGCTGAACCGCCAGGTGCTTGTCAATCCAGGCAGTGTGGGAGGCGACGAAAGCGTCAATCCTGGCCTGAGAGCAGCGCAGGGGGGCCCGGACCAGGAGGCGGCAGTCCCCCGTAATCTCCAGCGCCAGCGTTTTCCGGCGGGAGCGGATGATGTCATATGGTGTCATTTCTATGAAAACAATTCAAAACAGTCATAACTCCTCGCCGGCCCGGCGAATGATTGGGGCCTTGAGACGCGTCAAACGGTCTTTTTCCCCTTGGCCGTATCGCAGTAGGCACAACGGTAGACGTGCCTGTCCGGATCGCTGAGGAGGAAGATGGCGTCCAGCTGGGGCTCCGCAACGGTGATACACCGGGGATTTTTGCAGTGAATGATGTTTACCAGTTTTTTGGGGGGCTCCAGGCGGCGCTTTTCCACCCGCCTGCCATCCCGGATGATATTGACGGTGATTTTATCGTCAATATAGCCCAGCACGTCTACATCCACAACCAACGGGGAGTCAATTTTGATGATATCCTTTTTCCCCATGCGTCCGCTGCGGACGTTTTTAATGATTGCTACAGAGCAGTCCAGCCGGTCCAGATGGAGGTATTTGTAGATATCCATGCTCTTGCCCGCTTGGATGTGGTCCAGGACGACGCCGTTTTGGATACTGTCAATGTTCATTAGAGACCTCCCCTTCTTAGACGTGGATGTCCAGCAGCTTCAAAATCAGGGCCATGCGAATGAACTTTCCGTTTTTTACCTGCTTCCAGTAGGCGGCCCGGGGATCTTTGTCCACGGCCACGGCGATCTCATTGACCCGGGGCAGGGGGTGGAGAATAGACAGGTCAGGCTTGGCGGGTTCCAGCTTCTCCGGGGTGAGGATATAACTGTCCTTCAAACGGAGATAGTCCTCCTCGTTGAAAAACCGTTCCTTCTGGACCCGCGTCATGTAGAGGATGTCCAGCCTGGGCATGACCGTTTCCAAATTCTCTGTCTGCTCATAGGGAATGCCCCGCTTTTTCAAGGCTTCCTCCTTCACGTAGCGGGGAAGCTTCAGCTCCATAGGGGAGATCAGGACAAAGCGGATGTTTTCATAGCGGCTGAGGGCGTTTACCAGGGAATGGACGGTCCGGCCGAATTTTAGGTCGCCGCAAAAGCCGATGGTGAAATTGTCCAGCCGGCCCTTTTCCCGGCGGATAGTCAAAAGGTCGGTGAGTGTTTGGGTGGGATGGTTGTGCCCGCCGTCCCCGGCGTTGATAATGGGAACCTCGCTGAACTGAGCGGCGGCAAAGGGAGCGCCTTCCTTGGGGTGGCGCATAGCGATGATGTCGGCGTAGCAGCTGACGGTGTGGACAGTGTCCCCTACCGTCTCCCCCTTGGCGGTGGAGCTGGAGGCGGCCTCCGAAAAGCCAAGTACACTGCCGCCCAGGGCCAGCATGGCGGATTCAAAGGATAGGCGGGTTCGTGTGGAGGGCTCGAAGAAAAGGGTGGCCAGCTGCTTGTGGGCACAGGCGTCCTGATATTTGGCGGGGTGGGCGAGGATATCCTCCGCGGTGGCGATCAGCTGGTTGATTTCCTCAATAGTGAGGTCGGTGACATCGATGATGTTTCTGGGCATAAGGTCTCCTTTCCGAGGTTCCGAATGAGTGGGGTGTAAGGCGGTGGGCGCCGGCCCCAGAGGGCGGCTGTGTGTGGGGAGATTGAACCGGCTATCAAGATAGCTGAAATTTTCCCCGCCTGTCAGGGCGCAATCCAGCTTTCGTCCGCAGGATCCTCCCGGAATTTTTTCAGGCGCTCAATATCCTCAGGCTTAATCTTTCCTTCTGCCGCCGCAATTTCGCACACGGCGTCAAAGTTGGACAAGCTGTGATTGACGATATTGGCGGCCGCAAGCCGGTCCAAGCCCTTTTGAAGTCCATAGGTGAAGATGGACGCAATGCCAAGCACCTCCGCGCCCGCTTCCCGCAGAGCCTCCACGACATCAATACAGCTCCCGGCGGTGGAAATTAAATCCTCGACTACTACGACCCGCTGTCCGGGCTCCAGCTTCCCTTCAATGCGGTTTTGCCGCCCATGGTCCTTGCCGCTGGAACGGACGTAGCCCATGGGCAGGCCCATGAGATGGCCCACAATGGCGGCGTGAGCAATGCCGGCAGTGGAGGTGCCCATCAGTACTTCTGCCGTCGGGTAATATTTGCAGATGAGGTCCACCAGCCCTTCCTCCACATGTGTGCGGACAGCCGGAGCGGTGAGGGTCAGGCGGTTGTCGCAGTAGATGGGGCTTTTGATGCCGGAAGCCCAGGTAAAGGGCTGGTCCGGACGGAGAAAAACCGCCTCAATGGACAAAAGGTCATGAGCGATGGTCTGTTCACGGGTCATATGCAGAACTCCTTTCTCTCCTTCAGGCCGGGGAAGCTGACAGCAGTGCGCGGCGAGCTTCTCCCATGCAAATTCACAGCTCTCTTGTGTCAGGGGTCTCAGATTTTCGAGGGTCTCCGTCGGCGGGCTCAGCAGGGCGGCCCAGCCCGCCCAGGCATAAATTGGGTGAGGAAGCAGG
Organism: uncultured Oscillibacter sp.; assembly: GCA_910576845.1. Lineage (GTDB taxonomy): Bacteria > Bacillota > Clostridia > Oscillospirales > Oscillospiraceae > Oscillibacter. Next base: position 40,382 of record CAJTJA010000005.1, read on the forward strand.
CGGTCCAGGCCGGGGAAGTCCGGGCCTGGAAGCGTGGCGCCCCCTTTAGGCGGATGTGTGGACGGGAGGCGGAGAACCGGGGATAGGTTTCCCTGTGCCGGCCCAGGTTGAACCGGTATACCCCGGTCCGGCTGGGAAGTCCTGTCGTTGGCTCCGTCCTTTTTTGACGGTGAGAATGTAGACGCCTCGTTTCGTTATGCCGCCGGAGTTGTAGAAAAAATGCCGCGCTCTCCCCGGCTCTCTATACGGACCGTGCCCTCCGGGTTCCATGGGCAATATCGGAGAATGTCCTCCGGCCTCATCCCAGAAATTCCTTCACAGCCCGGCGATAGGCCGCCACGGGGTCAGGCACCTTTGTGATGGGGCGGCCTACAACGATGTAGTCGCAGCCGTTTTTCGCCGCCTGCTCCGGGGTCATCACCCGTTTTTGGTCTCCGGCGTCCCCTCCGGCGAAACGCACGCCGGGGGTGACGGTGCAGAAGCCCTCTCCGCAGCGCTCCTTTACCAGCGCCGCCTCCAGAGGGGAACAGACCACGCCGTCCAGACCGCTGGCGGCGGCGTTTTTCGCATAGGCGAGGACCGTCTCCGCCATGGGGCTCTCAATCAGCAGCTCGTCCTTCAAGGCCGCTGCGTCGGTGCTGGTCAGCTGGGTAACAGCGATCAGAAGGGGCCTTGTGCCGTCGGGCCGGGTCAGACCCTTCAAGGCCGCCTGCATCATGGCGGAGGCCCCGGCGGCGTGGAGATTTACCATGTCGATATCCAGCCGGGAGAGAACCGCCATGGCCCGCTCCACGGTGTTGGGAATGTCATGGAGCTTCAGGTCCAGGAAAATCCTGTGCCCCCGGGCCTTGATTTCCCGAACGATGGACGGTCCCTCAGCATAATAGAGCTCCATGCCGATTTTCACGAAAGGCTTTGCCTCTCCGGCGGGAAAGTGGTCCAGAAACCTTAGGGTCTCCTCCCGGGTGGGAAAGTCCAGGGCGATAATCACGTCTTTCTTGCTCATATGCTTCGTCCTTTCCAATTTGATTTTGTGAGTCAAAGTTCCAGAAAGCGCCGCGGAGCTTCACCATGGGCACCGTTCCTGTCAAAGCCCATCTCCGGGTCACAGGGCCAGGCACCGGAATTCTGCTTCAGAAGGACTTGGTTAAGAAGCCCTCCGTCCTCCGCCGCCGGTTCGAAGGGGTGCGGAGCAGCCGCACGGCGCCAGGCAGAGGAGAGGCGGCAGCCGCCTCACCGGCGCGGTCTCTTTTCATCATGGGCCGCGCCGGTGAGATCAGAGATTCTGTCCGCGCCCAGCCGCTCACATACAGCAGGCAGGCTTTCGATGATCTTCTTGCAGGCCCAGGGGTCCCGCAGGTTTGCGGCACCTACTTCCACGGCGGAGGCTCCCGCCAGCATCATTTCTGCCGCCGTCTCGGCGCTGTCTACACCTCCGCAGCCGATGATGGGCAGCTTAACCGCCTCGTAAACGTCCCACACCATCCGCACCGCCACAGGGAATACAGACGGGCCGGAGAGGCCGCCGGTGCGGTTAGCCAGGAGGGGACGCTTCGCATTCAGGTCGATGCGCATGCCCAGCAGGGTGTTAATCAGGCACAGGCCGTCGGCTCCTTCCGCCTCACAGGCCCGAGCAATCTCCGAAATATCGGTCACGTTGGGACTGAGCTTCAGGAAGACAGGCTTTTCTGTGACTGCTCGGACGGCCCTGGTCACCGCGGCGGCGCTCCGGGGGTCGGAGCCGAAGTTTTTCCCTCCGGCATGAACATTTGGGCAGGAGATGTTGACCTCCAGAATTTGGACCTGCTTCGCTTCGTTGAGCCGGGCGCTGCTTTCCGCGTACTCCTCCAGGGAGAAACCGCAGACGTTGGCGATGACAGGGCCGTGAAAGAGCCTGGCAATGTTGGGAACCTCCTCATGGAGGACTGCGTCCATGCCGGGATTCTGGAGGCCCACGGCGTTCAGCATGCCGGAGGCAGTTTCAGCGATGCGGGGCTGGGGGTTGCCCGGGCGGGGCTGGGCGGTGGTGCCCTTCCAGGAAAAGGAGCCCAGAATGTCCAGGTCATAGAGCTCCGCAAACTCCCGCCCGTAGCCGAAGGTTCCCGAGGCGGGAATGATGGGGTTTTTCAATGTAACCCCAGCCAGAGTGACGGACAGGTCTACCATAAAATGTCCTCCTTTTGGAATATGGGTCCATCCTTACACACCCGGCAGAGGCCCTTTTTCGTCTGAATTGTGCAGCCCACGCAGGCTCCGAAGCCGCAGGCCATCCGGGCCTCGAAGCTGAACTGCCCTCTGGTAATCTGAGGCAAGCCGTGGACGGCTCTCAGCATGGCAGCGGGACCGCAGGCGCAGACATAGGCGCAGCCCTGGATACCCCGCAGCACGTCCGTGACAAAGCCCTTCGCTCCCAGGCTTCCGTCCTCCGTGACGGTCCGGACATCCAGGCCCAGAGCGGCGAATTTCTCCAGGTAAAAAGCGTCTTCCTTTGAGCGGAAGCCCAGCACCGCCGTGGACCGGCAGCCTTGCTCTGCCATGCGTGTTGCAAGGCCGTACAGCGGCGCGATTCCGATGCCGCCGCCTACCAGGACCGTGTGTTCGTCCGTTTTGGAGATGTCAAATCCGTTTCCCAGGCCTGTCAGCATGTCGAGTTTCTCCCCCGCAGACAGATGGACCAGCCGGCGGGTTCCCTCTCCGGCCTCCTTCACCAAGAGAATCAGGCGGTGCTTGTCCCAATCACAGACGGAGATGGGGCGGCGCAGGTATTTTCCCGGCAGGGCAATGTTGACAAACTGTCCCGGCGCGGTGACGGCGGAGGTATCCCCCGCAAGGATCAGCTCCCAAACGTCTCCAGCTAATTGTTGGGTGCGTTCCAAGGTAAATACAGATTTTTTCATGCTCTCCCTCCTTCCGGACAATCAAAGCCCTGAATAATTCCGATAGTCCCGGAAGAACTGGGCTCCAGCCTCTCCGGGAAAGCGATTTTCCCGCCCACCAGCGTCATACAGACGGCGGCGTCCACGTGCCGCCCGGCGAAGGGCGTGGCCCGTCCCAGGGAGCGGAAGGTCCTGGGGTCCACCACACCGCTGTGGTCCAGGGACAGGACTGTCAGGTCGGCGGGCTGGCCTGCCTCAATGTGTCCCCCCGGCAGGCGAAAAATCCGGCGGGGATTCACGCACAGAGCGTTCAAAATGATTTCCAAAGGAATATTCCCGGGTTTCACAAGCTCCGTGTACAGCACGGGAAAGGCGCACTCCAGGCCTACCACGCCATTGAGGCTTCCCCGGAGGCCCTGGGCCTTCTCCTCTGCCGAGTGGGGGGCGTGATCCGTTGCGATGCAGTCTATCGTTCCGTCCAGCAGGCCTGCTACCAACGCGTCCCGGTCTGCGGCGGAGCGTATGGGGGGATTCATCTTAAACCGCCCATCGTCCTGCAGCTCTTCGTCGCAAAGAACAAGGTAATGAGGACCGGTTTCGCAGGTGACGGGGAGACCCTCCGCTTTGGCGGAGCGGACCAGAGCTACGCTTTCTTTAGTGGAAATATGGCAGATATGGTAGCGGCAGCCCGTCTCACGGACCAGTTGAATGTCCCGCTCTACCTGTTTCCACTCGCTGGCGGGGTTGTTGCCGGGAAGGCCGTGCCTTCTGGCGAATTCTCCGTCGTGGACACACCAGCCCTTGGACAGCAGAGACTCGTCCTCGCAGTGAGCCACGATGGGCCGGTCCAGTTCCCTTGCCAGCAGCATGGCCCGCCGCATCATTTCCTGGGACTGGACGCCCCGGCCGTCATCGGAGAAGCCGGGAACGTAAGGAGCAAGGGCGGCTAAATCTGCCAGCTCCTCCCCTTTTTCTCCCTGGCTAATGGCCCCGTAAGGGTGGACGTGGACCCGGGCATCCCGCCCAATGATATCAAGTTCCGGCTGAAGGCATTCCAGGCTGTCGGGAACCGGATTCAGGTTCGGCATGGCACACAGGCTGGTGTAGCCTCCTGCCGCCGCCGCTGCTGTGCCGGAGGCCACGGTTTCCTTATAAGAAAAACCAGGCTGTCGAAGATGAACGTGAACATCAACGAAACCTGGAACTACCAAAGCGTTATGCAGTTCAATGACGGAAGCGCCGCCTCTGGGAAGATTGGGGGAAACGGAAACAATACGCCCCTCGGAAACGGCAACATCCAGAGGCTGAAAGCCTCCGTTGAGAAAGACAGCTCCTCCGGTCAGCAGCAGATGCATAGATGTTCTCCTCTCGGATTTTTTCGAAAAGATATGATACCGGAAAACAGAGGGTTTGTCAACCAGCCTTGAGAAAAAGAAATGTCCTACATTGCGGGAGCGCAAGGAAAGAGCGGATACAGAAGTGTTCCCTTGCCGCTGCGTCCGGACGCGGGAAGCTGGAATGCTCCCGCAGTGCTGCTGTGCCAAAAGAATGGATTTAAAGCTCTTGCAGGCGCGCCGGAAAAATGGGAAATGCAATTGCGCATGAAAATCATCTTTACCTAAAAAATGGCTGCAAGCAAATGGTTTTCAGCTTGTTGGAGGAGTCTGCGCAAAAGCGGGGTCCCGCTTTAGATATCAGGACAAGCGGTTTTGAGAAGGGTGTGTCAATCTGATAGGGGAGCGAAAAAAACCCCCGCCCCGGGACAGGGGAGGGGGAGCCGCTTATTTGTAAAGTTCCTCGTCGGCATAGTCGTCGTATTCGGAGCTGAATTTTTTCCCCAAGCGCTTCTTCATGCCACAATAACCGACGCTGATATCGTGCCATCCGCCAATCAGCAGACAGACAAAGGCGGCGAAGGCCAGGCTGGCGCCGATAATCTTCATGACCATGCTTGCGGTTTTGCTCATAACGGCTTCCTCCTAATTTTTTAAAATTGATAATATCATACACTATCTCTGCTGCTTTTACAAGGGGGATTTTTGCGTGTCCCTTTTGAAAAAAGTGTTGCCGAGGTATCACTTTGGCAGTTTCTACAAAACCAGGTTGATGCAATAATGACTGTGTGTTATAATCAGCTCAACAAATCGGAAGTTATGGAGGGAGGTATGGAAAAACTTTCTGCATTGTTAATGACAGTTGCCATTGTCTGTGCTTTATTTTCAGATAAGTCCCTTTTCTCTTTTCGGTGGATAGTTTTGCCCACCGGCAATTTTACCGATGCCAGTTTGAAGTTGAATATTGGCTTTGATATAATTTAATTCCAAAAATCAGAATTTGGAGAAAAAGAAGCTATGAATAAAATGACTATCATAATGGGTGAATATCCGCAAACTTGTGAGCTGAAAAAAGAGCCGGTTGAATGGATTGTTTTGAAAAAAGAACAGCAGCGCTGTCTCTGTATCAGCAAGTATTTGTTGGACTGTAAACCCTATCACGATTCTTCAAAAAATGTAACATGGCAGGACTGCACTTTAAGACATTGGCTGAATCATGATTTTCTAATGCTGGCTTTTTCAGTTGAAGAGCGCGAAAAAATTCTTCTTTCTACCGTAGAAAACCCAGCCGGAAATACCCGGGATTATATTTTTTTGTTAAGCACCGACGAAGTAGAAGCATTATTTGATGATGAAACGGAAGATTATGCTGATTATGAAGAGCGCGGGGCAATCACAACTGCTTATGCACGATCACAGGGAGCATGGTTTCTTGATGAGAATTGCGAAGAAGAGAATAAGGGCACTTGGTGGCTGCGATATTATGGAGACTTTCGGGACAAGGAAGAGGGGAAATACGACTTTATAAGCTGTGTTAATTTTGATGGATACATCGAACGGGCGGCGCAAGGTGTAGAAGAAACGGACAGCTGCATTCGTCCCGCATTCTGGTTAAGAACAGATTGAGCAATTCCAGATTATCTGGTGCTGTCCAGGATGGACGGCTGCCTGTTTCGTCATTTCGCTGGCTGAAAAAGTTTGCAGGCATTCAGCAACACGAATGAGAAAAGGGATTCAGATAAAATAGATATGGCAGTAAAAGGGGATAAAAAGGTTAAAAAAGTGATTGTCGTATTCAGCGCGGGAGTATTATTCGTTTGCACGATTGCTATGATTGCAAGTATCTTATCGTGAATATCCAAATCGAAAAATTTTTATTTATCGAGCAGTTACATGTCTGTATAGGGTAACTGCTCGCTTTAAATATTTTGACGAATCATTTTGTCAAACGGTGCTGAGCAACACCCATCTGAAAAGGGATTTTTGCGCCCTGTTGTCTGCGGCTGAAAGTTGGGAGAGATGACAGGGTGGACAGTTCCTCTGACTGCGCGGACTGTGGCCAGAGTATTTGATTAAAATATG
>CAJTJA010000005.1:46683-86937 GCA_910576845.1 uncultured Oscillibacter sp.
AGCGGCAGACGGCTGTCCGGGAAAGCATCTTCGGGCCGGTTTCCGCCTCGCACATAATTTTCCTGAAGGGCTCGAAAGCGGTCGTGCTGCTGGCGGCCCAAAATAAAGCGCTCGCTGCACCGGCGCAGGAACGCATCCAAGGTTTCCTGGTTCTGCAAAAAAATATCTTTACATCACGTAACCCTTTTGGTAGACTATACGTTATGTATAAGATTAAAACCAAAGGAGCTTTCGGCTATGAGTTCAGAGTTTTCCCGTACCCTGTCCCTGCTGAGGCAGGAAAAAGGTGTGAGCCAGCGGATTGCCGCCGGAGCGCTCGGCATCTCCCAGGCGCTGCTCTCCCACTATGAAAACGGCATTCGTGAACCGGGCCTTGCTTTTGTTGTTCGGGCATGTGACTATTACGGTGTCTCTGCGGATTTTATTCTTGGCCGCACCCTCTCCCCTGAGGGCAATATGCTTACCGAGCAGGATATTCTGGATGCGGCCGAACCCAAAAACAACCTTCGGGGCAGCGTTTTGGCTACCCTGCAGAGCAAGCTGCTTTCCGGGGCGGTGGGCGTTCTTTTTGAGCTTTTGGGCAAGCTGGGGGACAAGGCTGCCATCAATGCTGCCGCGTCTTATCTCGGCAGCGCGGTTTATCAGATCTATCGCCATCTCTACCGCTCTTCCGGCGCAAATGAGGCTTATTTTGCTCTGGATTCCACCCTCTGTTCCATGGGGCTGCCCGACGCGGATATGAAGTTGTCCGAGTCCCGTCTTGCTGCCGCCCTGCGGAGCCTCAGGGCACAAAAGGCAGAATTCCCCGATTTATCTTCCGCGGCCATCAACGCTGCGTATCCCGGCCGCTGCCAGAGCCTGACCCAGGTTCTCAGCACTGCTGACGCACGGCTTACTGCTCTTTCCAGGCAGCCGTGAGGCTTAGGGGTTTGCGATTAATATGGGAGCTCTTGACGGCCCGGCCTCTTGGAGCTCCTAACCGGGAGGGTATAGATATCCGGAAGGGGGCCTGCTTGCCGTGAAATTTGGCGGGCGCCGCCTCCGCAGCGGCACAGATGGATTTTGGGTGAAGGAATTTTATGAGTTTTCAATCACTTGACTTTTTGGCGTTTCTCGCCATTACAGCCGGGCTGTGCTATGCTGCGGCCGGCCTGGACCGGCATCTTGCCGCTGTGTGCCTGACCATTGCCAGTCTGCTCTTTTATATAGTGGGCGGCGGCTGGGGCGCGTTTTTGGTTTTGATAGTTGGATTGGCCGTGTCTGCGGCGGCGGCTCGCTATTTGACGGCAGAGATTCCTGCTGGCGGACGCGGCGCAGGGAAACCGGCCAAAAGCCCTGCCTGCCGGCGGTGCTGCCTGGCATGCGCGTCGGCATGGCATATCGGTATTTTGGCGGTGTTTAAATACGCCTCTTTTTTTACAGGCGGACGGATATCTCTGTCTTCGCCGCCCTTGGGACTGAGTTTTTTCACGTTTCAGCAGCTTTGGCTGATGAAGGAGGTTTATACCGGCGATTTCCGGCTGGGCCGGAGAGACAGCCTGCCCCTTTATGCGTTTTTCTTTCCCACGGCGGTCTCCGGCCCGATCCTGAAGCCACAGGCATTCTTTCCCCAGCTCCACAATGAAAAATTCCTTCAGCCTGACAGCAGGGATGTTGCGGCGGGGCTTTGTGCGATCACCGGGGGCATGGCAAAAAAGGTGCTTTTGTCGGATAACCTGGGGGTGGTTGTGAACACCGGCTGGGAGCATCTTGCGGAGCTCTCGGCTCCTGACGCATGGCTGGTGATTCTGGGCTACACGCTGCAATTATATCTGGACTTCTCCGGCTACTGCGATATTGCCGCCGGATCGGCGCGGCTGCTGGGTCTTCGTCTGCCGGTGAATTTCAATTCCCCCTATCGGAGCCTTTCCGCAGGTGAGTTCTGGCGGCGCTGGCACATAACCCTCACCGGTTTTCTTCGGGAGTGCGTGTATGTTCCGCTGGGGGGCAGCCGGAGGGGGATGAACCGCACCTGTATAAACATTTTAACGGTCTTTCTTATCAGCGGCCTTTGGCATGGGGCTGGCTGGACATTTATCGTTTGGGGAGGCCTCCATGGCCTGGCCCAGGTTGCTGAACGGCTCTGGGGGAAAAGGCGGGACCGGCTGCCTGCTTCAATACGCTGGCTGCTGACATTTTTCTTTGTCAATATGGCGTGGGTGTTTTTCCGTGCCCCCAGTCTTTCCGGCGCCTTGGCGCTGTTGAAGGCGGCTTTTGCCGGAGGCCTGTGCTTTCCGAGCAGCCGGCTGCTGAACGGCGTCCTGCCCAATGAGGCGGCGGCGCTGGGGATACTTCTGCCAGCACTGGAGCCCTGGGCCGGTTTGCTGCTGACACTTCTAATTTTCGGCGCGGCACTGACGGTGGTTTTTTGGCCCCGCAATATGACGGAGATCATGGAGCGCTTTGAGCCTGTTTCCTGGCGCTGTGCGGTTTTGGCAGCGCTGGCCGCTTGGTCCATCCTTTCCTTTACTGGTGTGGAAACATTTATTTATTCCAATTTTTGAGGGAATTATGAATAAGGTCTACCAACGATGGGTCCTCAGCTTTTTAGCGGCCCTGCTGATTTTACTGATGCTCTGCGCCTCAACGGTGTATATTGTGGATCCCTGTCTTTACTTCCGAATGCCGAAGCACTGGAAGCCCGTCTTTTTTAATGAACGCTATCAGGCCGCTGGCATAATCAAGCATGTTCCGGCGGACACCGTACTCATGGGCACCTCTATGGTGGCGAATACCCGTGCCAGTGCGGCGGCGGAGGCCTTTGAGGGCACAGCCATTCGCATTACCATTCCTGACGGCCGTTTCTCCGAATTTGACCAGGCGGTAAACCTGCTGTTCCGTGAACAGGCGCCGGAGCGGCTGGTGTTTGGCATAGACCTAAATATTCTGGTCCGGGATGACGGTGGAAAGACGGCGGCAATGCCCGGCTACCTCTATAACCGCAATCCCTTGGACGACCTGAAATATCTTTTGAACAAGGACGCGCTGTACTACAGCGCCTATGTTCTTCTAAGCAACGCCCAGGGAAATGCTCAGCCTATAGATGACGCGTTTATTTGGACGGATGGCACTGTTTGGGAGCGTTATGAGGCTCTCAGGATGTATGAGCGGCCAAGGGCGTCTTCGAATATTCTGCCCCAGGATACTTATCTCTCTGCTGTTGACAGGAATCTGGCGATTATGGAAAGCTGGTTCCAAGCCCATCCCAGCGTGGAATTTGATCTGTTTTTTTCTCCATACAGCATCCTTTTTTGGGACAAATCCATTCGCCAGGGAGATTTGGATGCTCGCTTTGCGGCCTTGAAACGAAGCTGTGAAGTATTGACTGCCTATGAGAATGTAGGGCTTTACGGGCTTTTGTTTGACCGGGAGTTCATCACGGATTTGGATAATTACTGTGACTATGTTCACCACTCCGGCGAGGCGGGACGGCAGGTTCTGGAGAAGATTGCATTTGGGAACCACCGGCTGACAGCGGAAAATATGAACGAAGCTCTGGCGGACTGGCGGGAGTTTGTGGTAAACTACGATTACGAAAGCCTGTGGGATCAGGCATTTTGGGAGCGGTGGTATAAGGGGCACGATGAGCCGCCGGACTGGTACGAGGGCTGAGGCCCCCACGCCCATGGAGAAAGGAGAGCCCCATGCGCAAGAAAGAATTGATCCCCGTACTTTTCGCTTTCCTGATCGGCGCGGCCGCCGGGATATTGTTTGTGCTGCCAGGCTTTCAGAAGAGGACGGACGTCTATTTGCGGGGCTTCTCCGTCTCCGGGGACGGGACCGTCATCACGGTAGAGACATTCACCATCGGTTCCATGGGCTATATCCGGGCCATGGAGACCAAGCAGGTTAAAAATGAGATTCACTGTTTCTTTTACCGCACTTTCGGCGGGCTGAACAGCGGCTTCGGCGCAAAGAGCCGGTTTGAAATCAGACTGGAGAATTTTGTAAACCCTGCCGAATTTATATACCTCGACCGGGTGGGTCTCGACCAGCTTGTCCTGAAGCGGGACGCCGAGACCGGCGAATGGGTGCCTGTGTCCTTTCTCCCTCAGTGAGAATACCATCAAGACTTCCCCAAGGAGGCTGTTTTTATGATCCAACAAGACCATATTCGAAATTTTTCGATTATCGCCCACATTGACCATGGCAAGTCCACGCTGGCGGACCGGCTTTTGGAAAAATGCAACGCCGTGTCCCAGCGGGAGATGGAAAGCCAGCTTCTGGATAATATGGATCTGGAGCGGGAACGGGGAATTACGATCAAGGCCAGGGCTGTTCGGCTGAACTACACCGCTGAGGACGGAGAAGATTATGCCCTGAATCTGATTGATACCCCAGGCCACGTGGATTTCAACTATGAGGTTTCCCGGTCGCTGGCGGCCTGCGAAGGGGCCGTGCTGGTGGTGGATTCCACGCAGGGGGTGGAGGCCCAGACTCTGGCCAACACATATCTGGCCATGGAACATGATCTGGAGATTCTCCCAGTCTTCAACAAAATTGATCTTCCCGCCGCCAACCCCGCCAAGGCAAAGCAGGAGGTGGAAGACATCATTGGCCTCCCGGCCCTGGACGCGCCGGAGATTTCTGCGAAACAGGGCGTTAATATTGACGCGGTTTTGGAGGACATCGTGAAGAACGTCCCGCCTCCCTCTGGGGACGAGAACGCTCCTCTCAAAGCCCTGATTTTTGATAGTCAGTACGACAGTTACCGGGGCGTCATTGTCTATATGCGGCTTGTGGAGGGCTCTCTCCGGGCGGGACAGACGGTGAAAATGATGGCTTCCGGCGCTTCGTATCAGGTTGTGGAGTGCGGCTATCTGCTGCCCCTGGGGATGGAACCCTGCGAGTGCCTTCGGGCCGGTGAAGTGGGATATTTTACCGCCTCTATTAAGAATGTGCAGGATACCCGCGTAGGCGATACGGTCACGGATGCGGCGAATCCGGCGGAGGAAGCGCTTCCCGGCTACCGTCCCGTTCAGCCGATGGTTTACTGCGGTATTTATACGGAGGACGGTTCCAAATACCCGGACCTTCGGGATGCCTTGGAAAGACTCCGTCTGAACGACGCGTCCCTGAGCTTTGAACCGGAATCCTCGGTGGCCTTGGGTTTTGGCTTCCGCTGCGGTTTTTTGGGGATGCTCCATATGGAGGTCATTCAGGAACGGCTTGAGCGGGAATTTGATCTGGATTTAGTAACAACCCTGCCTTCTGTAATTTATGACGTCTATAAAACGGACGGCAGCCTGGTTCGGGTGGACAATCCCCACAATTACCCGGACCCGGCCGCCATTGACCGGGCGGAAGAGCCTTATGTAAAAGTGTCCATCATCAGTCCCAACGATTATGTGGGGAACATTATGCCCATGTGCCAGGACCGCCGGGGAGAGTTCAAGGACATGCAGTATCTGGACACCCATTTGGTAGAGCTCCATTATCAGATGCCACTGAATGAAATTATTTATGATTTTTTTGATGCACTGAAGGCCAATACGAAGGGGTACGCCTCTTTGGACTACGAGCTTTCCGGATACCGCCCCAGTGAGCTGGTGAAGGTAGACCTGCTTCTGAACGGGGACCAGGTGGACGCGCTGAGCTTCATTGCCCACAAGGACAAGGCTTACCCCCGGGCCCGGAAGCTCTGTGAAAAGCTGAAGGAGAACATTCCCCGCCAGCTCTTCGAGGTGCCGGTGCAGGCGGCAATTGGCGGACGGGTCATTGCCCGGGAAACGGTCAAGGCTATGCGGAAGGATGTGCTGGCCAAATGTTATGGCGGTGATATTACGCGGAAAAAGAAGCTGCTGGAAAAGCAAAAGGAAGGAAAGAAGAAGATGCGGAGCCTGGGAAGCGTCCAGATTCCCACAGAGGCCTTCCTGGCGGTGTTAAAGCTGGACGAGTGAGTAAACAATTGGCCGTAATGCCGGCCAGTGTGGAAGCCCTTTTCTCTACCGGCGTTTTTCTGTCCCGGCAAACAGTGGAGTTATTATTTCCGAAATTAAAATTCGGAAATAATACAATTGGATTTCAGCCGGTTTGCTTGCCGCCGTAAACGGCAGCAACCGCAAAACATGACATATTACTTCCGACATTTCCGTTCGGAAGTAATATCGGGAAAAAGGGCGGCGGAAATTTGAATAATTTTTAAACTCTAGGGCAAATTTTTTGTTTGTAGCATTTGCAACTGGTACTTCGCCAAAGAACCTGATATACTCATGTCACTGCCTGAAAAGGACTAAAGAACTTGAAAATTTAAGGAGGATATTGTTATGAAAAAGTGGATTTGCCCTGTCTGTGGTTATGTGCATGAAGGTGACATGCCCCCCGAGAAGTGCCCCCAGTGCGGTGTTCCCGGTGCGAAATTTAAGGAGCAGGGCGCCGAGATGACTTGGGCTGCGGAGCATGTGGTCGGTGTGGCCGCCGGTGTGGACACCGAGATTTTGGAAGGCCTGCGTGCCAACTTCCAGGGCGAGTGCACCGAAGTCGGCATGTATCTGGCCATGGCCCGTGTTGCTCATCGCGAGGGCTATCCTGAGATTGGCCTGTATTGGGAGAAAGCCGCCTATGAGGAGGCTGAGCATGCCGCTAAGTTCGCGGAGCTCCTGGGCGAGGTTGTGACCGACAGCACCAAGAAGAACCTGGAGATGCGCGTAGAAGCTGAGAACGGCGCTACCGCCGGCAAGATGGCCATCGCCAAGAAGGCCAAGGAGCTGGGCCTGGATGCCATCCATGACACCGTGCACGAGATGGCCCGGGACGAGGCCCGTCACGGCAAGGCCTTCAAGGGCCTGCTGGAGCGTTACTTTAAGTAAGCTCTTAATACCACCAATGGAATCCCCGCCGGAGCCCAGTGTCGGCATGTCTGTCGGGGAGAGGATGAGCATTGTAGTGAACCCTCGCGCTTGCGCGAGGGGCGAGTGATACGAAGATTGTGAGGACGAAATGGACAAATACGTATGCCCCTGCGGCTATGTCTATGACCCCACTGTGGGTGATCCCGACAACGGCGTCGCCCCCGGTACTCCTTGGGAGCAGGTTCCCGAGAGCTGGGTCTGCCCCATCTGCGAGATGGGCAAGGACGTGTTTGAAAAGGAATAACTGCCGTATAAAAGAAACGCTTTTAAGAGAGGAATAGGGAAACCTGTTCCTCTCTTCTTCATGCGCGCTGCGGGTCTGGGCATGGGGGTTCCGCACGGCTTTTGCCCGATAGCCGCTTTCCGGCTTTTACATGTGTGGCCTGGGGCTGCTTAAAACATAGCGGAATGCCCGGCAGAGAGAGGGTCAAAAAGCAGGCGGCACCTCTGGGGATGGCTCAACCTCAGGACGGCGTTCTTGTGGGAATTCGGATGGGTTTTAAGAGAAAGAGCCGGCAGCGAGAAAATCCGCCAACGGAGCGGTTTCATATGGATCTCAAGCAAACCTTATGTGTATTAATTGGTTTACTTTCCCGGCAATGTGGGTTTTGGCCGTTAAAATGGGGAAGCGGCTATTTTTGAAGCGTCAGGATTTGTTTGACGATTTTGGAATGCCGGAGTATAATAGATATAGCTGGAAAGGAGGCTCCGTTATGAAAACAATTATCACAATTGGAAGGCAGTTCGGCAGTGGAGGCAAGGAGGTTGGCATCCGTGTAGCCAAGGAACTGGGCATTCCCTTTTATGATAAGGAGATTTTGCAGGAGGCTGCCAAAAAAAGCGGTTTGTGCGAAAAAATTTTGGAGAACTTTGATGAGCGTCCTAAAAGTCTGCTCTACTCCATTGCAATGGATTCCTACATGTTTGCGCTTCCCGGTACTGGGGCGGGGGACTCTTTGGAACAGCAGGTATACTTAGCCACCTTCAATACCATTCGCCACCTTGCAGGACAGGGCCCCTGCGTCATTATTGGCCGCTGTGCGGACTATGCTCTTGCGGATAATCCCAATCACCTGAGCATTTTTGTCCACGCTCCCATGGAGGACAGAATCCGCCGGGTGGCCAAGCGGCAGAACCTGACTCCGGACAAGGCCAAAACGCTTATCAATAAAACCGACAAGCGCCGCGCTTCTTATTACGAATACTATTCCTCTCAGAGATGGGGAGCGGTGGACAGCTATGATTTCTGCCTTAACAGCAGCTATCTGGGCTTGAGTGGAACTGTGGAGCTGGTCCGCTCCCTGGTAGAGCACAGGGAACATCCGATTCCCAGTCCTACAGAGGAAGACCCTACGGAAAAATAAACGGAGCCCGGCGGTCCGGAGTCCGCCGGGCTATATTTGTTATATGGGTTCTGGGCGGGTAAAAATTTCTTTTTAAGGCAGCAGAAAGAATTTCCCCAATTTGTAAAGTTAGCCCTTCCCTTTCCGAGAAAAGTTTGATACAATATTACTTTAGCAGGACATTTTATGGCCTAATTCCGTTTTAAAAATGGATTTGTATAACCTCAGCCATAGTGGGGGGAGTATGGTATGGAGAAAATTTTGATTATTGACGACAGCCCTGTTCAGGCAAGCTTTTTGAAATCTCTTTTGGCTCCCGATTACGAAATTGCTGTCGCTAATACCGCAGAAGCCGGGTTGGAACAGGCAAAGATTGGGGATTATTCTTTAATTCTTCTGGATGTTATCATGCCCGGTATGGATGGTTTCGAGCTGTTGAAAAAACTACAGGAGGAAGTCGTCCTCCTGCACACTCCGGTTATTTTGATTACCAGCCTCAACGATATTCAAAATGAGGAACGGGGGCTGACCCTGGGAGCAGTAGACTACATTACAAAGCCTTTTCATCCGGCGATTGTCCGGGCCCGTGTTCATACCCATATTAAGCTCTATCAGTACAGGACCCAAATTGAGCGGGATGCCACGGTGGACCAGCTTACTGGAGTCGCCAACCGGCGGCGGTATGATACCATCAGCAGCCGGCGCTGGCAGGACGCTGTCCGGCTGGGCATACCTTTTTCTATTTGCATGTTTGATATTGATAAATTTAAGGTGTATAACGACACCTTTGGCCATCCCGCCGGGGATAAGGTTATCAAAGCGGTGGCGGAGACGGCCTCCTCCATGCTGCGGCGGAATACGGATTTTTTTGCACGCTATGGAGGAGAAGAATTTGTGGCTCTGATTCTTGGAGGTGAGGGGAAGGCTGATTTTGACCACATGAAGAAAATCCGCCAAGCAGTGGAGGCCCTCCGTATTCCCCATAATCCAGAGGTTTCCCAGTGGGTAACGGTCAGTATTGGAGGCATCACCGTCATACCGGGGCCGGAAGCCGCCTATGATACTTATCTGAAAATGGCAGACACGATGCTCTATGATGCAAAGCGTTTTGGCCGTAACCGGGTGGTTTGGAGCAGTGAGCGAATGGAACAATGGCGAGAAAAATAGACGCCTTCAGGGGCGCGGATAGGTAGAGCCAGCGCTTGGAAGGTGGAGTTCCTGTCGCTGTTTCTATAGGGGAACGGAGGACCGGCTTTTGCCGGTCCTCCGCCATTTTGGGGGACGTTTATACGCTGTTTACTTATAAAGCTCCGGCTTCTCCATGGTTTCTACCTTGAGGAACTGAGAAGTGCCCCGGGAGGCATTCAGCGCGTCGCCTGCTACACAGGCCACGTATCCATCCCAAGAGGAAGGGCCGGTAAGCTTGCCGGCGTGGACGGATTCCACCCACTTGCAGAATTCAATGTCGTACGCCTCGATGAAGCGCTCTTTCCAGTCGGTCATGATGGGCATGGACTCGGCGGGGTTCAGGGAATCCCAGCCGGCGGGACGGGAGCGGCGGACCACTGCGTAGGGATCAGGGAGCTTCACGGTGCCGTTCTCGCAGACCACCTCACACTGAATATCATAACCATAGCCGTCTGCCACCTGGACCTCCACGTCGATGAAGCAGCCCTTCTTGGTGCGCATCAGCATGACCTGGGGGTTGTCGTAGCCCTTGTCGGAGTTGGCGGACTGACGGACCTTGACGCACTGCACGTCCTCGTACTCGTCGTCCAGCAGCCAGCGGCAGATGTCCAGCTCGTGGATGGCCACGTTGGTGACGCCGTTCTCGGTCTTGAAGCCCGGGCCCTGGGCCACGTTCCGGTGGCAGGCCTTGATGACCAGAGGCGCACCGATTTCGCCGGAGTCGATGATGCGCTTCATCTCCGCGTAGCCCCGGTCATAGTGACGCATGAAGCCCACCTGGACCAGGCGCTTCCCGATTTCCAGCTCCCGGTTGATAATTTCTTCGCAGTCCTTGGCGTTCTGGCTCAGGGGCTTCTCGCAGAAACACCACTTCTTCTCAGCCAGGGTCTTCATCACGTAATCATGATGGGTGGGGTCGATGGAGGTGATAACGACAGCCTCCACATCAGGATCCTTAATCATGCCGTCGCAGTCGTTTCCATAAGACTTGATGCCGTATTTGGCGGCGGTATCATCGGCAGCAGCGGCCACGTAATCGCTGACGGCCACGACGGTGGCGCCGGGGACGGTCTCGATGATGCGGCGGCAGTGATCCTTGCCGATGGCGCCGCAGCCGATGATGCCGATTTTCAGAACGTTATCCATGATAATCAACCTTCCTTTTTAGTAGTCAAAGATAATTTTTCTACAGGTGGAACACCGGGAAACCGTGATGTATGGGGGCTGAAAGGGTACATTCGACTGCCCCAGCGCCGCATACCTGGCTTTGAAATTGAAGGGTACGCCGGTAAGGCAGGGTTCTTTGTAGAAGTGAATTCCGTGCATGCTTTGCAGCACGCCCTCCTCCATTTTCAGGCCGCAAAAGGGGCAGTCCATCACTCAGTATTTACGGGCAGTCTTCTCGTGGGCCAGATGATCCTGATAGGCAGCGACGTTCTCGGGCCGTTCGGAAACTTCCGTGTCGCCCACGCGCCACCAGGAGCCGTAGCCGTCGGTCATGGTCTTGGGGAGGACCTTGATGTCGAAGAGAACGGGGCGGTCCTTGACGGTTTTTGCGTCCTCAAAAGCGGCTTTCAGCTCCTCCATGGTGCGGACAGTGTAGCCCTTGCAGCCGTAGCCCTCCGCCACCTTGGCATAATCGATGCTCATGAAGTCGCCAAAGAGGCCGTCCTCGCTGCGGTAGCGCAGCTCCGTGCAGAGAGTCTTGTTGCCGTGGCCCACCTGAAGGTTGTTGATGCAGCCGAAGCTGGCGTTGTCAAAAAGGCAGATGTTGATCTTTTTGTGCTCCTGCATGGCTGTTACCAGCTCGCCATGAAGCATATGGAAGCTGCCGTCGCCGCAGAAAGAGTAAACTTCCCGGTCATCGCCGATAGCCAGCTTGACGCCCAGGGCGCCGGCGACCTCATAGCCCATAGTGGAGTAACCGTACTCCATGTTGTATGTATCCTGGGCCCGGGGGCGCCACATGCGCTGCATGTCGCCGGGGAGAGAACCTGCCGCGCCGATGGCCACGTCATTGTCGTCCATCATGGCGTTGATAGCGCCCAGGACGGTGGTCTGGCAGAGGCCCGCCTTCAGGTCCTTGGCAAAGCGTTTTGCAGAATCCGCGTTGGCATCGTTGATGATGGGAGTCCAACCGGCGCTGTCCTCGAAGATTATGGCATCCAGGCGCTTGAGCTCCCCGGCCCACTTGTCCCGGGCTTTCTCGATTTCACCGGCGTAAGCGGGCTTATAGCCTTCCAGCAGCTTTTCAAGGCGGGGCAGCGCGTCCTTGGCGTCCGCCACCACAGGGATAGCCTCCATCTTCAGGCTCTGGAACTCAGAGACATTGATGTTTACAAATCTGCACGCTTCGCTCCACAGCCACTTGGAGGAGGTGGTGAAGTCGGTGTAGCGGGTGCCGACGCCGATCACCAGGTCCGCCTCTTTGGCGATATCGTTGGCGGCGGAGCAGCCGGTGACGCCTACGCCGCCCAGGTTCAGGGGGTGAGTCCACTCAATGGCGCTCTTGCCGGCCTGGGTCTCGGCGAAGGGAATGCCCAAGGTCTCGGCAAAGTGCCGGAACTCGGCGTGCGCCTCGGAGTACCGTACGCCGCCGCCGCAGATCAGCATGGGTTTTTTGGAAGCCTTGATGGCCTCGGCGGCCTCGGCCAGAGCGGCCTCGGTAGCGGGACGGCGCTCCAAACGCCAAACACGCTTCTTAAAGAAGCTCACCGGATAATCATAGGCCTCGCCCTCTACATCCTGAGGCATAGCCAGGCAAACCGCACCTGTGTTGGCAGGATCAGTGAGAGTCCGGAAGGCGGAGATGGCGGCAGACATCAGCTGCTCGGGGCGGACGATGCGGTCCCAGTAGCGGCAGACGGCTTTGAAAGCGTCATTGGTGGAGATAGAGAGGTTATTGACCTGCTCTACCTGCTGAAGTACGGGGTCCGGCTGGCGGCAGGCGTACACATCGCCGGGAAGCACCAGCACAGGGATATTGTTGGCGGTGGCAGTGCCGCAGGCGGTGACCATATTGGCGGCGCCAGGGCCCACAGAGGAGGTGACGGCAAAAATCTGCTTGCGTTTCATCTGCTTGGCAAAAGCCACTGCGGCCTGGGCCATGCCCTGTTCGTTTTTGCCCTGGTAAATCTCCAAATTCTTGGCCTCCTGGGTCAGAGCCTGACCCAGGCCGACGACATTGCCGTGGCCGGGAATGATAAATACGCCGCGCACGAACCGGCTGACTTCACCGTCCACGTCGATATACTGATTTTCCAGGAAGCGGACCAGAGCCTGGGCCATAGTTAAGCGAATGGTGTCCATTGGAAAGACCTCCTTAAATTATCCTTGATAAATATGCTCGTTAGCGTCGGCTTTCCAGAGCCACTCATGCTCCTTGTCGTCGATGCGGGTCTTCAGCCAGGGATCGCCCTCCAGATGGCGAATGCCCCAGGCGTAGCACATGGCATAGCCGGGAGCGGCGGTCTGGGAATGGAAGCCGCTGGTGATGACCGCCAGGCCGTTTTGGCCTGTTTGATAAATCTCACCGTTGGCAAAGCCCGCGCCAAAGCCCTGAGGATAGTCGAAGCGGTAGAAATAGACCTCCGGCTGAGGATGGTGGTGGGGGGGATAGGAAGACCATTTGCCAGGATGATTCAGCACCTCGCCCAGGACCATGTTGGAAAAGGGAGCGTTGTCATGGTCGAAGAAGGTCTTGATCTCCCGCTCCATGCAGCCAAGCAGCTCTCCGCTGCATCCGGCATGCTGGGTCTGAACGGAATCAGGGGTGTACATAACGGCCTTAAAGGGCGTTTTGTTGACGGTCTTTTGAATATACAGCTCACTGTGGGCGTGGGCGGTGAGAACGATCTTTTCGCCGCAGCCCGCTAAGAGGCAATATGCTTCGTGGTGGAAGCAGTCGGGCCGCTCGGCCTCGCAGACATCACCGGCCCACTCGTAGGTGACGTTGCCGGCAAAGAGGAGAATGGCGGTTTCCTTCTCCGCCTCCTCGATGGTGAAGACATCTCCCGCCTCCATTACGAGGAGGCCGACGTCCATCTGGGTACCCATATCGTCCACGGAAGTGTCGATATAAGCGTTATAACCTTGCTTTAATTCATCGTTTTTGCTGAAGTAGGTCATTGGAATCATCTCCCAATTGAATTTTAGCCCCCGGCCGGCAAAGGGCGGGCCCAGAGGCTCCGCCACGCGGAAAAATAAATTGAAATAATGTTCGTGATAACATATGCGTCACAAAAATTCCTTGATTTTAGCCGCCGGCGGCTCTGCCGCCTTACGGATGCGGCTTCTCCCTTTCGGGGAAAGCGGGGACTTCGTCCCCACTTTAAGACTTAAAGCCCCGTGTGCTCCTTGATGTATTTCCGGCCCTTCATGGCGTACTCCAGCGGATTGGCCTTGGCGGGGTCCTGCTCAGCCTCGACCAGCAGCCAACCCTGATAGCCGGCGTCTGCCAGCACTTTAAAGACAGGATCGAAATTCACATCGCCGTCGCCGGGGACAGTAAACGCGCCGTTACGCACCGCCTGAAGGAAGCTCCAGTTGTTTTTTCTGGCCTCTTCCACCACCGGAAGACGCATGTCCTTCAAATGCACGTGGCCCACGCGGTCCACATACTTTTTCAGCATGGTCAGGGGATCCTCGCCGGCAAAGGTAAAGTGTCCGGTGTCATAGCACAAAAATACATAGCGCGGGTCGGTATTGGCCATCATGCGATCCGTCTCCTCGCTGGTTTGGACCACGGTGCCCATGTGGTGATGGAAGCAAAGCTTGAATCCCCGGTCAACGGCGATCTTGCCCAGTCTATTCAGCCCGTCGCAGAAACGGTCCCATTCGGCATCATCCATCACATGCTTGTGGCCGCCGGTAAGGACAGGGGTATCCATCTGGCCCTGAATGGAGTAGCTTTGTTCGCTGACATTGATCCGGCTGGCGCCCACGGCGGTCAGAAAATCGAGGTTTGCGATAAAGTCCTTTTCCTCCTCCTCAAAGGGGCGGGTCAGGATAAAGGAGGAATACCAGCGGCTGGCAATGCGCATGCCTCTGAGGCCCAGAGCCTTTTTCAGCTCGGCGGGGTCCTTGGGATACTTATTACCGATCTCACAGCCGGTGAAGCCCGCCAGCGCCATTTCGCTGACAATCTGCTGGAAGGTGTTCTCTCCACCCAGCTCGGGCATATCGTCGTTGCACCAGCCGATGGGGGCGATGCCCAAAGAAACAGTCTTAGAATCAAACACGGGAAACGACCTCCTTGAATAAAATGATCTTCGGGAGTCCGGGGACCCCTGATGTTAGAAGGGGAAAACCGGCGGGGGCGCAGCACCCCCGCAATCGTTTTCGCTATGAACAAATTAGCATTTCCTTAATAAAAAATCAACGGTTTTTCTCTGCGTTTCAGAAAATTTTCCGATTTCGCCAAAGCCCTTTGACCTTTTTTTACGCTTTGACGGAAGGCGGGCATCCATTTACGCAAACGTTCACATTTGAGCTTGGCATTACCAGCGGTCCACCCAGCCCACTGCGTCCCGCTCTGCTGTAAAGGGTTCCGGAAAGACGTCGGAGGCCAGCATTTCTGCCCGGATAGCGGCGGAGATATCCTGTATTGTGTCCGGGCCATAGCCGGTAAAAGCGGCTGTGTCCATCAGGATGGCTCCTGCCCTCTGCATGTCCTCCAGGTTCACTCTCTGAATTTCCTCCGTCTGGGAAGAACAGCAGTCCGTCAGTATGACGGTGTTGTACTCTAGGGAAATGGCATCATAGCAGGAGGTTCGGATGCAGTTGGGCGTTGTTGTTCCTGCCAGAATTACCGTCCTCACGTCAAGCCGCCGGAGAATCAAATCCAATTCCGTCTGAAAAAAGGCGCTCCATCGGGGCTTGATGATGGTGTAATCCCCCGGCTGAGGACGAAGGCTCTCTGGGGCCTGGGCACTGTTAGGCCCTTGTGAGGCAGGGGTGCAGGCATGGCCGCCGGCTTTCCAGGCGGCGTAGCGGGTCAGTTCCACGTCGCTGCCGTCGGCGCGGTAGATGCGTTTGACAAAGAAAACCGGAATACCTTTGCTCCGGGCCATGTCCAAAGCACGGGTGCAGGCGGGAATTGTGGCTTGGGCGCCCCGGATGCAGTGTCCTCCCCGGTGGTCAACAAAGCCGTTTTCCATGTCAATAAGGATCAAGGCGGAACGGGTGGGATTGGGTTTCACGGCAAACACTCCTTTTTCACAGTTTTTCAAATACATGGACCCGGAAGGAAATCCGGGTACTCAGCCGGTTCAGCGCAGACAGGCGCTCTGCTCCGGCTTTGGGAGTCTTCCAAAAATAAGGCGTCATGCGAAAGAGGTTTTGAATGTCCTCGCGGCATTCCAGCGAAATGGTTTCATTCACCGGAATAATTTCCCGATAGGCAAAGCCCTGGTATGGCGTTTCTTTTTCTTCGTTGGGATAAGGAGCGTCATAGAGAATTTTTTTCATTTCCCAGAGGTGCTCCGGGCCCGGAACCACATAGAGAAATGTCCCACCGGGTTTTAATATTCGGTGAAACTCCTCTAGAGCCAGAGGGGAAAAGCAGTTCAGCAGCAGGTCTGCGCTGCTGTCATCCAGAGGCAGGCGATAGGAAGAAGCTACGGCAAATTCCACATCATGAGTTCGCCTGGCTGCGGAGCGAAGCGCAAATTTAGAGATGTCTGTCCCTGCCATTCGAGGCCGCTTCCCAGCCTCCAGCAGGGCCTGGTGCACCCCGGCGGTGTACCAGGCCTCACCGCAGCCGGCGTCTAATACAGTGGGAAATTCCGCAGAAAGGGCCACGGACAAATTACAAATTGTATTTAAAAGCAATTTATAATACCCCTTGGAAAGAAAATCCCGCCTTGCACGCACCATTTCCCGGTCATCGCCGGGAAGGGCGGAATGTTTTTGGTTTGGGGGCAGCAGATGGACATAGCCCTCCCTGGCCAAGTCAAAGCTGTGGCGGAGCGGGCAGCGGTAAGCCGCCGCTGTCCGCTCCAAAGGAGCGGCGCAGAGGGGACAACGGAAGAGACTCATTTCTTCCCGCCTTCCGTTACATCATTGATCCATTTCCCACCCTGGACCCGCCAGAGGCAGAGAGGAAATTTTGCAATGCTCTCCAGTTGGATGGCAAAAGCAATGGGCCAGCAGCCCAGCTTCAATACCAGGGCGGCCAGCGCCGTGACAGGCAGACAGACCACCCACTGGGGAACGACATCCAAAGCTGTAGACCAAAAGACATCGCCCCCGCCCCGAAGAACGCCGGTAATGGCGGAAATAGCGCAGGCGTGGAGAGGAATGGAGGCGAAGCCCATGACCGCCAGGGCCGTGGCAATTTCGGCGGAGAGGCCGAAGAGCTTGAACATAGGAAAAATAATAGGGACAAAAACCAGCGGTACCAAGGTTAGAGAGAAAATTCCAAGAACCGTTCCCACCAGAACGGCGAACCACAGGAGGACCCGGCTCAGCCCCATAATCTGCTCCCGGTCTTGGCCCTCTCCAATCGCTTTGCCCACCATCACTGCTGTGGCGGCCCCCAGGCCAAAGCAGACCACCAGGAACAGCCGATTCAAATTTCCCATGACCGCGTTGGCCGCCAGCATTTCGACAGAGTTTTCAGTATAACCCAGAATGACGGTGAGCATAGAATTGCCAAGGCCCCAGACCGTCTCATTCAAAACCACCGGGGAAGCGTATTTGACAAAGCGCCGGGTCATATCCAGGCCGGGACGAAAAAACGCCCCCAGGTGCAGGGGAATCAATTTGCTCCGCAGGGCGCAAATCGTGCAGATGACAAACTCGCTGATCCGGGCCAGAAGCGTTGCAATGGCGGCTCCGGCCACGCCCATAGCGGGAAAGCCCCAATTGCCGAAGATCAGGAGGTAATTCAGCCCCGTGTTAAGAATGGTGGAAAATCCAAAGAGCTTCATGCCGAAGGACGGGTCTTCCACGCTGCGCCGCGCGCTGACATAAATAGAAGAGAGCATGTTAAAAACATAGGAGAAGCCGATAACCCGGAGATAAGGAGCCCCCAGCAGGGACAACTCGTGCTTGTTGGAGAGAAGATCCATCACTGTCACCGGAAAGGCAAAGAAAACCAGGGCCAGGGCAGAAGTGATAACAGTGCCTATGAGGGAGGCGACGCCCAGGGCCCGGCTGACGCTTCGTTCATCTCCCTTTCCCCAGTACTGACTTACCAGAATACCCAGGCCGCTTTGGAAGCCGAAAACAATACTGGTAAGAAGGAAGACGGGGACGTTGGCAGTGGTGACGGCGGCCATCTCGGCGTTCCCCAGGCGGGAAACCATAAATGTGTCAATCAGCCCCAGGGAAAAGGTAATGAGATTTTGCAGAATCATGGGCAGGGAAAGCTTAAAGAGCCGTTTATAAAAGCCTGGCTCACGGCGGAGAAAATTGAACATTGCACACCTTTTATTTATTTATCAGAAAGTATGTTACAGCATAGGCATCCGTGTATCGTGGTGCCTGCGCAGGGCTTCCGCGCAGGTGTCGATCTCTTCCTTTGTGGTCCGGGGGCCGAAACTGAGGCGGATGACGCCGGAGGCCACCCGTTTCGGCAGCTTCAGCGCCGCCACCACGTGGCTGGGCTTTCCCTGGTGGCAGGCGGATCCGGCGGAGATGCAGATTTCCTGGCTCCCCAGGTCGTTGACTATGTTCTGGCTGGGCCAGCCCGCCAGGGAAAGCGACAAAATGTGAGGCGCTGTGCCCCGGCCTACCGGAACCATATCCGGGATGGATAGAAGCCGTTCCTCCGCATAGGCCCGCAGCTTCGTCAGATGAGCCCGGTCCTGCTCAAGAGCTGCCGCCCGCAGCTCCGCCGCCTTGGCAAAGCCCGCAATCTGGGCTGTGGCCTCGGTGCCGGAGCGGAAGCCCCGCTCCTGCCCTCCGCCCGCCAGAAGGGGACGGGGATTCCGTACCCGGGGACCGGCATACAGCGCTCCAATTCCCTTGGGCCCGCCGATCTTGTGGGCGGAGACGGTTACAAAGTCCGCCCCCAGAAACCGGACGGAAAAGGTTCCAAGAGCCTGAACCGCATCGGTATGCAGCAGCGTTTTTGGATTTTTGGCGGGCAGGCCTTTGGCGATTTCTTCAACGGGGTACACCGTTCCAAGCTCGTTGTTCACCAGCATGACGGACACAGCCGCCGTATCCGGCCGAACGGCCTGTAATACCTGTCCGGCAGAGATGCCGCCGTCTTGGTCCGGGCTGAGATATGTAACATCAAAGCCCTCCTGCTCCAGCTGCTTGCAGGTTTCCAACACGGCGCTGTGTTCTATGGCCGTTGTAACAATGTGGCGGCCCAGGTGCCGGTTCTGCCATGCGGCGGCCCGGAGGGCCCAGTTGTCCCCCTCAGTGCCGCAGGAGGTGAAATACAGCCCTTCGGCCGGACAGTCCAAAAGGGCGGCAACGGTATGACGCCAGCTCTCCACCTGCTTCTTCATCCCGGCGCCGAAGGGATGCTGGGAACTAGGATTACCATACTGCTCTGTAAGGACTTTATACATAACATCCGCTGTTTCAGGGGAAAGCGGCGTGGTGGCGGCATGATCAAGATAAATCATGGGAGGACTCCTCTCCATTGGGGCTTGCCCAATGAAAAAAATCAAAGTATAATAAAGACACGCCAAATTATTATATAAGCAAATTTCAGAAAGCGCAAGGAGAATCTGAGCATCTATGAAAATCGCTATTTACACGCTGGGCTGCAAGGTAAATCAATACGAGACCCAGGCTATGGAGCAGGAGCTCCGGGCCAGAGGCCATGAGACCGTTCCCTTCAGCGATGAAGCGGACGCCTACATCATTAATACCTGTTCCGTTACCGCTGCCAGTGATCAAAAATCACGGCAGGTGATTCACCGGGTTCGCCGGGAGAGACCCGGCGCTATAGTGGCGGTCTGCGGCTGCTGGTCCCAAACTCACGCCGCCGAGGCCCATGCGCTGGGCGCCGATGTTCTGGCAGGGACCGGGGACCGAATGGGATTCCTGGGCCTTTTGGAGCAGGCGGTCCAGAAGCAGGGGATCTCCGCCGAACATAGGACTCCCTTGGAGGCCGTGGACCGGCCCTTTGAGCGGAGACGGTTCGAGTGGCTGCCTGCCGGGGGCTTGGAGGGGCGGACACGGGCGTTGCTGAAAGTGGAGGATGGCTGCTCTAATTTTTGTTCCTACTGCATTATTCCCTACGCGAGAGGGCCGGTGCGGTCTCTTCCCATGGGGGAAGCGGCGGTGCAGGCGGCAGGGTTAAAAGACCAGGGTTATCAGGAAATTGTTTTAACGGGAATCGAAATTTCCTCCTGGGGGCGGGATTTGAATCAGGGTTTGACCCTGATTGATCTGGTGGAGGCGATCAGTGCCGCCGCACCCGGAGTCCGCCTTCGCCTGGGCAGCTTGGAGCCCCGCACCATAACGGAGGAATTCTGCCAGCGGGCGGCGATACTGCCGGACCTGTGCCCCCAGTTTCACTTGTCTCTGCAGAGCGGCTGTGACGCGACTTTGAAGCGGATGCGCCGAAGATATGATACCGCCCGGTATTTCCGGTCCGTAGAGCTTTTGAACGAGACGTTCCATCACCCTGCCGTTACCGCGGATGTCATTACCGGCTTTCCGGGCGAAACGGAGGAGGAGTTTCAGCAGACTCTGGATTTTATTCAGAAGTGCGGCTTTGCCCGGATGCATGTCTTTCCCTATTCCGAGCGTCCGGGCACTCCGGCGGCGGAGATGGAGCAGCTCCCCAAAGCCGTCCGGGCGGAGCGGGCCCACCGGGCCGCAGAGATCGCCGCTTCTATGCGGCGGACATATTTGGAAGCCTGCCTTGGACAGACATACAACGTGCTTTTTGAACAGCCTGACGGGCGGCGTGACGGCTTTTTCCTGGGCCATGCCCCCAATTATGCGGAGGTACTGGTAAAAGAAGAGGGCCTGCATAATCGGGTTCTTCCGGTGAATATCACCGGGACGGACGGGGAAGTCCTCTTTGGTGAACTGGAGGAAGGGACATGAGGAGCCACTTTTTTGCCTACATCTCCCGGATGCGTTTTATTCAGCGCTGGGCGCTGATGCGAAATACCGCCCCGGAAAATGTCCAGGAACACAGCCACCAGGCAGCCGTCCTGGCCCACGCCCTGGCCGTGATCCGCAACGAAAAATTTAGCGGGACCGTGGACCCTGGCCTGGCGGCGGCGGCGGCCTTGTACCACGATGCCAGCGAGATTCTCACCGGAGATATGCCGACCCCCATTAAGTATGACAATCCTGCCATCCGCAGTGCCTATAAAGACATTGAAGCCGTAGCGGAACGGAAGCTGCTGGCTATGCTGCCGGAGGAACTCCGGGGGGCTTACGCCCCGGTGCTTACCGGCGTGGACCCGGAGATAAAACAGCTGGTAAAAGCGGCGGATAAGCTGTCGGCTTATATCAAGTGCGTGGAGGAGCTGAAGGCGGGCAATGCCGAATTCCGGGAGGCCGCCGCTCAGACCCGGAAGGCACTGGAGGCCTATGGCCTTCCGGAGGTGGGGTATTTCCTGGAGACGTTTATGGAGAGCTTTTCGTTGACATTGGACGAATTGAAGTAACCCGGCGGCTCCGAAGGGCGGATCATCCCCGGCAGCCCGGTTTCAAGGGGCTGCCATTCTTTTGAAATTTCATTCTCCGGACTGGGAACTTTTTTCAGCTGTCCGGCGTCTAAATGGAAAACAAACGATATGGAGGGATTACAATGAAACGTCTGCTTTCCTTGGCCCTTTCCGGCGCACTGCTGGCCGCGCTGACCCTGCCTGCCTCCGCCGCCGGGGCGCACGATGTTCGTCTCGCCCAGGTTACTCAGGCGGTGAAAACCGTTTTGGAGCTGGACACGGACGCCTATGAGACGTTCCGCGGCAATCTGTCAGAGGATCTGGTCCCCGTCTGGAACCTGAGCTGGGAGGGAGACCGGCGCTCCCTTTCTGTCACCGCCTTGGAGGACGGCACTGTCGCGAGCCTCTCACGCTGGGAGTATGACCCCTCCCCCGACAGCTCCCGGGATTCTTTTCCCGTTTTTCCCCAGAAGACAGGGGATACGGACCGGGCTGCCGCCGAAGCGTTTTTAGCCCGGGTTCTGCGGGAGGGAGAAGCGGCTGAGCTTCAGGACTCCGAGGGCAGCCTCTCCCTGCGGGGCTCTGGCGGCAG
This sequence comes from uncultured Oscillibacter sp., assembly GCA_910576845.1. Lineage (GTDB taxonomy): Bacteria > Bacillota > Clostridia > Oscillospirales > Oscillospiraceae > Oscillibacter. The sequence goes on from CAJTJA010000005.1 coordinate 68,291, forward strand.
CTGGTCTGGGACCATTATTTTAAACGGCCTGCCGTCCCCCCTGCACTATTCCATCCAAGCAGAAAACGGCCTGGTGACGCATTTTGATCGAGACCTGCCGGAAGTCTCCGTTGTGGGCGGCGTGCCTGACCCGGATGCTTCCGCCGACGCCGCCAAGGCGCAAAAGGACCTGAATGAGACATTGAAGCTCCAGCTTCAATATGTTCGGGAGGAGGACGGTGGAAGCCGGGCTGTTCTCCGTTATGTGCCGGAGGCAGGAGCCCATGAATTTCTGGTTGATGCCAGGACCGGGGAGCTTTTGGACATGACAGAGCTGGAGGAACAGCAAGGCTACCGTTCTGCCGCCGGTGGCGGCAATGGCGCGGCTCCTGCCGCCACCAAGGCGGAGATGCCCGCTGATGAGGCGGGATTCACGCAAGCGGAGTTGGAAGGCGTCCAGGAACTGGAGGGCGTTCTTTCCAAGGAGGCCTTGGATGAGGCCCTCCGGGCAGAGAGTGTTTATGGTCTCCGGGGCTACGCCCTGATCCGGGCATCTTACGAGAACCTGATCGGAAAGGACGGAAAAGAGGACCAAATTCTTTGCACGCTGCGCTATGCCCGAACCGATGGCGGTGAGCGCCTGACCCGGAATCTCACAGTAAACGCCAAGACTGGAGCGGTGGAGAGCGTTCAATCCTCTGCCCCCTGGGGCCGGGAGCAGAAGATCACGCAGGAGACCGCACAAAAAAAGGCGGAAGTGTTTTTGAAAGCCCTCTGTCCGGACAGAAAACTGGCCCTCTGCGATGCCGGTGTTTCCGCTGTTCCCCTTGCCGGCCGGCAGGAAGCCGCCCCCTATTACCGCTTCCGCTTTGCCCGGACAGTGAACGGACTGCCCTTTCTGGAAAACTGCTACTGGGTTTCCATTGACGCTGCCGACGGGTCTGTCTATGGCCTCTCCAGCACTTGGGATGAGAAAGTGACATTTGACAATGCCGACGGCCTCGTGTCTATGGAGACGGCCCTCTCTGCCTGGGCAGGAGCATATGAGACCGTGCTGGCCTATCGGAATGTCCCCCGGAAGTTGGATGGGACCGACCCGGTCCAGGCCGGGCTGGTGGAGCAGGGAATGGAGTATTATTATGGCCTCCGTTTGACATACGGTCTGGAGTGTAAGGATTCTTACGAAGGAGTGGACGCCCGGACCGGCAAACCCGTCCGGGAAGAGAAAAGTGTCTGGAGAAGTTCCCTGGCTTACACGGACATCTCCGGCAGTTCTGCCAGAGCAGATATTGAGAAGCTGGCGAAATATGGCGTGGGATATAAATCCGACACGTTCCTCCCTGATAAGAGCATAACCCAGTGGGAGCTGGTGGCTCTGGCAAGCAGTCTCCGGGGAATGGCTGTGGACCCGGGGACTGTGGAAAAAGACGCCCGGGACAGCATGTACTATGATGTTTGCCGCATGGGGCTTCTTCGGGCCTCGGAGCGGGATGACGACGCCGTCCTCAGCCGGTCTGACGTTGTGCGGATGCTGCTGGACGCTGCGGGCTACGGCCCTGCTGCCCGGCTGGACAGTGGTATTTTTGCCTGCAATTACTCTGACCGGGGAAGTATCCCGGAGAAGGATATGGGATATGCCGCTATTGCGCAGGCATTGGATATGGCGGAGGGAGTCTATGCGGGAGAACGCCCGGCTGTTAGAGAAGAAGCCGCTTCCATGCTTTGCCGGGTATTGGAGCGGAAGAGCTGAAACTGCGAAAAAGGAAGAGGGGCCGCTTTTAGCGGCCCCTCTCAGATTTTTACGCTGTCTCCAAAATACCCGACAGGGTTTCCAGTGCTTCTGCGGCATCGCTGCCCTCGGCGTCAAGCTCTACAGGACCTCCGTCCTTCATCAGAGATAGAAAGCCAAGAAGGCTTTTTCCATTGACGCTGTGCTCCCCCCGCGTAATAGAGATATAGCAGGAAAAGCCGCTGGCCGCTTTGATAAAACTGGTAGCGGTGCGGTTCAGTTTGTCTTCCGGGATTTGTACAATTACCGTGCGTTTCATGTGCCCACTCCGTTTCCATGAAATAATTGGAGCTAGTATAACACGCTTCTCTGTCTATGCCAATTTTTATTAAAAAAGTTTTTAGAGGAAATCTGCATTTTTGTGTTCTCTGCGCAAAATATTAAGACCGCCATTTCAGAAATTGTTGGAAATTCCGAGAAATTTAAAATGTGAAAAAAATTGAAAAAAAGCTTGACTTTGAGAAATCCTTTGCTATAATAATGAATGTTCTTTTAGAGCAAGCATGCTAGTTATATGGTTTGCATTATTGAAAATGATGGAGAAGTCGCCTAGTTGGTCGAGGGCGCATGATTGGAAATCATGTAGGCCCCTAAAGGGTCTCGAGGGTTCGAATCCCTCCTTCTCCGCCACGCAGCAGAACCATTGACAGCAGGGAAATCCCTGTTCTGTCAATGGTTCTGTTTTTATTTCCGGCATGTCAATTCCCAGCGGTTCCGTGCCGTCTTCCTGCGTCCTCTAAACGCGGCCCGGGCACGGTCCAAAGCTTCTCCCGGGCATTTGACTTTTTTCGAATAAGCCTTCCAATTTCCTTGAGGGCGGTTTAAAATGGTAACCGGAAGCATAAATGCGGCAGGCCGCCGGGTGTTGCGACCACCCGGCGGCCCTGTACGAGTGACGACAGCACTCGGCACAGCAGTTTGAAACTGCACCACGGGCTTATTATACCAATTTCACCGCTTTTTTGCAAGGGCGGCGGAATGGGTTTCTAGGCGTGTGTTCGCATGACTTTATGCGGTGCTGGGTTTTTGAAACTCGGCACCGCTTTTATGTTTCCGGCGGACGCCCGTCCGGCGGGGTACCCTTTCCCCAACCTCCTCCCCTGCCGGGCGGGAGCGCCGTCCGCTGGAAATTTTGAAGAAAAGAGGAAAAACAGCATGAAAAAGAAACTCCTGTCCCTGGCATTGGCTCTGGCGGTATGCCTTGGCCTCTCCGTCCCCGCTTATGCGGCCCCTGTAACCATAAAGGCCCCATCGGGGGATATGACCGTCACGCTTTCCGACGCCGCATTGGCAGGAACCGGCACGGTTTATGGGGAATCCTGCAAAGTATACGCAATGCCCACAGGGAGCACGCTCTCCGCCGTGGGTGATGAGGAACATGTGACGCATTGGTATTTCCCGGCCCAGCAGATTTCAGAAAAGGAGTATACCTATGACGACTCGTGGTATCAGCCAATCCCCTCCAAGGGCATCAAGCTGCCTATCGACGGATACGACATGCTGGCCGTGACAATCGGAGCGGATGTGGAAGAAACCTTCATCATCAAGTACGCAGACAATGCCGCTCCCACGGCCCCCGCCGGCTTCCCCGATGTGGCGGCCTCCTCCGCCTTCGCCTCCACCATCAATTGGGCGGTGGAGCAGAACATCGCCGCCGGATATGCCGACGGCACCTTCCGCCCCGGCAACACCTGCATCCGGGGTCAGTTTGTGACATTCCTGTACCGGCAGAAGACGTAAGGCGGTTTTTGAAAGGAGCGTCCTTATGAGCATCCGGCTTTTCCGGCGTCCGGCGGCGCTGATCTGCTCCCTGGCGCTGCTGCCGGCCCTCTCCCCCGCCGCCCTCGCGGCGGGGGCTCCCGCTGTGTCCGACAAAAAATCTGCCCTAATCCGGCATTCCGCCAATTTTCAAACAAGGCCTAAGCTAAGGGAAAATTGTGAACGAGTTGTAAAAAATAAGAGTAGCTATATATTGGTTTGTGCCAGGCTTTGCCATGTGACCGGTGCTCAGTGGGGCAACCAAAAGCACATAAATATAAAGTACTCAGGGGCGGCCCTGAAAGACAATTCTGTTATTGGCTGTCATCAATTTGGCACCGCCTGCATCCTATTTTGTTCCGAACTTTTGACAATAATTTTTCTTGTGCTGCGTTATTCGGACCGGGGGTCGAGGGCGGGTGTGTGCTCCACGGAAAAAGCCTTGTGCCGCAAGGGCACAAGGCTTTTTGCTGTTTGTTTTCAAACAAGGCCTGGACCGGACAAACTCCAGTGCCTTTTTGGGGAGACCGCCATAGCGGTTTCGGGTTTGCGCTGCGTTTGCCGTGATTTGATATATAGCCAACGCAGTTGAAAAAAGCATTTCCCTCTTTTTAACCCGCGGATCAAAGTTCTGCCGGGGCACGGAGCGCCCGTGCGTTTCCCATGAAGTCAAGCACAGAGACGCTGATGCGGCTTGCGGCGTTGCAGACACCGCACTGAAAAAACCTTTGGATTTTTTCAGCTGTGCTGACTAAAAGCTACGGACATTTCCTTGTGACAGGGGGATTAGATGCCACCCCTGTCCACTGCGCGGGAGGCGCCGGAATGCCCGGGCATACGCGGGCAGGCGCTTTTTGCCGCCAGAGTCAGGCCCCCAAGAAAAATGGATATGTCGGCCAGATTAAAAACGTAACGGTGCAGGGGACCGGGAGCTTTTGGAAACTGAATATAATCATAGACCCTTCCGCACCGGAGTCTCTCCCACAAATTGCTCATCCCGCCGCCCAGAATCAGGCCTATTCCAACAGGGGACTGCCGGCGGCGGCGCCAGAGCAGCGCCAGAAGCGCGGAAGATGCCAAAGGCAGCGCCTCCGCAGGAACCGGCAGGCTGAAAGCAGCTCCCGCATTCCAAACGGCGGTTGTTTGGATTCTGCCTCCGAGGAGCTCTCTTTTCCGGCGGCTGGAACGGTTCAAATACCAGCGGGCGGTTGTACAACCGCCGAAAATGCCCAACGCGGTGAATGCAGTCAGCATGACGGTTTCCCCTTTTCTTCCACAGCCTTTTCCATGGCGGTCCGCAGCGCCGCAGCGCTTCGGTTTTGGTGGTTGTTTTCTGCCAACAGATTGGCAATCTGGCCTTGGATCCGCTCAATTTCTTCCCGAAATCCAGAGGCGGAGAGGCGCAGGGCCCCATGGCCCAGGATGATAAGCTGCTCCGGCCCGTCGGAGGTGGCCACCTTTACTCTGTGGCGTCTGCCAAGCTCATAGGTGGCCCGCTCAATATAGGAGTCCGCTGTTTCCGCCTCTTTGGTGTAGACAATGTGAATGTTATGGTACTTTTCCACAGAGCCCTGACCGCCCCGAACCTTATAGGCGTCGAAAACGGCGATGACTTCGCATTTTTGATATCCCTGATAATTGCAGAGAAGATCGCAGAGCATTTTTCGAGCGGCATCCAGATTTTCCTGAGCGACAGCCTTCAGCTCGTCCCAGGCAAAAATAATGTTATACCCATCCACCAGAAGATATTCCGGGCCTGAGGGCTGGGGGCGGACGGGGCGAGCAGCCTGTTCAGCTGCCCGTGCGGGACGCTTTGGCTCCTTGGGAGGGAGGAAGTCCCGCCGCTTCACCGGACCGTAGGTTCGTTCGAAGATGCTTTGCAGCTCCTTGTCCTGTTCAATGGTTCCTGTGTAAGAGGCGGCAGGACCGGAACGCTGGGGAACTTCCTCCGTCTCCGGCATATTCAAGCGGAGTCCGCTGTCCACGTGGGCCTGAGCGGGAACATGGTTCCATTTCACAGTGTACCCTGCGCCGTGGGCACAGAAGATGGAATCCGGCGGATTTTCCATATCCCGCTCCGGGTTGTAGCCAACGGCTTCCATCACGCTTTCCGAATCGGCACAGGGGCGGTAGCCGGAAGGGCGGAGGGTCAGGCGGCCCTGTCCCCGTGTGTAGGCGGCAATCTCTCTTGCATAGCCGCCCATGGCGGCCACCGGAGCCTCGCCAGTGAGGGCGGCCTCATCTCCCAGGGCCTCCGGCGGCTCCGTCTCGCCGCCCATCTGCTGAATGTCATTCAGCGCCCTGCCCAACTGGGCGTTTGGAAGCTCCAGGCGAAAGGCATACCAGGGCTCTAAAAGAATACTTTTTGCGCTCATCAGCCCCTGGCGCACGGCCCGATAAGTGGCCTGACGAAAGTCGCCGCCCTCCGTATGCTTCTCATGCGCCCGGCCTGCCGTCAGGGTCATCTTTATATCCGTAATGGGAGCTCCGGTGAGAACACCGAGATGAGGCTTTTCCCGCAGGTGGGTGAGAATCAGCCGCTGCCAGCGGCCGTCCAGCTGGTCCTCCGGGCAGGCGGCGGTAAAGCGGAGGCCCGTTCCTCTGGGCAGCGGCTCCAGGAGCAGGTGAACCTCGGCGTAATGCCGCAGAGGCTCGAAGTGGCCAACGCCCTCTACAGGAGCCGCAATGGTCTCCCGGTAGACAACGTGTCCCGTGTCGAAATTTGCCTGAATGCCAAAGCGTTCCACCAGGAGGCGGCGGAGAATCTCAATCTGAACTTCCCCCATCAAGTGGACTCGTATCTCTCGAGCGGCTTCATTCCATGCGACGCGGAGCTGCGGGTCCTCTTCTTCCAGAAGCCTGAGGGCCCGAAGAGAGGCGGAGGGATCGGCGTCCGTCTCGAATCGATAGGCGAGTACCGGCTCCAGTACCGGCACGGTCCACGGAGTTTCGAAACCAAGGCCCTGGCCGGGAACGGTACGGCTCAATCCTGTCACGGCGACAATTGTACCGGCAGGGGCTTCGTCTGCGGGGCGGAATTTGGTTCCGGAATAAATCCGGAGCTGGTCTGCCTTTTCTTCCCAGATATCCTCCTCCGGGACATCAGAGCAGCGGACGGCCTCCGGCCGGCGGTTCGTAAGGATGCCCTTGGGTTTCAATACGCCGCCGGTGATCTTCATCCATGTGAGGCGGTTTCCCCGGTCATCACGGGAGACTTTAAAGACCCGCGCGCCGAAGTCTTCGGGATAAGTCCGCAGGGGCGCGTACTGCCGGATAGCCTCCAGCAAATTTTCTACTCCCTCCAATTTCAAGGCGGAACCGAAGAGGCAGGGAAACAGCTTCCGCCCCTGAATCAGGTCAATCAGGTCCGTTTTCAAAACTTCCCCGGTTTCCAGATAGCGCTCCAGCAGGGCCTCGTCGCAGACGGCGGCCTCCTCCGCCAGCCGTTCCGGCGGGAGGGAGACATCTACGCAGCCGCTGTCCAGCCGGGTTTTCAGTTCCCCTAAAAGCGTTTCCCGGTCCGTCCCTGCCAGGTCCATCTTGTTGACGAACAGAAACGTGGGAACGGCATAGCGCTCCAGCAGCTGCCAGAGAGTCCGGGTGTGGGCCTGGATTCCATCAGAGCCGCTGATGACTAAAACGGCGCAGTCCAGCACTTGGAGGACCCGCTCCGCCTCTGCGGAGAAGTCCGCATGGCCTGGGGTGTCCAGCAGTGTGACATTCATATCTCCCAAGGAAAACCCTGCCTGTTTGGAGAAAATGGTGATGCCGCGTTCACGTTCCATTGCGTCGGTATCGAGAAAGGCGTCTCGGTGGTCCACCCGGCCCAGGCGGCGGATAGCTCCGCTTTGGTACAGCAAGGCCTCGGACAAAGTGGTTTTTCCGGCATCCACGTGAGCCAGGATGCCCATGACGAGATTTTTCATGGAGACACCTCCGCTGAAAGGATTTTGCGAAATGAGGGCGCGCCCTTCCGGCGTCCCGCAGGGGACATCCTCCGGCGGTTTTGTTTTCCGGAGAGTTTGGAAGGCCGGGGGATCAATTTTTGCACACTGCCAGCAGGAGAGCGTAAATCACTGGCTGATGGAGCATGTAGATCAAAAGGGAATGCCGCCCCATGACTGTGAGGACAGGAACAGCCCGGTCTTCCCGTTCTTCCTGGGGCCGTAGGCGGAAGAGAAAGTACCCCGTCAAAAAGAGGAAAAACCAGGGCAGGAAGGAGAAATAATCCGTGGAGAAAAAGTCCGCCGGGGGAAAGCCGGCAAAGGCAGTGCCTAGGTTCCTGGCCCCATCCCAAAAATGAAAAATCCGGGTTCCCTCAAAGCCAAGATATCCGGCATTTACATCCCGGAACACCAAAAACAGGAGGAAGCTTCCTGCCAGCCCTGTCCGGGCGGAAAGGCGGCGGAGCAGCGGTTCAAACTCACACAGCAGAATGGAAGAGGAGCCCAGCAGGGTCAGCACGCCGAACAGCACCAAATTTTCAGGCATAAAAATCCAAGTGACGGCGGTAATTGCTGCCCCGCAGAGGAACACAGTCAGTCCCCGGCGAAACTGGTGACGGCCCAGCGGCCAGCAGTAGCCGGAGAGGAGGATAAACGTCCAGCAGATGCTCTGCTGCCAGACGTGGGCGGCAAAGCCATGGTACCAAGGCCAGTTTACACCGAACATATAAACCAGGTCCCAGCTGGCGTGATAAAGGATCATACTAACCAGGGCGCAGCCCCGGACGGTGTCCAGAGTCTGATAACGGCGGTATTTCATGGCAGGGCCTCCTTTTCAAGGGGGTGCGGAGGAGTATGAAAACGGGGGAGCGTCTGCTCCCCCGAGCCCGCCGCAAAAGAAGTTTTTAACGGGCCCAGGAAGTTTTCCGGACTTCTTTGAAGTTAAAAAACTTCCTGGTTAAAATAGTGCGGAAAATCTTTCCGGGGTTCCCCGCACATACTGTTCTCTCCAGTTAAAGCAACCTTTGCGTTTTTCAGCAGATTGGGGCAGGAGCTGCACTCCCCCGTTGGGTCTTTAATAGGCTACACCCCAGTAGATATCCGTGAGGCATTTTTTGCCGCACACGGGGCAGACGCCTTCTGTGCCGCTCTGCTTCAGGGGCATGCAGCGGGAGCTGACCCCTGCCCGCTCCTTCATGGCAAGCTCGCACTCCAAAGAGCCGCACCACTTGGAGCGCAGGAAGCCGCCCTTGCCCTCGGCGATGGCTTTGGCCTCCTCAGGGGTGGAAATGTCGAAGGTGTTGTCCTCGCGGTTCCGAAGGGCCATGGCGTACATGTTGTCGTGGACTGCGTCCAGGAGCTTTTTCACCGTCTCCTCCAGATTGGCCAGGGGAACGGTTACCTTTTCTCCGGTGTCCCGGCGGGCGATGACGCACTGATCTTTTTCCATGTCTTTGGGGCCGATCTCTACCCGCAGGGGTACGCCCTTCATCTCATATTCGGCGAACTTCCAGCCGGGGGAGTTATCGCTGTCATCCATTTTGGAGCGGATACCGGCGGTTTTCAGCCGGTCCCGGAGGGCCGCGGCGGCGTCCAGAACACCGGGCTTGTGCGCCGCCACGGGGATAACCACCGCCTGAACGGGAGCTACCCGGGGGGGGAGCACCAGGCCGTTGTCGTCGCCGTGGGTCATGATGATGCCGCCGATCATCCGGGTGGAGACGCCCCAGCTGGTCTGGTGGGGATGGTGGAGCTGATTGTCCTTCCCAGTGTAGGTGATGTCAAAGGCCTTGGCGAAGCCGTCGCCGAAATAGTGGCTGGTACCTGCCTGGAGAGCCTTGTGGTCGTGCATCATGCACTCCACCGTATAGGTTTCCTCGGCGCCCTTGAACTTTTCCTTGTCCGTCTTCCGGCCCCGGAGCACGGGCATGGCCAGGAAGTTTTCCATAAAGTCCGCATAGACGTTCAGCATTTGCATGGTTTCTTCCCGGGCTTCATCCTCGGTGGCATGCATGGTGTGACCCTCCTGCCAGAGGAACTCCCGGTGGCGGAGGAAGGGACGGGATGTCTTTTCCCAGCGAAGAACGCTGCACCACTGGTTGTAGAGCTTCGGAAGGTCCCGCCAGGAGTGGATGATGTTGGCGTAGTGCTCGCAGAAGAGGGTTTCAGAGGTGGGGCGGACGCAGAGACGGTCCTCCAGCTTCTCACTGCCTCCCATGGTGATCCAGGCGCACTCAGGAGCAAAGCCCTCCACGTGGTCCTTCTCCTTCTGGAGGAGGGACTCAGGAATCAATACGGGGAGGTAAACATTTTCGTGCCCTGTCTCCTTAAAGCGGCGGTCCAGCTCATTTTGAATGTTTTCCCAGATGGCGTAGCCATACGGGCGGTAAATAAACATCCCCTTTACGGAGGTATAGTCGATCAATTCCGCCTTTTTGCAGACATCGGTGTACCACTGGGCAAAGTCCGCGTCCCGGGCGGTGATGGCGTCCACTTGTCTCTTGTCCATAACGCTTCCGTTCCTTTCCTATTTGAGGTGAGGTCAAAATAATTATTCTATTTTATCTGTCCAAGACAGGATTGTCAACGGGTTTAGCGGGATTTAGGGTCAGAGGCTCCACATCAAGATCACACGCAGAATGTGGATATGAGCAGGGTAAAACAGGGAAAAGGCGCTTTTCGTGCCTCGCCTGCGCTTTCCGATGCACGATGACTATAGGAGTGGCCGCCGGCCTGTATTCCGCCGCCGGTTTTGGACAACAGCGCGTCCGGGGCCGGCGGAACGAAAATCTGCGTGTCCTTGCGTTTCCGAAATATATGGTACAGGATGCCCGGCAGTACAAAGGTGTGGCCGGCTTCAACGCTTAAAAGACTTGGAATAGACAAAAAGAGGCAGGCACCGGCTATGTTCACCGGTTATTCTGCAATTTTCAGCTGCAACAAAGGGGTTTCATGCTTTTAAACTGTTCAGAGGCAATATTTACCTCCCCGGCAGGGGGAAGGGCCGGAGAATTACCCTCCCGAAGCAGACCAGCGTCCGCCCTCCGGTGGAGGTAAGCATAATATCCGCATCCGCCCGTGCCCGGTTCAAGGAAAAAAGGTATACGATTCCCGCCGGGTCCTTATAGTACTGCTTGCAGAAAATGTCCCCATCTACACAGAAAATTCCCACATCTCCGGCCTTAAGCGGGTCTCGGTTTACATACACCACAGAACCGTCGGTGATAAAAGGGGCCATGGAGTCACCTTGAATACGCACGCCGAACTCGGCGGCAGGGGGCACATCCCCGGTGACAGGAATATAGTCAAAATCCTCCCCAAAGGCCGGAGCGGCATATCCGGCGGCGGCTGGGCTGCGGTACAGCGGAATCACACGGGGCTCTGCCGGTTCTGCTTCCGCTTCGGCCCTGTAAGCGCATAATGCTTCCACCATATTCCGCACCGTCTTGCGCCCCAGGATTGACAGGCTCCGGTATCCTTCCAGCAGCTGCTGTTCCTCTGGAGACAGCGGCTGCTTATTGTATCGAAAACTGTCCTGAAACAGTGCATTGGGATCGGTCTCTAACGAGTCAAACAGCCGGAGCATAATTTCCTCTTTTGGAAAGCTGACCCCAGTTTCGTAATTTCCAACTGCGGAGGGTGAGACGCCCAGGAGCGCTGCCAGCTCTACCCGGGTCATATCCAATTCCCCGCGTCGTGCCCGTATCCTCTCTCCAAAGGACATGTGTGTCCCTCCTTTCTGTGTTCTCCATCTTAACAGGAAGGCAAAAGACTGTCAATCTTTTTACAAGATTCTTGTAAATCTATCTTGACAAAATAGAACATACGTGCTATTTTGGAAAAGGCAACAAGATTCTTGTGGTGTTTCCGTATATGCGAGGTGGTCATATAGAAACCCGTTGTCCGTATTTTGATTTTTTTCTTTTCCGCAGAGGGGCCGCGTTACGGAGGGCAATACCGAAAAATTTTTCTCACCGGTCTCTGCTTTGCTAAAACCAGCTGTATTCGGTAATGTGATTCATGGCTGAAAGCGGAAAAATTTCCTGTCAGGCAAAATAAAAAATCCCAAGGCTTTTTACCACCTTAGGATTTTTTATGAGCTGGTGGGGGAAGGTGGATTCGAACCACCGAAGTCAGTGACAACAGATTTACAGTCTGCCCCATTTGACCGCTCTGGAATTCCCCCCTATAAAGTTTGGAGCTGGTGGACGGACTCGAACCCCCGGCCTGCTGATTACAAATCAGCTGCTCTACCAACTGAGCTACACCAGCAGTTCCAACAGCATTGCTTATTTTAGCAGACAGTTTTCTTTTTGTCAACAAAAATTTTTCAAATTTTTATCTTTTTATCTTTTTGGAGAGGTGAATTTAAATGCTCTATTCAAAACGAAGTCCTGCAAAAACGGTTCTCCACTGTACGATGTGCGGCCGGGAAATTATCCGGGGAGAAGAGTATTGGGTCTGCAACGGCAGCCAGGTATGCGCCGCATGCTTCCCGGAGCTGGCCCGCCGGGAGCTGGCTCCCTGCCGGGAAATTTGCGGAAAGGAGCTGAGGCGATGACGCTTCTGGAAATGTCTGCTTCTTATCGGGACAGCGCGGCGGCAATTCATGGACGCATCATAGAGCTGCGGGAGTTGGAACGCGCCCAGAGTGACCCGGGTGAGGCATCCCGGCTCCGCCGCCGGATCAGCGAACTGACACCGATTTGGCGGGAGGCGAGAGAGCTTGCGGCTCTGACTGCCCATTATTATGACAGGAGCTTTTACAGATATGGAAATTATACATTTTAATGCCTGCGCCGGCGATTGGATAGGAGACGTCACGGATTGGGAGCAGCAAGGCCCGGCGGATAACGGCGAGCGGCTGGACAGACTTCGCCGCAGTCTCCGCAGCGCCAGGGTCCAGGAGCTGACTTCCCGGCAGAGACAGGTGCTGAGGCTTTATTATGATCAGGAAAAAACGCTCTCTCAAATTGCGGAGGAGCTCGGCGTAAACCGTTCTACGGTTTCCCGGACGCTTTGCCGCGCCAGAAAGCGGCTTTACCGATGCCTGCGTTACGCTTTGTAGGTTTTGGCCTGTAGAAGGAATATTCCTCTTGGGAATTAGGCGATTCTGCCTCGGGTTTTCTCTTGCGGTTTCCTTTGGAAGCGGCTATAATCATAGCCAGTATTCGCCGTGCGCAAACTGGAGCGATTTCCGTCCGTGTACCAGGGCGGAGGCAAAAGACCGGCATGAAGGGCCGGCCGGGAGGAACGATATGAAGGATATGATGTACAATTCTCTGCATAACCGCTGGCTCCGGCTCCTGGCTGCTATAGCCGGCGAGGGAATCATCGCCTTGGCGATGAATCTCTTTATTGTCCCGCTGAATCTGTATTCCGGCGGGCTGATGGGTCTGTGCCAGCTTATCAGGACCCTGCTGCAGGCAAAGCTGGGGCTGACTTTTGGCAATGCGGATATCGCCGGCATCCTCTATTTTATCAGTAATCTCCCCATCCTGTTTCTGGCTTACAAGACCCTCGGGAAAGCCATGACAGTCAAAACCATTATCTGCACGGTATCCTTTTCCCTGTTTTACAGCATTATTCCCATTCCCCAGACCCCCATTGTGGAGGACTATCTCACCGCATGCATGCTGGGGGGCATTATTGTGGGCGTAGCCAGCGGTATTGTCCTGACTTGCGGCGGCAGCGGCGGAGGTTTGGATATTGTAGGGCTGTGCCTGAGCAAGCGCGGCAGCCGGTTTACGGTGGGAAAGTTTTCTCTGACGTTTAACTTTTTCCTCTATGCTGCCTGTCTGGTCCTGTTTGTGCCGGAGGTGGCGATCTACTCTGTAATCTATAACTTTTTCACTTCCATGGTTTTGGACCGGATGCATCAGCAAAATGTGAATGTGCAGGCGATGATTTTTACGAAAGAGGATGAAAAGGTTCTGGGCCGGTTTATCATTGAGAAGCTGGGCCGAAGCGTTACCTATTGGGAAGGAACCGGGGCATACAGCGGGAAAGGGCTGCATGTTCTGGTAGTCTGCCTTTCTAAATTTGAAATAGAGGAACTGCTTCACGCAGTATACGAGATGGACCCCCATGCGTTTACCACTGTGCAGGAGAGGGTCCGGGTTTATGGCAATTTTGTTCGAAAATTGGAATAAAGAAAAAACAAAATGGGCGGCTGGCATTTGTCGGCCGCCTCAGTCTGCCCCAAAGTATTTCCAACAGCCTGAGCAAGTTTTCCATAACCCGTGAAAACTTCTGATTGAAAACGAGAGGAACCCTTCCCGGGCTCCTCTTGTAACGTTCTTCCTCTCCGTTGATGCAGTCTTCTTCCTTAATAAGTTAATCAGCAAAGACGGCTGACAGTTTTCAGCCGTCTTTGCCGCTGGCGGCAATCTCCCGGATATGGAGAATCTTTTCCTCCACGGTGAAACGCACCTCCAGCCCGGCGAAGCCAAAACCATAGAGCCTCTCCGGGTCTGTCTGATACTTGGGCCTTGGGTCCAGGGCCAGCACAGCGCGAAGGGCTTCCCGCTGTGCCTGGGGAACCTGCTCCCAAAGTTCCGGAGGGCACTCCACTGTCAGGGTTTCTCCGGCAGGAACAGAGGCAAACCCTCCCAGGGCCTCGGGCCGGCAGTCGGCATAGGGAAGGTAAGGCTTGACGTCCAGAATGGGCGTGCCATCCATCATATCGGCTCCCCGGACGCGGAGAACGGTTCCATAATCCTTGGTCTCCTCGATCCCTGCCAGGGTCACAGCGGAGAGAGCGATGGGGTTGGGGCGAAAGGGAGAACGGGTAGCAAAGACACCCAACCGGATGTTGCCCCCGAGCCTGGGCGGGCGCACTGTGGGAGACCATGACTTTCGGGCAGTTTGGTCAAAGGCCCAGATCAGCCACAGATGGGAAAAGCCCTCCAGCCCTCGAAAAGCGGCTGGATTTCGATATTCCGGCTCAAACACCACCAAGGCTTCCAGTGCTTCTACCAGGCCGCTTTGGCGGGGAACGCCAAACTTGCTTGGAAAATCGCTGTGGATATGGGCGATTGTATGCATAGTGAATTCCTGAGACATGGGCGTTCCTCCTTTTTATGTAGGTTATTATACAGGGAAGGCGGATAAAATGGAAGACAAAAGCTCTTGTCCCGGCAGATTTTTGGCAGGACAAATTTCTGCGGGAGGGTGGAAATTTTTCCACCCTCCCGCAGATGCTGAATTTGTTTACACTTCCTTAGAAGTCATCCATAGCGCGGCCGACCGCATCTCCGGCATCATCCAGCGCATCCCTGGCATCATCTACCAGAGAGTCGTCAGGCATAACGCCGCTGTCGTTTCCGCTGCCGGCAACGGAGCCGTTATTTTCGTTGACACTGGGTGTATTGTTGTTTCCGGTAATAGAATCATTGGCGCCAGGGGTTCCCTTGACGGTGTTGTCTCCGGTGATGCCGCTGTCCTGATTTGCGGCATGGCTGCTGCCGGCAGTGCCGGTCTGCTGGCTGTCGCCGCCGCAGGCGGTGAGACTGAATGCCAGCAACAGGGACACCAGCAGAAACATCAGAGTATTTTTCATAAGATACTCCTCCTTTAATAATCAAACAGCCCGCATCCGCTTGAGCGGAACCGTACAGGCTGCTTTGCAGGGCGGGTTTTCGGCCCTGCCTCCCGTCAAAGGAGTCCAAATGAATATGTCTTTGAGCTTCTTTGACGGTGCGCGGGGCGGCAGACCCGTCCCGTGTTTTTACGATACCCGAATGTTATTGTTTCCGGCCTATCTGATGTAAACCGTGGGACTTTCAGGAGATAACTCCTTTTTTTGACGAGGAAAACACTGAATAAATTTTATTAAGAAACCATAAGCATGGAATAAGCAGCTGTTAGTAAGATGAGGGTAAGGTGCTTGAAGGAGGAACTGGCTTGTGGATTTTAAGGGGAGTGAAACGGAGGCTAATCTGCGGCGGGCGTTTGCCGGAGAAGCTTATTCCAGGAGCAAATATGATCTCTTTGCCGAGGCGGCGCGCCGGGAGGGATATGAACAATTGGCCGCCTTTTTTGAGGAGGCTGCGCAGAATGAGCAGGCCCATGCCCGCATATGGCTGCGGGCACTGAGCGAATTGGGGACAACGGAAGAAAACTTGGCGAATGCTGCCGAAAGTGAAAATGCCCTATGGACTTATGTATATACCGGGATGGCGCAGACTGCCAGGGCCGAAGGGTTCGTGGAATTGGCTTCCCGGTTTGAAGGCGTTGCGCGGGCAGAGCGGGCCCATGAGGTGCGGTTTTTAAAATTATTAGAAAATGTAAGGCGAAATCAGGTATTTCACAGAGGCGGGCCAGTACTTTGGTGCTGCCGGAATTGCGGACACCTGGAGTTGGAAAAAAATGCTCCGCTGAACTGCCCTGTCTGCGGGGCCCCGCAGGGCTTTTTCCAAATCAGGGCAGAAAATTATTAGGCCTTATTTAAAAATTGGCGGAATGCTCAGGGGCGAGAGATTGTTTACCCAGAGGGGATGTGATATCCATAAGGCGGCCTGCCGCCCGGCAAGAAAATTTAACGCAGAGCGGCAGAAAAAGTCCGTCGTTTGGGCGTTTCGCCATTTTTCAGACAAGACATAAGGAACAGCGAAGCGTGCGCCGCCCTGAAGGCCTCAAGAGCACCCTTCTTCTCCCACCAGATTCAAAAGTCTTTGACATGCGGACACTTGCCGGAGGATGCTTTGCTTTTCCTTGTAAAACTTTCAAATTTTCGTTAAAATGACGTATATTTTTATATAAAATTGGAGCAAACTACCAAAAAGAATCTGGCTGTCAAGAAAAAATTTTAATAATGTTTGTGCAATTGACCATTGACGAGAGACGAAAAAGCGGTTATGATAATATTATACTAGTAAAGTAATGGCTCGTGGGCAATACATTTCCATTTGATATGAAAAAGGAGAGCTGCAACATGTATACGCAGGAAATCACGGTCAACAACGAAGTTGGTTTGCACGCCCGCCCCGCCACATTCTTTATCCAGAAAGCCAACGAGTTCAAAAGCGGCATCTGGGTCGAGAAGGAGGATCGCCGCGTTAACGCCAAAAGCCTGTTAGGCGTGCTGTCCCTGGGCATTGTGAAGGGTACTCCTATTACCCTGATTGCGGATGGCAGCGATGAAAAAGAGGCGGTCACCGCACTGGTGGACCTGGTGAAAGACAACTTCGGAGAGTAACAAACCGGCCCCGTGCTGCCTGCCAGCGCGGGGCGGTCTTTTTTTGTTTTCTGAAAGGGATATGCGGTATGACCAAGGATGAACTGAAGGAAAAGGCCAACGACCTGCCTCTGTCTCCCGGCGTTTACCTGATGATGGATAAAACCGGCAAGGTTATTTATGTGGGCAAGGCAAAGAAACTTAAAAACCGGGTTAGTCAATACTTTCAGGACAGTGCTTCCCATACGGCAAAAACCCGGCAGATGGTCTCCCAGGTGGATCATTTTGACACGATTTTTGTCACCAGCGAATTCGAGGCCCTGGTGCTGGAAAATTCCCTTATCAAACGCCATATGCCTCGCTATAATATTCTTCTTAAAGACGACAAGGGCTATCCTTTTGTGCGCCTATCCAGGGAAACCTATCCCCGCTTCTCTATGGTTCATAAATGGGCTGATGACGGAGCCAAATATTTTGGCCCCTTTGGCGGGCGGTTTGAGACGCGGCAGGCCTTGGACGCGGTTTGTGCCGCCCTGCGGCTGCCGACATGCAGCCGGAAATTTCCCAAAGATATAGGGACGGAACGGCCCTGCCTTAACTTTCACATGGGCCGGTGTGATGGTTTTTGCCGGCGGGAGATGACAGCTGAGGAATATAACCGCCGTATTCGCCAGGCCTGCCAAATGCTGGAGGGAAAAGCGAAAGAACTGCTTCGTGAGATGACCGGCGAGATGGAAGCGGAGGCGGAGGCCTTGCGCTTTGAGCAGGCGGCCGCCCTCCGGGACCGGATCGGTGCTATCAGCGCCCTCTCCAAGAAGCAGACGGTCATTGCCGGACTCTGCGCAGACACGGACATCTGGGGCCTGTACCGCGGAGCGGGAAAATGCTGTTACGCAGTTTTGCACATGGAAGAGGGAAACCTCGCGGGGCGGGAAACAGAGCTGTTTACAGCGCCCATGGAGGAGGAGCAGGAGGAGATGCTCTCCGCCCTGACGGCCCAGTATTACCTGCCGCGGGCTATTCTGCCCCATGAGGTTCTGCTGCCCTTTGCGACGGAGGGGTACTGTGAAAACCTTTCCGAGATTCTGGCAAAAAGGGCGGGGCACAAGGTCTGGGTCCATGTTCCCCGGCGGGGTGAGAAGGCGGACCTGCGGGCTATGGCCCAGCGGAATGCCGCTGAGGAGGCGGAACGGGCCACCACGGCGGAGGAGCGGGTAACCCACACCCTGGAGCTTTTGAGGAAGATGCTGGATCTTCCCGCGCCGCCCAAGCGGCTGGAGTCTTTTGACATCTCCAACACAGGGGGCAGCGACATAGTGGCATCCATGGTGGTCTACAGCGGCACAAGGCCTTTGAAGAGCGCGTACCGCCGCTTTCGGATTAAAGAATTGAACGGACGGCCTGACGACTATGCCTCCATGCGGGAGGTAATCCGGCGGCGTCTCCAGAGGGCGGCGGACGGAGACGAGAAGTTCCTGCCCCTGCCGGATGTGTTCTTAATTGACGGCGGCGTTACCCACGCTCAGACAGCCCTTAATGTGGCGGAGGAATTTGGGGTAAATGTTCCCATCTTCGGCATGGTGAAGGACGACCGGCACCGAACCCGTGCCCTGGTGACCCCGGAGGGCCGGGAGATCGGCATTGTTGGAAACCAGGCGGTGTTTTCCCTGATTGGGCAGATTCAGGAGGAGACCCACCGCTTTGCCATTACCTATCACCACGAGAGCCATGGAAAAAGCGCTATGCGCTCCGCTCTGGACGGCATTCCCGGCATAGGGCCAAAGCGGCGGGAAGAACTGCGGAAACGGTTTGGAACCATCAAAGCTATTCGGGGGGCAGATGTGGAAGCTCTGGCAGTGGTGGTGCCCCGGAGTGCCGCCGAAGCGGTCTGGAGGCATTTCCACCCGGGGAATGAAGAGGAGAACTAAAAAACCGAAGGGCATATGCCCTTCGGTTTTTCTCGTTCATCAAAGCTGACCAGTGCCGCTCCGGATAAACA